>CAYRCM010000114.1:0-19105 GCA_964422715.1 uncultured Myxococcales bacterium | reverse complement strand
CCGGGACGACGACGGTCATCAGCTTCCGCGAGCAGGCGCCCGCGGCGGCGACAAGGCGTTTCAGATGGCCGCCGACGATGCGACGGGGACCCTGGTCGTCAAAGGCAGTCCCAACACCCTTGAGCAAGTTGCGAAGTTGATCGCGACGCTGGACGTCCAGGAGCAGGCCGGTAACATTACCGCCGAGCGCATTCCCATCCAGCACGGATCGGTCCAGGCCCTGGTCATGGTCCTCAATGAAACCGTCAAGCAACGGTTGAACGTGCCCGGCATGGCGGCCCGCGGCGGGGCCACCCTCTCCATCCAGGCCGACGAGGGCACCAAGTCGATCGTCCTGGCCGGTCTGCGCACCCAGGTCGATCAGGCCAAGCAGATTATCCAGTTGCTCGACAAGCCCACCGTCACCGCCCGCATCCAGGTCATCCCCATGACCAGCGCGCGGGCGGACAACGTCTTCAATCAGATCCTCGTGCCGTTCTACCGCAACGCCCGGCGCGAGCCGCCCGCCGCGGCGCCCGGCCGGCTCGGCACCGTCGTCCGGGGCCGGCGTTGCGAGCGGCACGAGCGCCCGCTGAACGCTGCGCGGCACGGTACCCGTCTCGCGGTTGCTGCGTTCCTGCTTCTCGCGCCGCCGGCCCGTTTCGGCGAGCGTTTCGCGGATGGAGCGCGTCAGCTGGTCGGCGTAGAGGATGACCCGCCCATTCACGTTGCGCGCCGCCCGCCCGCAGGTCTGGATGAGCGAGCGCGTGGCCCGCAGAAACCCCTCCTTGTCGGCGTCGAGCACGGCCACGAGCGCCACCTCGGGCAGGTCGAGGCCCTCGCGCAGCAGGTTGATGCCGACGAGCACGTCGAATTCGCCGGTGCGCAGCGCGTGCAGGATGCGCACGCGTTCGAGCGTGTCGATGTCGGCGTGCATGTAGCGCACGCGCAGGCCGAGGTCGGCGTAGTACTCGGTGAGGTCTTCGGCCATGCGCTTCGTGAGGGTGGTCACGAGCACGCGCTCGCCGCGCGCCGCCACGGTGCGAATTTCGCCGAGCAGATCGTCGACCTGGCCCGTGGCCGGCCGCACGAGGATTTCGGGGTCGACGAGGCCCGTCGGCCGCACGACCTGTTCGACGACGACGCCGGCGACCTTGTCGAGTTCGTAGTTGCCGGGGGTGGCCGACACGTAGATGGCCTGGCCGGCGCGCGCCTCGAATTCCTCGAACGTGAGCGGGCGGTTGTCGAGTGCCGAGGGCAGTCGGAAGCCGTGCTCGACGAGCGTTTCCTTGCGCGCGCGGTCGCCGCGGAACATGCCGGCGAGCTGCGGCACCGTGACGTGGCTCTCGTCGATGACGCAGAGGAAGTCGCGGCTGAAAAAATCGACGAGGCAGGGCGGCGGCTCGCCGGGGGCCCGGCCCGTGAAGTGGCGCGAGTAGTTCTCGATGCCGTTGCAGTGGCCCATCTGTTCGAGCATTTCGAGGTCGTAGAGCGTGCGTTGGCGCAGCCGCTGTTCCTCGAGCAGGCGGTCGTGGCGCCGCAGCCAATCGAGGCGCTCGGCGAGTTCGGCGCGGATCGTGACCGTCGCCTGGTGCATGCGCTCTTCGCCGACGACGTAGTGGCTGTTCGGATAGATGGCGATGCGCTCGATGGGGCGACGCTGCTGCGGGCGGAGCGGGTCGACGAGATAGAGGTCGGCCAGTTCGTCGCCGAACCACTCGAGGCGCACCACCTCGTTTTCGGCGTGCGCCGGGAACACCTCGACGACGTCGCCGCGCACCCGGAATGTGCCGCGGTGGAAGTCGTAGTCGTTGCGCTCGTAGAGGATGGCCACGAGTTGCGCGAGCACGGCGTCGCGGTCGATACGCTGACCGCGCTCGAGCGTGCAGAGCATGCCGTAGTACGCCTCGGCGCTGCCGAGCCCGTAGATGCACGAGACGGAGGCCACGATCAGCACGTCGCGCCGTTCGAGCAGCGAGCGGGTGGCGGCGTGCCGCATGCGGTCGATCTCGTCGTTGATGAGGGCCTCTTTTTCGATGTACGTGTCGCTCGCCGGCACGTAGGCCTCGGGCTGGTAGTAGTCGTAGTACGACACGAAGTACTCGACCGCGTTTTCGGGGAAGAACTCGCGAAACTCCTGGTAGAGCTGCGCGGCGAGCGTCTTGTTGGGCGCGATGACGAGCGTGGGCCGCTGGGCGAGGGCGACCACGTTGGCGATCGTGAACGTCTTGCCGGACCCCGTGACGCCGAGCAGCACCTGGTGGCGCTCCCCGGCGCCGAGCCCACGCGTGAGCGCTTCGATAGCCTGGGGCTGGTCGCCGCACGGCGAAAACGGACTGCGGAGCACGAAGGGGGGCATGGGAGGCCTCGCGGTGCAGCGGCCGCCGGACGCCGGGGCCGAGCGGGGGCGCGTCCGGGGGATTACCGGAGGGCGGGCCGGCCTGTCAACCGCCCGGTCGCGGGGGCCGCGCCGCGTTTCCCTTTCGCCGCGGGGCTGAATAGAATGACAGGGCGTGCGGCCAGGCCGCGGCAGTGAGGGGCGCCCAAAGGCGGGGGCGCACCGCGGCTTCCGCTGCAGAACCGTGGAGAACGATCATGAACGTCTGGCGTCGGCTCGGGGTTCTGGCACTGCTTCTGGGGCTGCTCGCGCGCTGCGAGCTCGACGTCAACAACCCGGCCGGCGACGCCTCACCGGGACACGACGGCGCGGGCGGCGACACGGGGCTGCCCGACGGCACGGGTCCGGCCGACGCCGGCCCGCGGCCCGACGGCGCGCCGCCTCCCGATGGCGGCCCGACGCCCGACGGCCAGCCGCCGCAGGACAGTGTCCCGCCGCCCGACGCGGGCGCCTGCCGCGGCGAAAACCCCGAAGGCTGCTGGACCCGCGGCTGCGCGGCGGGGCAAACCTGCGTCCAGGATCCGGGCAGTTGCACGCCGAGCGCCTGCCGCTGCGACGAGGCCACGGGCAGTTGGATGTGCACGCCCGACTGCAGCGGCGGCGTCTGCGTCGACAGCGGGCCCTGTCCGGAACCAAACCCGCAGGGCTGCGTCAACACGGGCTGCCCGCCCGAACAGACCTGCGACGTGCAGCCCGACGACTGCGTGCCCTCCGAATGCCACTGCGACGCCGCGAGCGGCGCCTGGCAATGCACCCGCGACTGCGGGGGCGGCCGCTGCGTGCCGGCGGGCGTCGCGTGCGTCGAGCCCAACCCGGCGGGCTGCATGCCCGGCGAATGCCCCGTCGGCGAAGAATGCGTGGTCTCCGAAGGCGACTGCCGGCCATCGGCCTGCACCTGCGACCCGGCGAGCGGCACCTGGGCCTGCACGCCCGACTGCATGGGCGGCGTCTGCGTGCCGCTCGGCCCGTGCGCCGGCCCGAACCCGCAGGGTTGCGCCGAGACCGGCTGCCCCGCGGGCGAGGTCTGCACGCTCACGTCGGGCCGCTGCATCCCGTCGCACTGCGACTGCGATCCGGCAAGCGGCCAGTGGCGCTGCACCGAAGACTGCGACGGCGGCCTGTGCGTCCCCGGCGAAGGCTGCCCCGGGCCGAGTCCGCAGGGTTGCCGCCTCACGGGCTGCCCCGAAGGCCAGTACTGCGAAACGGTGACCGACGACTGCCATCCGAGCGAGTGCGTGTGCGACGCGTTCCGCATGGAATGGGTCTGTTCCGGCGACTGCGACGGCGGCATCTGCGTCGAGGCCGAGAGCTGCCCCGGGCCGAACCCCCAGGGCTGCGCCGACGTGGGCTGCCCGGTGGGCGAAATCTGCGCGCCGACGTCCGGGGTGTGCATCCCCTCGCACTGCGACTGCGACCCCGTTACCGGCACGTGGATCTGCACCGCCGACTGCTCCGGCGGCACCTGTGTCAGCGACGGCAGCTGCCCCGGGCCCAATCCCCAGGGCTGCGTCACGACCGGCTGCCCCGAGGGGCAGTCCTGCGAAGTGCTGCCCGACAGCTGCATCCCGAGCGAGTGCTACTGCGAAGTGGACACCGGCAGTTGGGTGTGCACCCGCGACTGCCAGGGCGGCACATGCGTCGACACGCGGCCCTGCATCGACGACAGCCAGTGCGCCTACGGCGCCGAGTGGTGCGAAGCGGGCCGCTGCGTGGCCTGTGACAATTCGGGGCTCACCTGCCTGCTGTTCTGCCCGCCGGGCTCGGGCATGCCGAACCGCAACGGCTGCACGCCCTGCGTCTGCGAACCGCGCGACGAGTGCACGGGCGACCAGGACTGCCCGGCCGGCCAGTACTGCGCCCCCGGCAGCTGCTCGCCCGACTGCCCCGACGGCGACCCGAGCTGTTGCGTGGGCACCCACTGCGAAGCGTGGCCCACGGCCTGTGCAGGCGAAAACCCGCAGGGCTGCATCGACGTCGGCTGCCCGCAAGGTGAGACCTGCGTGCCCAATTCGGGGGTCTGCATTCCGCGCCGCTGTGTCTGCGACGAGGCGAGCGGGCAGTGGCAGTGCAGTGAAGACTGCGACGGCGGCCTCTGCGTCCCCCAAGCGGGTTGCCGCACCGACGACGGCTGCCTCTACGGCGCCGAATGGTGCCAGAACGGCCAGTGCGTGCCCTGCGACCGCTCGGGCGAAGTCTGCGACATCGATTGCGGCGACGGCTACGTGTTGGCCGAGCGCCACGGCTGCACGCCGTGCCAGTGCGTGCCCGCGAACGAATGCCTGGCCGACGGCGATTGTCGCTTTCCGCTGAACGTGTGCGTGGCCGGCCCGGCCTGCTACCCCTGGTGCAGCCCCGACGACCCCACGTGCTGCTTCGGCAACCGCTGCATGACGCAACGGCCCAGCTGCCCGCCGCCGAACCCGCAGGCGTGCTTCGAATTTGGCTGTGCGCCGGGCCTCCGGTGCCTGCCCACGGCCATCCCGACCTGCATGCCGTCGCGCTGCGACTGCTTGGGGTTCGAGACCGGCTGGACGTGCACCGACGACTGCGTCAACGGCGCCTGTCAGGTGCCCCCGACCCCTTGGCTCTGAGTGTGCAAACCGACCTGCCGCGCGCGCCTCGCGGGCCCGCGGCCAACCGACCGAAAGGACTTCTCCATGAGTGAACCGGTAGTCGCCGACCGTAAGCCCGCCGTCCTCGAACTGCCTGCCGGCAAGTACTGGTGGTGTGCCTGCGGCAAGTCGCAGAAGCAGCCGTTTTGCGACGGTGCGCACAAGGCGGAGGGGGAATTCACGCCCCTGCCGTTCAGCGTGACGGCGCCGCTCAAACTGGCGCTCTGCATGTGCAAGCACACCCAGAAACCGCCGTTCTGCGACGGCAGCCACGCCAAGGTGTGACCCGCCCGGCCGGACGGGCCCGACCGGGACGCGGCCGGCGCCCGGGCCCGGCTACTTCAGCAGCGGCGCCAACGCCTTGAACGCCGGCGTGCCGGCCACGTGCAACAGGTCGAAGACGGCCGCCTCGGTCGACGTGACGACCGCGCCGGCCCGACCCATGAGGTCGAGGCCCACGGCGCGGTTTTCGGCCGTACGGCTCACGACGGCGTCGGCCGGCACGAACACGCCGGCGACCAACGGCACGAGGTCGCGCACCGTCTGGTAGACGCAGACGTGGGTTTCCATGCCGACGACGAGCCACTGCGTGCGGCCCGCGGCCCGCAAGGCCGCGGAGATGCCCGGGTCGGCGAGGCACGAGAAGTGCATCTTTTCGTGCGGTTCGACACCGGGGGGCAGTGCCGCCAGCAGTTCGGGCAACGTGGGCCCGATGCCCTTGCGGTACTGCTCGGTGAGGATGACGGGCAAGCCCAGCACCTTGGCCGTTTCGAGCAGCAACCGCACGTTCTGGCCAACCCTCGCCAGATCGGCGGGGGGCATGGCGGCGGCGAGCCGTTCCTGGAGGTCGATGACGAGCAGCCCCGTTTGCTCGGCGTGGAGCCGCAGCGGCGGCGAAGGCCCTTCGGTCGGGTTCATATGGCGTATCCCATCATGCCCGAGGTGCGCGGCGCCTCGGGGTCGATGTGCACGTTGACGCAGGCCACGGTGCCGCTCGCGGCGGCGGCTTCGAGCGCCGGGCGGATGTCTTCGGGCCGGTGCACTTCGGTGCCGAAGCCGCCGAACGCTTCGACCACCTTGTCGTAGCGCGTGGGATGGAGCCGCGTTGCCACGTCGTGGCCATAGACGTCGAGCTGCGGCAGGCGAATCTGGCCCCAGGCGGCGTCGTTGCCCACGACGACGACCATGGGCAGGCCGAAGCGCACGGCGGTCTCGAAATCGAACCCGTTGAAACCGAACGACCCGTCGCCCTGCAGCACGACGACGAGGCGCTCGGGGTAGAGCGTCTTCGCGGCGATGGCAAATGGGGCGCCCACGCCGAGGCAGCCGAGCGGACCGGGGTCGAGCCAGCGTCCAGGGGCCGGCACGGCGATGCTCTTGGCCGCCATGGCGACGAAGTTGCCGCCGTCGCCGATGAACAGCGGCTCGCGCCCGGCCGCGGCGGCAAACTCCGAGATTTCGCGGGCGAGACGCAGGTGGTGGATGGGGCGCGCGTCACTCGCTTCGAGCGCCGCGATTTTCGCGCGCTTCTCGGCCTCCTTGGCGGTGAGCGCCGCCAGGAAGGCCGTGCGGGGCGGCGGGGCGGCGGGCAGCCCGGCGAGCAGCTGCTGCAACACGAGTCGCGTGTCGCCCCAGATGCCCACGTCGGCGCCGCGGTTGCGTCCGAGTTCGGTGGGGTCGATGTCGATCTGGACCACGGTGGCGTCGGGGCGCACGTCCTCGCCGTAGCGCAGGCGAAAGTCGAACGGGGTGCCGACGACGAGCACGAGGTCGGCCATGGCAAGCGCTTCGCCGCGGCTCGCGTGGAAGCGCAGCGGGTGATCGGGGGCCAGCGCGCCGCGGCCCGCCCCGTTCAGGTACACGGGGACGTTCGCGCGCCGCGCAAACGCGTCGAGCGCCGGGGCGGCGTCGTCCCACCACACGGACGAGCCGGCGAGCGCGACCGGCCGTTCGGCGCGTTCGATGGCCGCGAGCGCCCGCGCGACGTAGGCCGGGTCGCCCGCGGGTCGGGCAGGACTGAAGTAGCGTTCGGGCAACTCCAGGGTGTCGACGGTGTCGACGAGCACGTCCCAGGCCATTTCGAGAAACACCGGCCCCGGACGGCCCGACAGCGCCTCGCGGAAGGCGCGCGCGAGATACAGCGGAATCTGGCGTACCGAGGGCACCTGCGCAGACCACTTGGTGATGGGCCGAAACAGCGCCAGTTGTTCGATTTCCTGGAGTGCCCCGCGGCCGCGGTTGTGGCTCGGCGCCGCACCGCCGATGAGCACGAGCGGCGAGGCGGCGGCCTGGGCGTTGGCCACCCCGGTCAGCGCGTCGGTGACGCCGGGGCCGGCCGTGACGACGGCCACGCCCACGTTGCGCGTGAGCCGGGCGTAGGCGTCGGCGGCGTGCGCGGCGGCCTGCTCGTGACGGGTGTCGATGACCTGGATGCCGCGCTCGACCGCGCCGGCGTAGATGCTCGCCACGTGGAGCCCGGACAGGGTGAACAGATGCCGCACGCCCTGCCGTTCGAGCATGCGTGCCACGAGATCGCCGCCGCTGTGCATGTCGCTTCTCCCCGCCGACGCGTGCCGGCCGAGAGAACCTATGTTCGCCGCGGCCCCCGTCAAGCCGCGCCGCCGGGCCGGACCCGACCCGCCGACGTCCGCGCACAAAAAGGCCGGGGGCGAACGAAAAGGGCTTTTCAACCGCCCGCGGCTGTCTATAATGCTGGCCTCGCTTGTATGGAGGAGGTATCGGATGCGCAGCATGAAACAATCCACAGCGATGACAGTCGTGGCGGCGGCACTCGTCGGGCTCGGCTCCGTGTTCGTCGGCGGGTGCGCCGAAGAGACCGCGGCCGAAGAAGAAACCGTCGTCGTGCCCCCCGGCAAGGCCGACAACTTCTTCAGCCTGAGCGCCCAGGAATACTTCGTGCGCGGCGAGTCGTACGTGAAGCTCGACGCGTCCGAGGCCAACCTGTCGACCGAGAAGCGCGACCAGCGCGTGCGGCAGCTCGTGTACTACCGGCAAATCGCCATCAACTGGTTCCTCCTCCAGTACCTCATGGGCCCCGAAGACGACCACGACAACAAATACGAATCGCTCACGAAGAACGGCTCGTACGAAGACCTGGCGATCACGCAGGACGCGAACGACCCGCTCGTGTGGCACTTCCGCTTCCAGCAGGAAGTCGGCGGCCAGATGGATCTGCTCGAAGCGCTGCCGGCCACGGTGGGCGAAGACGGGCTGCACCACATCAGCCTGCCGGTCGGCAAGGTGCCGAACAGCCAGCTCGACGACCTGACGCTGAATTCCGAATGGTATCGCCGCTCGCCGTGGAGCGCCTTCGACCCCGCGAAGGTGTCGGCCGACCAGGTCGAGACCATCGACCTCACCATCGTGCCCGAACCCCGTTCGACCGACGCCTGGATCGACTACGCGCGGCTCTTCGCCGACGGTCAGGTGTCGATTGGCGTGCACTTCGGTTGGGACTATCACAAGGAATACCACATCGTGCACTCGCGGGCGGTCTACGACTGGCTCGTCGGCCGCGGCTTCAAGTCGCCGGTGGCCTCCTACGACGCCTATACGCGCACGAGCGGCCCGCTCACGAAGACCATCAAGGCCAACGGCCGCGACGTAGCGATCTCCGTGTCGCTCTACTGGGGCAAGGTCGGCACCGAAGCCGACACCGACACCAGCGCCGGGGGCCGCGTGCTCGAAGACGACATGCGCGAGAGTTTCCGCACCCGTGAAGTCATCATGTATTCCGGCCACTCCGGCCCGTTCTACGGCTTCGCGCTCGCGAACTGGAACAAGACCGACGAAGGCGACCTCGACGACTCCGAGATCGCCAGCCTCGAGCTGCCGGCCAACACCTACCAGGTCGTGCTGGCCGAAGGCTGCGACACCTACGCCGTCGGCGAGGCGTTCTGGAAGAACCCGGCGAAGACGGGCGAGAAAGACATCGACATCGTCACCACCACGAACTTCTCCAACGCGGCCTCGGCCGGCGTCGTGCAGAACTTCCTCCGCGCCATCTTCGAGGAATCGAGCGGCCAGCATCAGCCCTGGCGCTTCGCCGAGATGCTGCAGAAACTCGATGGCAACAGCACCTGGTTCCACTCGATGTACGGGGTTCACGGCATCGACGACAACCCGCGGCTGCACCCCTACGCCGTCGTCGAAAACTTCTGCAAGTCGTGCAGCCGCGACAGCGACTGCGGCGGGCTCGGCAACAAGTGCGTGCGGCTCAACGCCGACGAGAAAGTCTGCACCGCCGAATGCCTCAGCACCGACGCCTGCCCCACGGGCTACGAGTGCATGAGTGTCGCCACCGGCTACACCATCCAGTCGAAGCAGTGCGTCCCGACCGGCCTCACGTGTGTCGGCGCCCCCGAGCCCGAACCCGAGCCCGAACCCGAGCCCGAACCGGCCGGCGACGGTCGCCTGCTCATCAACGAGATCCTCGCCGACCCGGCGAGCGGCAGCGCCGGCGACGCCAACGGCGACGGCAAGGCGAGCGCCACCGAAGACGAGTTCGTCGAGATCGTCAACATCGGCGCGGGCACGGTCGACTTGAGCGGCATCGCCGTTTCCGACAGCTACGCCACCCGCTTCGTGTTCCCGGCCGGCGCGCTGCTGCTGCCCGGCCATGCGGTCGTGGTCTTCGGCGGCGGCAGTGCCAGCAAACTGAGCGCCCTCGAGACGGCCACGCAGGCCCTCGTGTTCGGGTCCACCGGCCTCGGGCTCAACAACAAGGGCGACACGGTCAGCGTGCTGCTCGCCGACGGCTCCATCGCCGACACGGTCACCTACGGCAGCGAAGCGAACGGCGACCGTTCCATCGTGCGCACGAGCGACGCCGACCCGAACGCCGCCTTCGTCGTGCACCCCGAGAGCCGCTTCTCGCCGGGCACCACCCAGGCCGGCTCGCCTTTCTAGCCGCCGCGTCTCACCCTTCCGGCCACGCCGCATGAACCCGCTGCTGCTTCTCTCGGCGACCGAACTCGCGGCCCGCATCCGCGCGGGCGCGGTCAGCGCCGAGGCCGTCGTGCTCGCCCACATCGCGCGCATTCAGGCCGTCAACCCGCGGCTCAACGCCATGGTGGCCGACCGCTTCGAGGCGGCCGTCGCCGAGGCCCGCGCCGCCGACCGCCGTCTCGCCGCCGAGGGTCCCGCGGGCTTGCCGCCACTGCACGGGGTGCCCTGCTCCATCAAGGAATCCATCGCGCTCACGGGCATGCCGCACACGTCGGGGCTCGTGGCGCGGCGCGGCGTGCGGGCCGCGGCCGACGCGCCGAGCGTGGCGCGGCTGCGGCGCGCGGGCGCCATCCCGCTCGGGGTCACGAACGTCTCCGAGTTGTGCATGTGGATGGAGAGCGCCAACCGCGTGTACGGCCGCACGCGCAACCCCTACGACCCCGGGCGCATCGCGGGGGGCAGTTCGGGCGGTGAAGGGGCCATCGTGGGGGCCGGCGGGGCGCCCTTCGGGCTCGGGGCCGACATCGGCGGGTCCATCCGCATGCCCTCGTTTTTCAACGGGGTTTTCGGCCACAAACCCACGGGTGGGCTCATCCCCAACACCGGCAACTACCCGAGTGCGCATGGGGTCGCGCGCCGCTACCAGACGACGGGGCCGCTCGCGCGCCGGGCGGCCGACCTGTGGCCGCTCGTCCGGCTGCTGGCCGGGCCCGACGGCGAAGACCCAGGCTGCCAGGCGTTGCCGCTCGGCGACCCGGCGACGGTGCGCGCCGAACGCCTCACGGTGCTCGACGTGCCCGACAACGGCTGGCTGCCCGTGCAGCCCGAGCTCCGCGCGGCCCAGCAGCGGGCGGCCGCGGCGCTGGCTGCGCGCGGCGCGCGGGTTCTCGTGACGCGCATCCCGGGGTTCGAACGCTCGCTCAGCATCTGGGCCGCCATGCTGGCCGATGCGGGGGGGCCATCGTTCGCCGAATGGCTGGGCGACGGCCGAGGGGCCGTGCGGCCCGGCCGCGAATTGCTGCGCTGGCTTTGCGGGCGCTCGCCGCACACGTTGCCGGCCCTGGGGCTCGCGGCGCTCGAACGGCTGCCCGCGGCCCTGTCCGGGGCGCGCGGCGCAGCGGTCGCCGCCGGCCGTGCACTGCGGGCCGCGCTCTCCGAACGCCTCGGCCCCGACACGGTGTTGCTGTTTCCGCCCTACCCGAGCGTGGCGCCGCGCCACCACCGGCCGCTTCTGCCGCCCTGGCGCTGGGTGTACACGGCCATCCTCAACGTCCTCGAACTGCCGGCCACCGCCGTGCCGCTCGGGCTTGGCGCCGCCGGTCTGCCGCTCGGGGTGCAGGTCGTGGCGGGCCACGGCCGCGACCACCTGAGCGTGGCCGTGGCCCAGTGGCTCGAAGCCGACTGCGGGGGCTGGGTGCCGCCGCCGCGGCTCGCCTGACCCGCGCTGCCCCTGCACGACGATTGCGGGCCACCGGCGCCCCCTGCTACACTCGCGCGCCGGAAATCGAGGGCTCGCACAACGGCTGAGCCATGGAGGAGGACCGCATGGTCTCGCGTTTCAACTTCCCGACCCGCATCGAGTTTGGCGCCGGCGCGGCCGAAAACCTGCCGGCCTACGTGCGCGAGTTCGGCTCGCGCCCGCTCGTCGTCACCGACCAGGGACTCGTGTCCCTGCCGCTCTTCCAGGCTCTCGTCGAACGCCTGAAGGCGGCCGGCCTGCCCGTCACGACGTTTTCCGGGGTGTCGCCGAACCCCGACGACCCGCAGATCGCGGCCGGCGCCGCGGCCTTCCGGGCCGGCGCCTGCGACTGTGTCGTCGGCATCGGCGGCGGCTCGGCGCTCGACGCGGCCAAGGCCATCGCGCTGATGGCGCGCCACACGGGCGTCTCGACCGACTACGACGACCGCATCGACGGCTGGAAGATGGTCCGGCCGGCCGACGTGCCGCCCATCCTGGCCGTCCCCACCACGGCCGGCACGGGCAGCGAAGTCGGCCGCAGCGCCGTCATCACCAACCCCAACACGCACGTGAAGATCGTCGTGTTCGCGCCGTGCCTGCTGCCCCGGCTGGCCCTCATCGACCCCGTGCTCATGCAGGACCTGCCGCCCAAGATCACGGCCTACACGGGCATGGACGCGCTCACCCACGCCGTCGAGGCCGTCATGGCCAAGGGCTACCACCCCATGTGCACGGCCATCGGCCTCGAAGCCATTCGCATGGTGATGGGGAGCCTGAAGCGCGCCGTCGAAAACGGCCACGACCTCGACGCGCGCGCCGAAATGGCGCTGGCCGCCGCCATGGGGGCCGTGGCCTTCCAGAAGGGGCTCGGCGCCGCGCACTCGCTCGCCCATCCGCTGTCGGCGATCTCCGGGGTGCCGCACGGTCTCGCCAACGCCATCGTGCTGCCCCACGTGCTGGCGTTCAACCGCGACGCGGCCCTCGCCGGCCTTGCGCAGGCCGGCCGGGTGCTCGGCTACGCGGGCTCCGATGCCGTCTGTGCCGACGCGGCGATCGCGGCCATCGTCCGGCTCGGCCAGGCGGTCGGGCTGCCGCAGACGCTCTCGGCGGCCGGCGTGCGCGCGGAAGACCTCGACCGGCTGGCCGAACACGCCTTCGCCGACGCCTGCCACCAGTCCAACCCGCGTCCGTGCAGCCAGGCCGACCTGCGCAAACTCTACGAACGCGCGTTCGCCTGAGAGGCCGCGCCGGCCCGGCGCGCAATTGACACCCCCCGCCGATTCGGGCAACAACGAGCGCTGGAGGTTTTCAACACCCGCCCATGGCGAAGCGCTCGCATGTCCTGGCCGTCGTCGCCCTGCTCGGCGTGGCGCTGCCGCTTCCCGCCGCGGCCCGCAGCCGCATCGGACTCGAACTGTCGCCCGGCGTCTCGGTGCCGCTGCACCGCTTCATCGACACGCGCGGGGGCGAAGGCGGCCGCTTCGTCGTCGACAACACCGTCCACATGGCGCTCGGCTTTTCGCTGCTGCTCGATGCCTTCGAGTTCCGCTACGTGCTGAACCGCGTGGCGCTCACGCGCGAAGACCTGGTCTTTCCGCGTTCGCTCTACGAAGACGCCGTCGGGCTGTTGCACGCCGGCTGGGACTTCGACCGGCAGGGCGAGCCCGCCGACTTCCCGTCGCACGTGCGCGTCAACCTCGACGAGACGCTCGACTTCCACGCGCTGACGTTCGGCTACCGCTTCCGGCTCGTCCGGGCCGAGGCCCGCTTTCAGCCGTACGTACCGGTGGCCCTCGGCGCGGGCATCGTGACGGGCCCCATCCTGCGCCGGGCGCTGCTCGGCTTCAGCCTCAACACGGGCCTCGGTCTCGGCATCCGGCTCGTCGACGTGCTCTGGCTCGGGCTCGAAGCGCGCTACCACTTCTATCTCACCGAGCATGACCAGGCGATGGGCTTCGTCGATTTCCTGGCCACGCGCGCCCTCTGGAACGACAAGGTGGCCTACATGAACCTGCTGTCGTTCTCGGGCAGCCTGCTGCTGAGGTACTGACCATGACGGCGTGCCGCGGCAGCCTCCCGCTCCTCGTCGGCCTCTGGCTGGCGCTCTGGCCGCATGCCGCCGGCGCGCGGGTGCCGCTCTCCCTCGAGGTGGGCGCGGGCGCGGGCGTGCCGCTCTCGAAGTTCCTCGACGGGGTGCCGCTCTCGGTCGGCCACGACGTGGAGTTGCCGTTCCAGACGGTGCTCATCGACATGACCAACTCGCTCGGGTTTTCGGCCTCGGCCTCGGTGCTGCTCGGGCAGTGGGAAATCCGTCTCAACTACGCGCTCCTGCCCTGGGACGAAGACGAGTGGACGCACGCCTCGTTTCGCGACCGGCCCGACGTGTACATTCCGGCCCGCACGCTCCAGCGCGACCAGATCCGCACGCGGCCGCAACCGACGGCCCCGCTGCAAACGGGCCAGTGCAACCGCCAGAACCTGCTGTGGCCCGTGGTGCTGCTCGGGGGCCGCTGCGTGCCGGCCGCAAACGTCTTCGACCTCAAGGACGCGCTGCCGCTGCACTTCGTGACACTCGGCGGCGGCTACCGCTGGTACGTCTACGAAGGCCGGCTCAAGGCCTACATCCCGGCCGGCCTCGGGCTCGCCATGGGGGTCATCGCCGAGGTCGAGCCGCTCTGGGGCTTCTACGCGCAGCTCGGCTTCGGGCTCGAATACCGCGTAACCCCGCGCGTGTCGGCGGGTCTCAGCATGCGCTTCCAGTGGCTCGCCATGTCCAACCCCGAAAGCCTCGGCGGCGACATGGGCTCGGGCGCCGCGTCGCTCGCCGTCAACCAGGGCGCGTTCGAGTCGGCGCTCGAAACCATGCACCTCCTGAGCATCCAGGCCTACGCCACGTTCGACGTGCTCCACTGACGGCCCGGCGCCGCCGGGGGCAACGGCAGCGAGCCCCAAGGCATCGGCAGGCATGCAACATTCCATGAACCGCTGGATTTCGTTGGTCGCGCTGGCGCTCCTGGCCGTGGCAGGACGCTGCGGCGCTTCGGCGGGCCCCGGCTCCGCGGACGCGGTTGCCGACTCCGGCGACCTCGCCGGGGGCGACGCGCGCTCCAGCGACGGGCCCGACGCCGCCGGCGACGCCCGGCTCGACGGCGCCGATGCCGCGCCCCCGCCGCGTCTGACGGCCGTCGTTCCCGACCGCGGCGCCATGGCGGGCGGTGAGTTCGTCGAACTCCTCGGCAACGGCCTCTGGCCGGTCGAAAGCGTTTGGTTTGGCACGGTTGCGGCGCCCGAAGTCTACCCCCGCACCGGCGGCGGGCTGCGCGTGCGCACCCCCGCACACGACCCCGGCGTGGTCGACGTCGCCGTCGCCTTCGCGACGGGGCGCGGGCTCACGGCGCCGGCGGCCTTCGAGTTCCTGCAGACCGGCACGCTCACGGCGGTCGAGCCCGCCTTCGGCCCGTCCGCGGGCGGGCAGAGCGTCACGCTGCGCGGCACGGGGCTCGGCGCGGCCCGAGCGGTGGTCTTCGGCAGCCGCCCGGCGCTGCGGCTCGCCCCCATCGACGACACGACGCTCGTCGCGGTCACGCCGCCCGGGGCGGCCGGGCCCGTCGCCGTGCACGTTGCCGTGCCGCAGGGCTGCTACACGGCCCGCGGCGCCTACAGCTACGTCGACCCCCTTGCGCTTGCGAGCGTGCGCCCGGCCTTCGGGCCGAGTACGGGCGGCGGTGTGGTGACGCTCGGCGGCTCGGGGTTTGCCCCCGACGTGCGGGTGTGGTTTGGCGCCGCACCGGCCGAAATCCTCGCGTCCCCCGACGCGACCACCCTCCACGTGCGGACACCGCCCGGCCCCGCGGGCCCCGTGGCCGTGCGGCTCGAGGCGGGCGCCGCCGCACACGTGGCCGAGAGCGCGTTCGTCTACCTCGACATGCCGGACGGCGTCGCCCCGGCCGCGCCGGCGCTCCACGGCGTGACGCCGCCCACGGGGCGGACGGCCGGTGGCGAGCCGGTCACCGTGCTCGTCACCGGGCTGCGGTCGGCCGAACGGCTGCGCGTGCAATTCGGCGCGGCCCGCGCGACGCTCGTCGAAGCCACGCTCGAGGCCGGCAGCCTGCGCGTGCTGACCCCGCCAGGCCCGGCCGGCCCCGTTGCCGTCCGCGTGACGCAGGGCGAGGCGAGCCTGCGCAGCGACGCCGCGTTTCGCTACGTCGAGCCGCCCACGCTCGCGAGCGTCGAGCCGGCCACGGGCCCCGCCGCCGGCGGCCTGCCCCTGACCGTGCGCGGCAGCCAGCTCGGCGCGGCCCAGGCACTCTACGTCGGCGCACTGCCCGCCGCCGGGCTGACGGTGCACGACGACCAGACGCTCACGGCCAGCCTGCCGCCCGGCAGCCCGGGCCCGGCCACGCTCCGCGTCGAGACTCCGCACGGCAGCGCGCTGCTGGCCGACGCCTTCACGTACGTCGCGCCCGGGCCCGATGCCTTCGCCATCTTTCCTACGTCCGGCTCCATCGCCGGCGGCGGCCTCGTCCATGTCTACGGCGCGGGGCTCACGGGCCACGAAGACGTGCGGGTCGGCGGCCGGCATGCGCTCTCGGTCGCCCGGCTCTCCGAGACGGACATCGTCTTCCGGCTGCCCCCCGGAGACATCGGGGTGACCGATGTCGAGGTCGCCGCCGCAACCGCAACCTTCCGTTTCCCCGCCGCGTTCGTCTACTTCGACCCCACGCAGACGTCCGGCGGCACCTGGGGCGAGCCCATCTTCGAGACCGTCAACGTCGCCGTCCTCGACTACTACACGTCCAGCCCGCTCGGCGGCGCCGCGGTGGTGCTCGCCGATCCCGCCGGCACATTGCTCGCGCGCGGCTACACGAACGCCGCGGGTCTCGTGACGCTGTCCGAACTCGGCATCGCCGGCCCCGTCACCGTCTCGGCCGCCAAACTCGACCATTCGAGCTACACGACGGCCAGTTTCGACGCCACGAACGCCACCCTGCTGCTCTACAAGCCCCCGGAGAGCGGCGGCGAAACCGAGCCGCCGAGCGCCCCACCGAGTCAGGTGAGCGGCCTCATCCGCTACTCCGACAAGCAATTCTTCATTCCGCCGGCCCCGTGCCACGACCGCGGGGTCGCCGGCACGACCCTGTGCCTGCCGTGCACCCTCGACGCCGACTGTGGGCCCACGGGCCGCTGCGTCGAGTGGTCGCTCGAAGGGCCGCTCTGCGCGCTGCCCTGCGAGGCCCCCGGCACCCCGTGCGGCGACGGCCGGCAGTTCGCCTGCTACGCGCTCGGCCCCGAGGCGCTCTGCCTGCCGTCGCCGGGGGAAGCGCGCATCCAGTGCACGGTGAGCGAACTCGACCCGCTCGTCCCGCCGACGCTCCCGGGCCTGCCGGGCCAGCCGCCGGCCGTCCTGGACGACCGCTACACGCTGCATACGTGGCCGGGCGAAATCGCGATCGCCTGCTTCGGGGGCGCCGTCGACACGGTGTCGTTCGCGTTCACGCCCCACTGGATGGGCCTGCGCCGCCACGTCAACGTGCCGCCCAACACCGACGTCGCCGACCTCGACATCGACCTCGACATCCCGCTCGACCGGTCGGTCACCGTGACCCTCGACCCGCCCCCGCCGCTCGACGCCGCCGGGCCGAACCGCTTCCGGTTCTGGGCCTACCTCGAACTCGGCGCCGAGGGCTACATCCGGCTGCCCGGCATTCCGGCGGCGCCCGCGGCCGGACCCGTCGCCCTCGACCACCTGCCGCGCACCCTCGACGGCCTCCTGCGGGGGGCGCACTACACGTTCGTGGCGCGCGCCTACACGACGAACGGGCTGCTCGACCTCGGCTGGCCCGAATCGGTCGTGCTGCGCAGCGCCGTGGCCGATCCCGACGACTCGCGGGCGCTCGTCGGCGACGCCGCGGGCAACGTGCGCGCGGTCGAGACTCATCTGCCGGGCCCCGTCCGGGCGCTCACCAGCGCCCCCGACGGGACACTTTGGGCGGCCGGTGTTGGCGGGGGGCTCTACCGTTTCACGGGTTTGCGGCCCGAACTCCAGGCGAGCCCCACGACAGCCGACCTCCTCGGCATCGCCGCCGACGCCTCCGGCCGGCTCGTGGCCGTCGGCGCGGGGGGCGCTGTCGTGGCCTCCACCGGCGGCCCGTTTCGCAGCGTGGCGAGCGACGTGCGCCGCGACCTCGTCGCCGTGGCACCGTTGCCCGACGGCCGCTTCGTCGCCGTCGGGCCCCGCGTCGTCGCCTACGGCCATCCCGACGGCGGCTTCTCGGGCACGGCGAGCCCCGCCGAGCTCAACGCGGTCACCGTCGACGCCACGGGCACGGTCTGGGCGGTCGGCGCCCACGGCACCGTGCTCTGCGACCGCGGGGCGGGGTTCACGGCCGTGCGGGCGCCCACCGAACGACCGCTCCACGCCGTGCACCACGACCCCGACCTCGGTCTCTTCGCGGCCGGCGAGGCGGGCGTGCTGCTGCGCTACGACGGCGGCACCTGGCAGGCGCTGCCGAGTCCGAGCACCTTCGACCTCTACGCGCTCACCTCGGCCCCGGGGTGCGTGCTCGCTGCCGGCGACGCCGGCGAGATCGTCGTCATCGAGGCCGCGGGCATCCGGCGCCTGCCGCCGCCGCCGGGCTACCAGGTGCGGCTCACCGCCATCGCGCCGCTCACCGACGGCCGCTTCCTCGGGCTTGGCGACGGCGCGCTGCGACTCGGGCCCTTCGTGCCGTTCGTCGACGTGACGAACCCCGTCCCCGACGGCGTGCTCGACGGCCTGACCCTCCGCTGGACCCCGGGTGCCGGGCGCGTGCCCGACCTGCAATGGCTGCAACTCCACTCGCCGTGGGGCGGGCTGCTCTGGTTCATCTTCGCGGCGGGCGACGCCGGCGCCGTGGCCCTGCCCGACTTCGCGGCGAGCGAGGGCATCCACGCCATGCCGGGGGGCGGCAAGTGGCTGCTCTTCCAGCGTATCGTGCGGCCGGGGGTTTCGGTCGAACGCTACAGTCTCGAACACCTCGACCCGCTCACCTGGCGCGCCTGGACGTCGCAGGTCGTGTCCTTCGACTGACGGGGTCGCCCCAGGCGGCCCCCTGCTGCGGCCGCCGCACCATGCCTCGGGGCCCGAGCGGTCCGCGGCGGCCCCTGACAAGCGGCGCCCGCTCGGGTACACTCGCCGGCGGGGCCGCTGGAGAGCCCGCTCCATGAACGAAGCCGCAGCCCAGCCCGAAAACCCGCCCGTTGCGCACCCGTGTCCGGTCTGCGGCGGCACGACCTACGCCTGGGGCTACCTGCGGGCGCAGAACCTCGCGGTGTTCTTCGACGACGACGCGTACGTCGAGCGCCCGATGGGCCTCGGCAGCCGACTCCGCGTGCGATTGTGCACGGGCTGCCGCAATGTGCAGCTCTTCGACGTCGTCGAGTGAGGCCGGCGCCCGCCCCGCCGCCGGAAGAGAAACCCATGGATCCCTACGAAGGCCACGGTTCGCGAAACCCATCGAACGGCCAGGGCGGCGTGCGTTCGCCCGCGCCGAACGGGTCGCGGCTGCCCCCCGCCGACTACCCGAGCCGGCCGGCCCACCCGGACGACGCCGTGGGCCCGGCCGACTACCCGAGCCGCCCCGCCGCCGGCAACGGCGGGTATGCGGCCGACCCCTACGCGCCGCACCCGGCCCCCGAGCCGGCCGCACT
>CAYRCM010000113.1:0-19179 GCA_964422715.1 uncultured Myxococcales bacterium | reverse complement strand
CGCGGCCGGTGCCGTCACCGGCAGGGCGGGGGCGTCGGCCGGCCGGCTCGCGGCCCGGGCCGCCGCCGCCGCGAGTTGCGGGTCTTGCTGGAGCGCCGCGCGCAGGTTGGCCACGACCCGCCCGGTGACGAAGCGCAGCAGCCGCCCGTAGCAGGGGCCGACGAGTGCGAGGCAGCGGTCGAGCGCGTCGCGGTTGTAGTAGAGGCCGCGGATGCGCTTCTCGGTGCGCGTGGCCCGGTCCTGCCAGAGCGTGCGGCCGCTCGCGAGGTCGACGAGGCTGACGGCGAGGTCGACGTTCCAGGAAGCGCTGCCGTAGGGCAACCCGGTCACGTAGAGCGCCATGCCGTAGAGCGAGGCCAGGTAGGCCGTCTTGGATTCGTAGGCCTCGGTCTTGCGCAGTTCGCCGCCGATGGCGAAGTCGAAGCCCGCGTTGAGCGTGCCCGTGGGGTCGAAGCGGACCTCGGCGAACAGCCCGGCGTTGGCCAATTCGGCGGCCAGTGCCGAGGCGAAATCCTTGGGAAAATCGAGGCTCGCCGTGACCTCGTCAGGCCGCTCCTGCGCCGCCTCGCGGGCCAACTCATCGGGTCGGTGCAACGTGAAACTGTCGTAGGGCCAGAGCGGCAGGATGTAGAGGCCGTGGCGGTGCGTGTCTTCGGCAAGCGGTCGGCGCACGTCGACAAACGGCCGCACGACGACGCGCAGCCGGGTGAGCGCCTGCTCGGGCGGCACGGCCGGGGTGGCGGCGATGTACGACCACTGCTGCACCCCGGTGATGGGCCGGTGCGTGCAGCCGGACCAGGCCGCGAGGACCACGCCGACGAGGAGGGCGAAGCCCACGACCGCGCGTCGCGGGCGGCGGAAGACGACCGCCCGGGCCACCCCGGCAGCGACTCTCGCGGGGGTGCAGGGGCGGCAACGGGCTTGAAGTCGACGCGGGTCCGCGCGCACGGCGGGGCTCAGTCGACGAGTTCGCGCAGCGCCTGGATGGGCGCAAACGGGACGTCGGCCACGACGTGCAGCGTGGTGGCGCTGCCGCCGACCGTGAACGCGAAGGGCGCGCCGGACTTCATGGCACGCAGCTGCGCTCCGAGCTGGGCCGCGTCGTCGCTGCCCATGAGGCGGGCGAAGCTCTCGACGGAGCCGGCCGCCGCGCTGAGCCCGGCCCCGAGGTCGAGCCAGAACACGAAGAAGGGGTGGGCCGCGGCGCGCTTCATGGATTCGGAGAACACCTTGTTCTCGTACTTGAATTCGCCTTTGAGGGCCTTCTCGCCGTCGCGGAAACCTTCGGGGCCGAACGCCGCGGCGGCAATCTTCTCGCCAAACGTGAGCGCGAACTGCCAGCGGTGGCCGACGGCCTTGTCGACCTCGCTCTTGTTGCCGCGCATCATCATGCTCGGCAACTTCTCGTAGTCGATTGCGACGTCGAGCCCTTTGACGCGACTGCTGTTTTCGACGCTGAGTTTGACGCCGAAGGAGCCGGCGCTGTTGCCCATGCCCTCGATGAGGTTTTCCCACGAGGAGAAATCGATACCGGGCGGGGCGGCGCCGCCCGTGCCCTTCTTGACCATGGATTCGACGGCGCGCAGGTAGAGTTCGCCGCCTTCCTCGACCACGGACCGGAAGCCGTCGCCGTCGTTGAGCAGCGTCACGGCCAGCACGGAAAGCGGGAAGCCTTCGCTCGCATAGAGGGCGTAGGCGACGTCGCCCGTCTGGACGGCGTAGCTGCGGTCGATGAGGTCGGCAACCTGCTTTTCCTTCTCGGGCCCGCTCTGCAGCATGGTGGCCAGGAACTTGGCGGCCGGGTCGCGGAACGACTTGAAGAGGCTCGGGTCGAGGTTGGCGCCGACCACCGCGTAGGCCTCGGGCGGCATGAGCCCGATGGAGGCGATGCCGCTCTTCTCGCCCTTGGCGATGAGTTGGGAAATGGAGCCGCCCGGTTTCACCGAGAGCAGGCACTGCATGAGCAGGCGGTCCTTGTCGGCCCCGAGGCGCAGGTCGGCGAGCGTGACCTGTTCGGCGAGCGAGAACAGCGCGTCGAAGTAGAACTCGTAGAACTGGCGCGCGGCCGCCCCGTAGCCCGGGATGAGTTCGAAGCGATCGGCGTCGGCCACGAGTTCGAGCATGCGCGCGCGGGCCTGCTCCAGGTTGGGCTTGGCCGCGCGGTACAGCTGTTCGAGCCCGACGAGGATTTGCACGGCGCTCGCCGGCTTGAGCGACTGCACGACGCGGTCGAGGAGGGCGCGCTGCGCGGCGAACAGCTCGGCCGATGTCGTGCCCACGACGTTGTCGCCGAGGTAGTTGACGAAGACGGTCTGCCCGCTGCCCTGCCACTGGAACTCGTTGCCCGTGGCCGGCTGCCGCCCGGCGCTGAGGGCCGTTTCGAACGCGGCCTTGTCCTTGAGCGGTGCCACGATCGCGTAGCTCGGCTGTTCGAGGGGGGCGAACACCACCATATAAATGGGCTTCGTCCCGTCGAGCGTGGCCGGCGTGAACGCGCCGGAACCGAACTGCCCCGAGGCGAGCCATTCATCGAAGCGCGCCGGGGCGCCGAAGCCGCGCGCCGCGTTTTCGTAGGTCGTGCGCAGCGTGTCGAGGCTCTGGATGGCGACGACCGCCGTGACCCCGGCCGGCCATTCGGCAAACAACGTGTTCGTGGGCGGTACGACGACGGGCGCCCCCGCGAGCGCCGCCGCGGCCTTGCCGGGCTCGACCTGCGCTTCCTTCTTGCAGGCCGCGAAGACCCCGAGCAGCACCAGACACAGACCAACGAAACGGGTGAAGCGGAGCATGTTCGCCTCCTTGCAGCGCCTCGCGCGAAGAAGGGGACCGTACCGAAGCGTGGTCGCGCTGTCAACGGTCGGGACGCGCCGCGGGGGGGCGCGGGCGCAGGCCGGCGTCGACGCGGGACAACCCGGGGGCTATCATGCGGGCGGCCGGAGGGGGCCGCTGCCATGGCCGAACTGGTCGATACCCACTGTCATCTGTACAGCGCGCCGCTCGCGGCCGACATCGATGCGGTGCTCGCCCGGGCGCGCGCCGCCGGCGTCGGCCCAATCGTCGTGCCGGCCTACGACCACGCCTCGTTCGCCGATGTGCTGCGGCTCGTCGCCCGGCCCGGGGTCTACGGCGCGCTCGGGCTGCACCCGTGGGTGGCCGCCGAGCGGCTCGACGAAGGGCGGCTCGTGGCCGGCCTGCAGCAGCCGGGGGTCGTCGCGGTGGGCGAAATCGGGCTCGACTTCCGCATCCCCGACGCCGACCCGCCGCGCCAGATCGCGTTGCTGCGCCGGCAGCTGCACATCGCCGCCGCGCTCGGCCGGCCCGTCATCCTGCACTGTCGCGGGGCCTTCGAGGAAATGCTCCAGGAGCTCGAAGCCTTCAAGCCGCCGCTCGCCGGAGTGCTGCACGCGTTTTCGCGCGGGCCCGAACTGGCGGCGCGCTTTGCGGGGCTTGGCCTGCACCTGGGTTTCGGCGGCGCCGTCACACGGCCCGACGCCCGGGCGCGCCGGGCGGCCACCGCGGCGCCGCTGCGGCACATCGTCTGCGAGACCGACGCGCCGTCGATCGGGCTCCAGGGCGTACCCGCGGCCGAAACAGAGCCCCGCCACGTGGCCGACGTGGCCGCGGCCCTCGCCGAACTGCGCGGGCTTTCGTTCGAGGCGGTCGCAGCGGCCACCACCGAGAACGCCCGCGCGTTGTTCGGACTGCCGACCCCCGGCACGACCGAAGCAACATAACCTGATGCAAGGAAAGCGCAAACGGCCGAGCGACGGCCGGCCGCGTGGAGACGCTGCCATGGAAGAAACGCAACGCGAAGCGCGGGAGCCGAGGCCGCTTCCGGGGTCGGGGGCGCCGGGCGGGCCGTTTGGCCGGACCATCGACCTGTGGGGGGCCGGGGGCTTCGAGCGGTTGCGCCGCGCCCACGTGGTGGTCATCGGGCTGGGCGGGGTGGGCAGCCACACGGCCGTGGCCCTGGCCCGTTCCGGCGTGGGGCGCCTGCGGCTCGTCGACATCGACCAGGTGAGCGAGACGAGTCTCAATCGGCACGCCGTGGCGCGCGTCACGGACGTGGGCCGGCCGAAGACCGAGCTCATGGTCGAGGCGCTCGGCGCCATCGCGCCCCAGACGGCGGTTGAAGGCCGACGCGCCTTCTTCCATGTCGACACCGCGCCCGAACTGCTGGCCGGGCCGCCCGACGCCGTGGTCGACGCCATCGATGGGCTGAACCCCAAGGTGGCGCTGCTGCGCTATTGCCTCGAACACGGGCTGCCGGTGTTCAGTTCCATGGGCGCCTCGGCGCGCAGCGACCCGGGCGCCCTGCGGGTGGGCGACATTGCCGAGTCGCAGGTCTGCCCGCTCGCGCGGGCCGTACGCCGACGGCTGCACCGCGTCGGCATTCGCGGCGGGATCCCGGTGGTGTACTCGGTCGAGGTGCCGCGGGCGCCGCTGCCCCCGGACGAGGCCCCGCTCGAAGGGCGCGGCCGCCAGCGGCTGCGGCTGCCAAGTTCGAGCGCCCTGCCGGGCATGTTCGGCTACGCGCTCGCCGCGCTCGTCATCGCCCGGCTGGCCGACGGCCGCGCGGCCGACACCGCGATGGGCCCCGGATCCGCTCGCGAATCCCGGTGTGGGTGACGGATTCTGGGCCACTTTTTTGCTTGCGAAGTCCCCCGAACTTGGTCATTCTACGCGCCCCACGGCGAGAAAGCCTCGCCCACACTGAGGCCGCCCGAACGGTGGCCCACGACGGAGGAGCCCTATGAAGCGTTCCCTGGCTACGGCGATCTTGGCCGCGGTGGCGGCGGTGTTGGTGCTTGGCGCGGGCTGCAGCAAGAGCCCGCTGGCGAAGGCCGCCGACTACACGAAGCAGGCCGTGAGCATTCTCGAAGCCAACAAGGACAACCCCGAGAAGGCCGCGAGCGAGCTCGAAAAATACGCCGCCGACAACGAGGCCGATCTGAAGGCCGTGGCCGCCGAGATGGAAAAATTCAAGGCCGAGGTCGAGAAAGACCCGAGCAAGGTCGCCGATGCCATGGAACACATGGGGCCCATGCTCGAGGCGGCTGGCAAGATGATGGAGCTCATGAATTCCAACCCCGAGCTCATGAAGAACGAGAAGGTTCAGGCCGCCCTCGGCAAGCTCAGCTTCAAGTAGGCCAACCCCGCACCGTTTCTGCGCCTTTCTGTCCCTTCCCCCACCACCTGTCGTCGTGCTGAAACCCCGGAGGGCGGAGCCACGCCCGCGGCCTGGCCGGCGGCAGGGCCGAAACCGGCAGGCACGCCCGGCGGCTACACGGTGTAGTCGATGTATTCGCGGGCAAAACGGACGGACGGCAGTTGCTGACGCACGGCGGCTTCGAGGGCCGTCAGTTCGGCGTCGCTGCGCAGCGGCAGGTGGTGCGTGAAGTGCGTGGCGCGGGCGCCGCTGAGCCGCGCATTCCGGAGCGCCGTGGAGAGCGCGCTGTGCCCCCAGTCGGCCCCGGCGGCGTATTCGGCGTCGGTGAACGTGGCGTCGTGGATGAGCAGGTCGGCGCCCTGGGCAAAGTCGAGCAGGCGGTCGTTGAGGCGTCGGCGCGCGGCGTCGTGGTCGGGCGCGTAGACGACGACCCGCCCGGCCGCCTCGACCCGGTAGGCGAAGGTGGGCCCGGCGTGGGCCGTGGGACAAGCCCGCACGGTGAAGCCCTGGGCTTCGCCGACGTCGCCGAGCCGCTCGATGGTGAGCCGGCAGGGCAGCGAAGCCAGCCCGTCGAACGGCGTGTACGAGCCGTCGAAGAGGTGGTCGAGCACGGCCCGCACCGTGTCCTCGGGCAGGGGCGACCAGATGTGGATGTCGTTGCCGGCGAAGAACGTGGGCGGGAAGAACGGCAGCCCCTGGATGTGGTCCCAGTGGAAGTGGGTGAGAAACAGGTGGTAGCTGTGCTGACCGGTGGCAAGCGGCCGGAGCCGCGCCTCGCGGTCGCCGTAGTTGGCGATGCCGTAGCCCGCGTCGAGGATGAGCGTGCCCGTTTCGGACGAGACGGTGACGCAGGCCGTGCAGGCGCCGAATTCGGCGCGCGCCGCCCCCGGGGTGGAGATGGACCCGCGGGTGCCCCAGTGCCTCACGGTCAGGGACACAGCACTTCTCCTTCGCGGGCCGCCGAAACGCGCAGCGCAGGGCCCGCGAGAGTCCGCGCGGCCCGCAACTTGGCGCGCACGGCGTCGTCGTCGTCGCCCGGTGCGTGGTGGTGCAGCACGACCCAGCGCGCCCCCGCTCGCAAGCACATGGCCACGGCGTCCTGCGGTGTGGAATGCCCCCAATGGCGCCGGCCGCGCAGCCCCGCGGGCGTGAAATGCGTGTCGTAGATGACGAGGTCGGCGCCTTCGAGCAGCCGCACGAGGCCGTCTTCGAACTGGCTCTCGAAGCGGCGCGGGTCGGGGGCCGCGGCAGACGGCATGCCCTGGCCGAGCCAGTTGCCCTCGATGGGGGCCGTGTCGGTCACGACGCAGACTGCGCGATCGTCGGCCTCGATGCGGTAGCCGAGCGTCACCCCCGGATGGTTCAACTGGTAGGTGCGCACCCGCACGTCACCGATGCGGAAGCTGCGGTCGGGGGCGCACTCGGCGAAATCGATGTGCGCATCGAGCTCGGCCACGGGCACGGTGAAGCAGAGGTCGTGGTGCTGGCCCTCGAAGAGTTGGCGAAACGTGGCGCGCTCGGTCGTGGAGGCGTGAAACGTGAGGTGCGAACGCGCGTCGTAGAGCGGCCGGAAGCGCGGCAGGGCGAGCACGTGGTCCCAGTGCGTGTGCGTCAGCAGCACGTGGGCGCGGAGCGGGCCGCCCTCGCGGGCGAGCCGTTCGCCTTCGACGTAGAGCCCGGTGCCGCAGTCGACGAAGATGGGCACGCCGGCCGTGGTGTCGACGCGAAACGCGGTGGTGTTGCCGCCGAAATACATCTTGCCGGGCGGATCGACGGGGCGCGAGCCCCGCACCCCGAGCAACGTGAACCGCACGCACACCCTCCCGCCGCAGGCCGGCCGCCGCCTGCCGACCGCGGCATCTTATCGGGCCCGCGCAAATCGGTCCAGGTTACGGCCCGCAATGTTCGCGTTCGACCCCGCCGGCGCGGATGAATTCCTGGACCTGGGGGTGTTCGGCGGCGAGCAGATCGGCCGGCGTGCCGCAGGCGGCGACGACCCCCTGGTGGAGCAGCGCGATGCGGTGGGCGATGCGGAACGTGGAGGCCATGTCGTGGCTGATGACGATGCTCGTGATGCGGAAGCTCGTCTGGGCCTCGACGATCATGTCGTCGACGTGGCGGGTCATGATCGGGTCCTGGCCGGTCGTGGGCTCGTCGTAGATCATGACTTCGGGGCGCGTGACGATGGCGCGCGCCAGTCCGACGCGCTTGCGCTGGCCCGCCGAGATGTTGCCGGGGTATTGCCGGGCGATGTCGGGGATGTGCAGCCGTTCGAGCGTCTCGCGGACGCGCCGACGGGCCTCGCGGCCGCGCGCCTCGCGCCGTTCGATGAGCGGAAAGGCCACGTTCTCTTCGACGGTCAACGAGTCGAGCAGCGCGGCCCCCTGGAACAGCATGCCGAACCGGCGGCGCACTTCCTGGAGCGCGCGCTCCGGCATGCGCGTGATGTCTTGGCCGAACACGCGCACCTCGCCGAGATCGGCCTTGAGCAGCCCCATGATGTGCTTGACGATGACCGACTTGCCCGAGCCGGAGCCGCCGATGATGACCGTGATGCGTTGCTCGGGCACGACGAGGTCGACGCCGCGCAGCACGGCCTGACGGCCGAAGCGCTTGTGCACCCCGCGCAACTCGACGACGGGCGGCCGGTCGGCCGCGGGACCGGGCAGCGGCTCAGCCGTGGGGCCGCCGTCGCGCGCGACGCCGCTCGGGGCCGGAGCCGCGGGCGGGGCGTTCGCCGGAGCCGGCGCGGCGCGCCGCGTGCGCGTGCTGTCGAGGAAGACCCGCACGCGCGGGTCGGTCGTGCGCCCCACCTCGGCCGGTGTGCCAAACGCCACGATGCGCCCGCCGTGCAGCACCGCGATGCGGTCGGCCAGCCGGCGCGCCGAGGCAATGTCGTGGCTGATGACGACGCTGGTGATGCCGAACCGGTCGCGCACGCTCGCGATGAGTTCATCGACGCGCTCGGTCATCACGGGGTCGAGGCCCGTCGTGGGTTCGTCGAAGAGCACGACCTCGGGATTGGCGATGAGCGCCCGGGCGAGGGAAACGCGCTTGCGCATGCCGCCCGAGAGTTCGGCGGGGCGCTTCTGCTCGGCGCCCCCGAGTTCGAAGACGTGCACGAGTTCCTGCACGCGGTCATCGACCTCGGCGCGCGGCAGACGCGTGTTCTCGCGCAGCACGAACGCGATGTTTTCGAAGACCGTGAGCGAGTCGAAGAGCGCGTAGTTCTGGAAAACCATCGCCACGCGCTTGCGCAGTTCGGTGAGGGCGACATCGGACAGCCGGGCGATGTCCTGGCCGAAGAGCCGCACCACGCCGGAATCGGGGCGGGTGAGCCCGCAGAGCAGTTTGAGCAGCACCGACTTGCCACTGCCGCTCTCGCCCATGACGACCGTCGTGTGGCCGGCGGTGATGCGCAAATCGAGGTCGCGGAGCACCGCCTTGCCGTCGAACGCTCGCGAAACGCCTTCGAGCGCCAGGACGGGCCGAGCCTCGTCGACCGGCCAGCGCGGGGCGTCGGGGACGAGCAGGTTGCGGCGTTCGGCGGGCGCCGCCTCGGGCGCGGCGGCGCTCATCCGGCCGCAGGCGGCGTGGCGGAAGACGCCGGGCCTGTGGGCAGCGTGAAATAGAAGGCCGCGCCGCCGTTCGGGGTGCTTTCGGCCCAGACGCGGCCGCCGTGGCGCCGGATGATGCGCTGCACGATGGCGAGCCCGATGCCCGTGCCTTCGAACTCGGTCTGCGCGTGCAGCCGTTGAAACGCGCCGAAAAGCTTGTGCGCGTAGGCCATGTCGAAGCCCACCCCGTTGTCGCGGACGCAGTAGGCCACTTCGTCGGGCTCTGCGGTGGCGTACGGGCCGAACTCGATGCGCGGCCGCGCGCTGCGCGCCGTGAACTTCCAGGCATTGGACAGCAGGTTTTCGAGCACGATGCGCATGAGGTGCGGATCGGCCGAGGCCTGGAGCCGACCCTCGCACACGAACTCGACGAGCCGCTGCGGCTCGTGCTCGCGCAACTCGGCGATGACCTGGCGCGCCAGGGTGTCGAGCGAGATCTCTTCGGGCGCCATCGCCTGGCGCGTGAAGCGCGAGAGGCGCAGCAGATCGCTGATGAGCCGCCCCATGCGCTGCGTCGCGGCGCGCACGCGCGCGAGGTAGTGGCGCCCGTCGTCGTCGAGGCGGTCGCCCTGGCTTTCTTCGAGCGCCTGGCCGAAGCCGTCGATGGCGCGCAGCGGCGCCCGCAGGTCGTGCGACACCGAGTAGGCGAAGGCTTCGAGTTCGGAGTTGACGGCCACGAGTGCGTGCGTGCGCTCTTCGACGCGCCGCTCGAGTTCGGCGTTGAGTTGCCGGATGCGGGCCTCGGCCTCCATGTGCAGGGTCATGTCGTGGAACGTGCCCTGCATGAGGCGGCGGCCCTCCCATTCGAAGGCCGAGGCCGTGATGGAGATGGGGATGTCGCGACCGTCGGCGTGCCGCGCGAAACCGGGCGCGCTCTGTTCGCGGCCCGCGGCGGCGCGGGTACGGAAGCGTTCGCGATAGCCGGCGTCCTCGGCGGGCGGATGGAGGAGGGTGTTCGGCTGACCGACCAACTCGGCGCGCGTGCGCCCGACGAGGCGTTCGCCGGCGGGGTTGACGTCGACGATTGTGCCCGTGTCGGCCTCGGCGACGAAGATGGCATCGTTGGCGCTCTCGAAGAGGCTGCGGTACTTCTCTTCGGACGCGCGCAGCGCCTGCTCGGCGCGCACGCGCTCGGTGGCGTCTTCGTAGACGGCGACCACTTCGCCGTTCGGCAGGCGGTAGACGTAGTTTTCGCGCCAGCCGGCAATGCGGCCGTCGTGGTACAGGCCGAGCGGTAGGTATTCGGGCTCTCCGGTGCGCCACACGCGCTGCAGCACGGCGAACAGTCCGAACTCGCGCACTCCGGGAAACACCTCGATAATGCTGCGTCCGATGATGGCCCCGCGCTGCACCCGCTCGATGCGCTCGACCGCCCGATTGACGTCGCTGATGGCAAAGTCGGCGCCGTCGGCGAGCGCGACATAGACCGCCACCCCGGCCCGCATGTTGTCGAACAGGCCGCGATAGCGCGCCTCGCTGACGCGCAGCGCACGCATCATCTCCTGCGGGTCGCTGCTGAGCGGCACCGTCGGGTCGGGGCGAATGGGGCTCGGGGGCGGCGTACCCGCGGGGGCGGGCGGGGTTAGCGCGGCGGATGCCTCGGACGGCCGGTTCGGGGTCTCGGTTTCGGCCATGCGCACGCTCCCTTTGACGGCCCTCCTGGCCGGCCCGACGCCCCCCGGAGCCGCCCGGGAGTATCGCCGCCGGCGCGACGGTCAGGGGTGGCCGGCGACTTCGCTCGGCGGGCTCGGAGGCTCGCCCAAGCCGGAACGCCCAGCCGCGGGCGGCCAGGCCAAAGCGAGCAGCGCCTGGACGACGACCCCATCGAAATGGCGCCCCGCCTCTTCGGCGAGGTGCGCGCGCACGCGCTCGTCGGGCCAGGCCGGTTTGTAGGGACGTTCGGAGCGCAGCGCATCCCACACGTCGACCACCCCGAAAATGCGCGCCGACATGGGGATTTCGTCGCCGCAGAGCCCCCGCGGGTAGCCGGACCCATCGACGCGTTCGTGGTGCGCGTACGGGATTTCGATGGCCTGGCGCAGGAACGGAATGGACGACAGCAGTTGATGCGCGATGACCGGGTGGCGCCGCATGACGTGCCATTCGTCCGGCGTGAGCGGACCCGGCTTGAGCAAGATGGCGTCGGGAATGGCGAGCTTGCCGATGTCGTGCAGGATGGCGCCGCGCCTCAACTGCGTGAGTTCCTGGCCGCCGAAGCCGAGTTGCCGCGAGAGCGTGACGGTCATCTCGGTGACCCGCCGCGTGTGCCCCTTGGTCTCGAGGTCGCGCAACTCGAGCGTGCGCGCCCAGCCCTCGATGGTGGCGTCGTAGGCGAGCGTCAGTTCGAGGTTGGAGTGCTGCAAATCTTCGAGCATGCAGGCGTTGTCGATGGCGATGGCGCCTTCGCCGGCCAGCGTTTCGAGGAAGTCGAGCCAGGCCTGGTCGGGCTCGAAAGGCCTGCGCTGGAACACTTCGAGCATGCCGCGCACTTGGCCGCGCGCGATGAGCGGCGCCGCGAAGTACTCGACGAAGCCTTCCTGAACGAGCAGCGGGGAGCGTTCGAGCAGCCCCGGCGAACGTTGCAGGTCGCGAACGTGGACCGTGCGCCGGTCGAGGGCAGCCAGGCCGGCGTGACCCTCGCCAAGCCGCAGATGCGTGAAGCGCAGCGCCTCAGTGCGAAAGCCGGCGCCCGCGGCGAATTCGAGTTTCTGGGTGAGCGGGTTGAGCCGCAGGAGCGCGGCCGCGTCGACGTGGAGCGCGCTCGTGGTCTTCTCGGCGAGCACGTTGAGCACGACGCGCAGGTCGGAACTGGACGTGATGGCCATGTCGACGGCGCGCAGCGCGCGCATCTGCTCGTACTGGGCGCGGCTCAGGGCCTCGGCGCGGCGGCGTTCGCGGCGCACGCCGGCCTCGGTGAGCTCGCGCTCGATGGCCGGGATGAGACGCGTGAGGTTGCCCTTCATCACGTAGTCGTGGGCGCCCGCCTTCATGGCCTGGACGGCCAATTCCTCGCCCATGTGCCCGGAAACCATGATGAAAGGCAGGTCGCCGGCGTGGTGCTGCACGAGGGCCAACGCTTCGAAGCCGCCGAACCCCGGAATCATGAAGTCGGAGATGACGACGTCCCAGGCGGCCTCGCCGAGCGCGCGTTCGAGCGCGGCCGCCGTGTCGACCCGCAGCGCCTGGGGCGCGAAACCGCCCTTGCGCAACCGCCAGAGCAGCAGTTGGGCGTCGTCCTCGCTGTCTTCGACGAGCAGCACACGGAGGTCGCGGGGTTGCGGCGGGTTGGCAGGCATGGGGGTCGAGGCGTCCATGGGCGCAGTATAGCGCCGCGCGGGCGTGCAGCAAAAGGCCCCCACGCCGCGCGACGCGACGGGGACCGGCTTTCAGGGGCAGGCCGCGTTCGCCGCGCCGGGCGTGCCGTACTCGCCCTCGCTGTAGGTCGCGAGCAGTTCGACGCACCAGTTGCTGCCGAGACTGTTGTCGAGGCTCGGGGGCGCGCCGCTGCCGCTGAGCCGGATGGAGTGTCCGTTGGCCGGGCTCGGGAAGCGGTTCGGGGCTCCGGCGGACGAGTCGTAGCGGACGGCGTCGATTTCGAGACCGTCGTAGCGCAGGATGACGGCGTCGCTCGTGTTGCCGAGCGTGATGCTGGAGCCGTAGGCGTAGTCGGGTTCGAGACCCCCGTTTTCGAGCGGATCGGCGAGCCGGGCCAGGACCGCGTAGGCCCCCACCGGCACGAGGACCTGCGCGGCCACGGTGTGGCTGTTGCCGCCGTCGTCGACGATGACGAGCCCGCGCAGGTCGAGCTCGTGGTCGGCGGCGTTGTAGACCTCGAACCACTCACCGTCCTGGTCGGTGGCGGTGGCCGGATTGGCCATGATTTCGGTGACCACGAGTTCGCCCGGCAGGATGGGCTCGGGCGGCTCGGGACACTGCGCGTTGGCGCTGCCCGGCGTGCCGAGGTTGGCCACCGTCGGACACGTGGCGTAGGCCGTGGTGGCCGTACACCAATGGTCGGGGTCGTCGTTGCCGGCGGCGGTGGCGAAGTCGGGGTCGAGGGAGATGGAGGCCCCGGTGCCGACCGGCCAGCTGAGCGCCTCCTCGTAGGCGACGACGTCGATGACGGTGTCGCCCACGGCCAGCGTGAGGCTGTCGCTGCCGTTGTTGAGCCCGAAGTCGGAGTGCACGACGTCGGCCGCGATCCCCGAGCCGGCGCAGCCGAGATCGGCCGCCCGCGCGACGAGCAGGCGCTCGCCGGGCTCGAGAACGCGCAGACTGGCGGGCGGCACGGGGTCGATGGTGATGACGCCGCCGCCGGCATCGGTGATGGTCATGTCGGTGATATTGCGGGGCACGGTCGCGAGACTCAGCAGTTCGAACCACTCGCCCGCGGCGTCGTCGACCTCGGTCGGGTTGTACATGATTTCGACGACGATCACTTCGCCGACAAGCGGCGGCACGAGCGTCGTGGCGCCACACATGCCCCCGGTGCATTCCTGGAACGTGGCGCTGCAATCCTGGGTGGCCTCGGCGTAGTCGCAGTCGTAGGTGGTCTCGCTCGTGGCCGTGCAAATGCCCTGGGGCAGCGTCGGGAAGACCGCCGTGTTGCCGTTGCAGTATCCGGCGGGCGGGTTGTTGCAGGGGTTCGGCTGGCAGGGGTCGACGGGCGGACAGTCGGGATTGGGCTCGCCCGGCGTGCCGGCGTTGCCGTTCGTGATGTCGTACACGGTGGTCGCGCCGCACCACGACAGCCGCGCGTCGTTCAGCGCGGCCGTGTGCTTGTCGCTGTCGAGGCTGAGGGCGCGGCCCGCCTCGATGGGCCAGGCGGCGGACGGGTCGTAGAGCACCTCGTCGATGAGGGTGTCGCCTACCGTGAGCCGGAGCCCGTCGGGCTCGCTGTTGTTGAAACCGAACGCGCTGTATACGGAGTCGGCCGTGATGCCCGCCTCGGGCACGCCGAGGGTGGCGTCGCGGGCAAAGAGCCAACGCGCGCCGGCCGCCACGATGAGGGGCGGGCTCGCCGGCAGCGTGAAGTTGCCGCCGCCGCCGTCCTCGACCTTGAGCCCGGCCAGGTTGCGCGGGCCGTCGGCCACGCTCTGGACTTCGAACCATTCGCCGAGGTTGTCGTCGATGACGGCCGAGTTGGCCATGATCTCGGTGACGATGAGTTCGCCCGGGCCGAACGACGGCGGCGTGTTGTCGCAGGCCCCGGCCACGCAGCGGCCGCCGAGCGCCACGCAGTCGTCGCGGACGAGCGCGTAGTCGCAGGAGAAGTCGGTTTCTCCGATGGGCGTGCAGGCCCCGGTCGTGAGGGTCGGATGCACCGCCACGTCGCCGTCGCAACTCGCCGCGGGCGGGGTGGTGCAAGGATTGGGCGCGCACGGATTGATGACGCACTGGGGGTTGGCGGCGCGCGGCGTGCCGAGCACGGGCTCGGGGTCGCCCGCGTAGGGGGTGGTCGCCAGGCACCAGGCGCCGGGCAGATCGTTTTCGAGAGCCGTCTGCTTCGCGGCCGAAAGACTGAGTGCTGCGCCGTCGGCGTTTGGCCAACCGAGGTCTTCGTCGTAGTTGACCTCGTCGATGACCACGCCGTTGAGCGTGATGCGCAGGAGGTCTGCGGTGTTGCCGAGTTGGAAGGCCGTGTAGGTCTTGTCGGCCACAATCCCGGCGGCGGGCACACCGAGGTCGGCGGTGCGGGCGAGCAAATAGTGTTCGCCGGCGGCGAGCGGGATGGGCACGGCCGACGTCAGCGAGAACGGGCTGGTGCCGCCGTCGACGAAGGTGAGCCCGGCGATGTCGCGCGCGCCGGCAGCGACGTTGCGGATCTCGAACCACTCGCCGACGTCGTCGCTGATGCTGCCCGGGGCATCGTAGAGGATCTCGGTGACGATGACTTCGCCCGGGCCGGGCGGCGGCGGCGGCGGCGCAACGCACTGCGCCTGGATGCACTGTTGACCGGCCACGGCGGCGCAGTCTTGTTCGGTGCGGCCGTAGTCGCAGCCGACCTCGCCCCCGGCGACGGCAGGCGGCGTGCAGAGGCCCGTATCGCGGGAGAAACGCACGGCGACCTGGGTGTCGCAGAAGTCGGTGGGGCGGTTCGTGCACGGGTTGGGGTCGCACGGGTCGTCGGGGTTCGTGCAGCGGCCGTCGAGGCATTCCTTGGCGGGCACCGCGAGCGCGCAGTCGTCGCGCGTCTCGGGGTAGTCGCAGGTGTAGTCGTCGGCGTCGACGATGGTGCAGGTACCGAGCGCGGGATACGAGACGGCCACCTGGTCTTCGCAGGTCGCGGCGGGCGGCGTGAAGCACGGATTCGGGTCGCAGGGGTCGATGATGTCGCGGCAGGCGCCCTCGGAGCACACGCGGCCTTCGGCACGCGGGCAGAGCTCGGTGGTCTGCGCGTAGGTGCAGAGGGGGTCGTCGCCGTCGCGTACACACGTGCCGGGGGCCGTCGGCACGAGCAGGTGTTCGGCGTCGACGCAGCTCGGCGGGTCGGGGTCGGTGCACGGGTTCGGGATGCAGGGGTCGATGCCGTCGGTGCACAGCCCCGCTTCGCAGACGAGCCCGTCGAGCGCGCAGTCGTGGCGCTCTTCGTCGTAGGTGCAGGCCGCCGCGCCGGTCTCGGCGTCGGGCGCGCAGACGCCGGGGGTTTGCGCGGTCACCTGGACGGTGCCGTCGCAGCCGGCAGCCGGCGGGTTGGTGCAGGGGTTCGGGTTGCAGACGTCGATCGTGACGCAGACGCCCTCGCGACAGAACTCATCGGCCTCGCAGGGGAACGACTCGGTCACGAAGTCGCACTGGGCCACGCCGTCGACCACCGTGCAGCTGCCGGGCGTCTGGGCTTCGCCGCGCGTGTGCGCGTCGACGCAGTTCGGCACCGGCGGCTCGGTGCAGGGGTTCGGCACGCACGGGTCGACCGTGACCTCGACGCACGTGAGGCCAATCGGCTGATAGCCCGCGTCGCACTGGCATTCGGCGGTGCCGTCGGCCGCCAGAGCGCACTGGCCGTGGCCGGAGCATTCGACGTTGGCGCACGGGTCGGCCGGCGAGGCCGCGCCTCCGCCGCAGCCGGCAGCGCCTGCCAACCAGACCACCAGGCCGAAAATGGCCCCGGACGCGAAGCGTTCGCTCCGTCGCAGACCCGACTGTCTCGTGCCGTGTCGCAACCACCACATGCCGCACACCCCATTTCCGACGCGACGCGCGACCGGGGACCACCCGTAGCCCCGCCGGCGGCCAGCGCCTGACCTTCCCTTATGGCATCATCCGGGGCGGCAAACAACGGGCGACCCCGAATCCCGTGAGATCGGGCGCTGCGGGAGGCGACATGCGCCGGGAAGCGGTCATCGACGTGGGCTCCAACTCGCTCCTGCTGCTCGTGGCCGAAGAGCGGCCCGACGGCGGGTGGCGGATGCTCGCCGAGGCGCTGGAGGTGCCGCGGCTCGGGGCCGGCCGGGCGCCCGACGGCCGCCTGCAGCCGGACGCCATCGCGCGCACGCTCGCCGCACTCGGGCGGCTCGCCGCGCGCGCCGCCGCGCTCGGCGCCGCGACGCCCGTCGCGGTCGGCACCCAGGCCCTGCGCAACGCGCCAAATACACAAGAAATTTTGCCAGACGCGGAATCGCTTCTGGGGCGGCCCATCGAGGTGCTCAGCGCGGCCGACGAAGCGCGGCTCGGGGCGGAGGCCGCGTTCGCCGGGCTGGCGCTCGGCGCCACACCCGCGCTGATCGCCGACATTGGGGGCGGCTCGACCGAGGTCAGCTGCGGCAGCCCCGCATGCCTGCTCTGGACCACCAGCCGGCCGCTCGGCGCGCTCGCGCTGACCGCGCGCTTCGGCACGGCCGAAGCCGTCTCGGACGAAGCCGTTTGCGCCCTCGACGCCGCGCTGCGCCACGCCACGGCCGACTTGCCCGTCGGGCCGGCGGCCCCGTTTGCGTTCGTGGCGGTGGGGGGCGCGGTCACGACGCTCGCCGCCCTCGACCTCGCGCTGGCCTCGTACGACGCGCGGCGCGTGCACGGGCACGTGCTCACGCGCGCCGCTGTGCAGAACGCGTTCGAGCGACTGCGGCGCCTGCCGCTCGTGGCCCGCCGGGCGCTGCCGGGGCTCGCTCCCGAGCGCGCCGACATCGTGGTGGCCGGGGTCGCCATTCTCCGGGCGCTGATGGCCCGCTACGCCGCCGAGTCGGTGCAGATCTCGACCCGCGGACTGCGCCACGGGGTGTTCGCGGAACGCTTCGGCCCCCTCGAACCGCCCGTCTGAGGCGTCACGGCCCGACCCGCCGCGTGGCCGAAAGTTGCTTCAGGCCGCCCAACCTCTATCATGAGGGGCTGCAAGGTGAAGCGCGGGTCGCGTGGTTTGATATGGACGCGGTCTGCTGCCGCAAACCGCAACGAGGCGGAGAGACATCATGAAACGCGCGTTCGTCCTCTCGCTCTTGGCGCTCGCAGCCATCGTCGTCCTCCCGACGGCGGCGGTGCAGGCGCAGGTCACCCCCTACCAGGACTCCATGATCTACAGCGGGCCGGCGTCGGGCGGCTCGTTCGGCTACGTGCCGAGCGGCAACAACGGCCCGACCCCGCTCGGCGAACTGCACTTCGTCCGCGAGGCCGCCTTCAGCCCGGCAACCGGGCCGGCGCCCACGACCGGCATTCTGGCCGAGACCCTCTGGCCCGGCCTCGAGCCCGGCAGCCCGGTCCGCGACGGGCTCTACGCGCAGTCGGTCTATGTGCGCCTCGGGCCCGTGACCACGTGCAGTTCGAGCCCTGAAGTGCACGCCACCCTCACGCTCAGCGAGGGCCTGACGCTCATCGGCATCGTCGCGCAGGCGAACGTGGGCAACCTCGGGCGCACCGACTCGCTCTGGGGGATGTCCACCATCAACTACAGCTCCGACGCCCGCGGCACCGAGGGCAGCGACTCGGTGAACTACAACAGCGGCACGCGCACCGTCACGGTACGCTTCGACATCGACTGCAACACCTACACCGACGACCTGCGCCTGCTCATCGACCACGGCGCCGCCTGGCGTGCGGGCGCCACGTTGACGGTCGCGATGAACCAGAACGACTGCCGCAGCGGCCAGGCGTGCAACGTCGACATCAACGTCGGCGGCATCGACGGCAACGCCGACCCCGACGGCGACCCGCTCGTGCGCAACGCGTTCTCGGTGACCGTGCCGCTCACGAGCAACGGCACGGCCACGACCACCCCACCGGCCCTCGACTGCCCCATCGCGGTCGGCGCCACCAGCGTCTCCGGCATCGTTCCGGGCGAGCCGAGCGGCACGCGCGTCCACATCTTCGCGCTCAGTCCGACGGGCACGCTCTACGTCATCGGCGAGACGACGACCGGCGCCGACGCCCGCTTCACGCGCGCGCTGCCCACCGCCTTCCCGGGGCCGCTCGGCGCGGGCTGGCAGGTCTACGCGCGCGCCATCAACGAAGCGAACCGCGAGGCCAAGAGCCCCGACAGCCCGCCCGTATTCGTGGGCGACGGCGACTGCGACGGCTTCATCGACAGCAACGACTGCGACCCGGACGACCCCGCCATCTACCCGGGTGCCCCCGAAGTCTGCAACGGCCGCGATGACGACTGCGACACGTTGATCGACGCCGCCGACGCCGCCGACCTGCTGCTCAACGATCTGCGCCCCTGCGAGGCGCAGCAGGGCGTGTGCACCGGCGCGAACAAGCCCGCGCGCCTCTGTGAGGCCGGGATCTGGCGCGCCTGCGACGCCGCGGCCTACGAGGCCCACAACCCGAACTATGAAGACGGTCGCGAGACGTCGTGCGACGGGCTCGACAACGACTGCAACGGCACGCTCAACGGCGGCGCCGACGAAGACTTCTGCATCACCGACTGGGACGGCCGCACGCGCTGCCGCACCGAAACCTGCGGCACGGGCGCCTGCGCGGCCGGACGCGTCGTGTGCGCGCCGGCGGGCAACGCCGCCGTGTGCAGCACGGCCGGCATGGCCAGCGAAGAGCGCTGCAACAGCGCCGACGACGACTGCGACGGCTCCTCCGACGAGCCGTTCACCGACCTCGGGGCACGGTGCGACGGCGCCGACAGCGACGCATGCGAGAACGGCACGAGCACCTGCCGGCCCGACGGCTCGGGCACCGAGTGCGTCAACGAGAACCCGGCCGGCATCCCCGAACAGTGCAACGGCTTCGACGACGACTGCGATGGCGCGGTCGACGAGGGCTTCCCCGACACCGATGGCGACGGCACCCTCGACTGCCTCGACGGCGACGACGACAACGACGGGCTGTCCGACACGGAAGAGGGGGCCTACGGCACCGACCCGCTCAACCCCGACACCGACGGCGACGGCATTTTCGACGGCACCGAACTCGACACGTCCGACACGGACGGCATCCCCGACACCGCCG
>CAYRCM010000112.1:0-19681 GCA_964422715.1 uncultured Myxococcales bacterium | reverse complement strand
CGTGGGGGCCGCCGGGGCCGCGGGGGCCGCGGGGGCCGCCGGTGGCGCGGCGGGCGCCGCGGGCTCGGCAGGCTCGGCAGGCGCTGCGAGGTCGGCGACCCGGTTCAGGCGCACGAAGCGGTCGACGCCATCCTTGAACCGACAGAGCACCACCTCGGCCGGGTCGGCCGTGAGCGCCCAGCACTGCTCGGCCACGACGCCGAAGCGTTCGGCGATGCCAGTGAGCCGGGCTGCCGGCAGGAGATCCTTGGCCGGGCCGTACTTGCCCGCCTTGGCCAGCGCCTCGATCCCGGCCGCGCTGACGCGCCGGGCAACGTCGCGCAGTTGCTGTGGGATCTCGCTTGCTTCATGGCCCACCGGCGCGGCGAACTGGGTCGCCGCCCGGTCGAAATCGCCGGCCTGCAAGGCGCTCTGGATGTCGCGCAGGCGGGCGAGCACGCCCTCCTTTGCCGGCGCTGTGGCGAGGGCCGCCGTGGGAGTGGCCGCGGCATCGCCGGCCCCGGCTGCGTCGTTTCCTCCCTTGCAGGCCGCGAATGCAGCGCAAAGCCAGGCGGCCGTGACGAACAGCCTCCGTTTTCCGTAGTTCATCGCGTTGCTCCCTCACCCGCGCGGGGCGGGTGACTCATGGGCCCCGCCGCCAGGGCAACGGCAGCGGGGGGCGCCAGGGTGAGCGCGCCGAGACCCAGCACGTCGGCCATGCCGTAGCGGCCCGGCGCGCGCGCACAGGCGAAGCGGGCCGCCCGCACGGCGCCGGCGGCGAGTGCCCGACGGTGCCCGAGGCGGTGCGTCAATTCGAGCCGTTCGTCGGGTCCGAGCAGGAAGACGGTGTGTTCGCCCGCCACGTCGCCGCCGCGCAGCGCGTGGACCCCGATCTCGTTCTGAGGGCGCGCGCCGACCTGCCCGACGCGGCCGTGGACGATTTCGCCGGTCCCGCGGCACAGTCGGGCCACGTGCGCGAGTTGCAGGGCCGTGCCGCTCGGCGCATCGACTTTGAGGCCGTGGTGCAATTCGAGGATTTCGATGGCGAATTCCGGGCCCAGCGCATCGGCCGCGGCCGCGACGAGTTGGGCGAGCACGTTGACGCCGACGCTCATGTTGGGCGCCCACACGACCGCGACGCGCGCGGCCGCCGCGTCGAGGGCGGCAACGGCCACGGCGTCGAGCCCCGTGGTGCCGGACACGAAGGGCAACCCGGCCTCGGCGGCGGCCTGCGCGTTTTGCGCCGTGGCAGCGGGGCGCGTGAAGTCGATGACGACATCGGCCGGTCCGGCGGCCGCGAGCGCCGGCGCAAGGCCGGCGAACACAGGAACGCCGGCGAGGACCGCGCCGACCGCGGGATGATCGGGCCGCTCGACGCCGGCCACGACGCGTCCCGCGTCGCCCAGCGTCAGCACGTCGCAGAGCGCTTGTCCCATGCGCCCGCCAATGCCGCACAACACCACCCGCACCGCTGAACCTCCGCATCGTCGAGAGGGGCGGCGTGCAAGCCGCGCCGAATGGGCGCCATTGTAGACCCGAGCCCGGGGTTGTCCACCTCGCGGACGCTGCGGAGGCGTTTCCCTGGCAGGCTGCCGGCGGCTGGCCGCCGCGCACGACGTCCCGTCGCCCCGTACGCGCCCGGCTGAGCGCCGCCCGCCTTGACAGGTCGCAACGGTGGGCGAAGACTCCGGGGCTTCCTCGCGCCTTCGACGCGGGCTGGCCGGTGTCGGCTTTCCCGACGAGGGACAACGCGGCCGCAAGGTCGCCAGGCGAACGGGATGCCGTCGCTCGCGCGCGTGTCGTGGGCCGCGGTGCTGGGGGTCGGGCTTGCCCCGCGGCCCGTGCTGGCCGACAACCTCGGCGCCATTGGCCAGGCGCTGGGGCTCCTGGTCTTCGCCGGCCTGTTCGTGGTGGGCCATCTCATCCTGTTCACTGTGCTTGCCGTCTGGTTGCGCCGCGCCGATAGGCGGCCCGGCCCCCGCACGGGCCGCATCCTCGTCCCGCTCACGCGGATCCTCGCCGCGGCCTGGGGCGTCCTGAGCCTGTCGCCCATCGTGTACAACCTGACGACCGCCACGCCGCTCGGCCACGACCTCGGCTGGGTCGTACTCCTGTGCCTCGGCGGGGGCGCACCGGCCCACGCCGCCGCCATCGTGGCGCTGGTGTTCGCCCGCAAGGTTTCGATGGCAAAGCGCTCTCACTGAGGGCTGGCGCCCACGGCAGGGCGTCTCGCTTTTGGCGCCGTCGGGGCGCCACGAAGCCTTGTATTCTGTACAGATGTCTAGTAGAGTCCGGCGATGTCGGGGTCGCGCGAGGCGCAGCGATGGAACCGGACCGGCCAGACAGCCCCCAGAGCGTCGAGGATCTCTCCCCGGCCAGCGAACCGCCGCGGGACAAGATCCTGTGCGAGGGGCGCTACTATCGCTACGTGGTCGCGTGCATGTCCAACTGCCGCTACCCGCACTACTGCAACGCATTCTGGCGTTTTTTCGAGAGCCGCGGCCTGACACCCGTGCGCTACTACAACGAAGGGGGCATCGGAGAGCAAGCCATGAGACGCATCGTCATCGACTGCGACCGCTGCGGCCGCCGCGACATCGGCGACGTGTTCGCGCTCTACACGCCCGAGGGCGAGGGAGAAGCGTACCTCGTGCCGCTCGACGAGCAGCACGGGCGTGTGCAGGCCGCCGGCTATCCCGCGGCCGAACTGTGGCCGTTCTTGCAGGGCTGGCTCGCGCAACTCGAGCGGGAGCGCCAGTGGGTCCATCTGTGCGGCCCCTGCTTCCAGAAACTCTGCGACTGCACGGCCACCATCCTCAACGTGAAGCGCCAGAAAGAGGCGGCGCGCCCCGACGGCGCCGCGGTCGCCACGCTGGTGCCGGCCGACGAGCCCGACGCCGAAGACCCACCGGCCGACATCGAGCCCGTGGTCCCGGTCGCGCCCCCCGCACTCGCGGTGGCCGCCGGCGGGCGCGCCGGCTCCCGCCGTAAGGGCGGCTGAGCCGTCTGCCAGAAAGGTCGGCTCCCGCCGTGCGCCGACCTGGCCGCGGCCGGTTCGGTGGCCGTTGGCCGGTCTGTTCAGCACGGCCGCCAAACCGGCGCGTCGCGCGGATCTGGCGCTACCCTGGGTGACGGGATGCGGCGTTGCTCGGGGGTGGGGCCACCGGGGCGACGAGGTCAGCGGCGGTCGAGCATATCTTCGTAGATGCGTAGCGCGGCCTTGCAGGTTTCGGGCTCGAACACCGCGAGGTCTTGCTTGGTTTTCTGGCAGGCGCGTTCGTCCTGCAACTTCTCACACAGGACTTCCGCGAGTTTTTCGCAAGGCTCGGCGCACCGAATGAACGGGGCCGCGAGCGCGGCGAGCAGAAACGGAACCGTGAGCGATGTGGACCACGTGCGCATGGGCGGATTGTACTGAGCTCGGCCCCGTCTGTCAGCTGCCACCCGATTGACCGCGGGCGGTCGGCGCTCGGCGGGCGGACGTGCGGCGCGGCGCCTCGGGCCTCAACGGCGCGTGTCCCGTTCCACCAGAGTGCGGTAGGCGGCCAGTTCGGCGGCCACGCGCTCGGCCGGCCAGTGGAGCGCCGTGGCAAAGCGCTGTGCCACGGCCTCGGCCACCGCCAGACTGCCCTGCGGGGCGAGGTAGCGCAGCGCCGTGCGGCGCACAAAGAAGTCCTCGAGCGACAGCGCGTGCTCGACGTTCAGGGCAAAGGCCACCTCGGCCCACACGTGGGGCTGCCCCTCGACGAGCGGCGCGGCCAGGGTCGGCTCGGCGGCGAACGGCGCCATCACGGCCGCGGCGCGTACGCCGTAGGTGCGCACGAGGTGCTCGGCGCTCTGCTCCGACAGGCCCGCGCCAGCCGCAACGCCCCGCGCCTGCTCGCAGAGGGCCGCGGGCTGCGGCGCCACGCCGGCGGCGCCCGGGAGCGGTGCGCGCCCCGTGCGGGATGGTGGCAGCGCCGGCCGCCCAGGCACGTTGCGTGCTGCGCGCCAGGCCTCTTCGAGGGTCTGCCGGGCCATGAGGCGGTACGTCGTCAGTTTGCCCCCCGCGACGAGTGCCCAGCCCGCCGGATCGGTGAGAATGTCGTGCTCGCGTGACGTCTTGTAGGCCGTGTCGGCCGCGCCCCGGATGAGCGGCCGCACGCCGGCCCAGGTGGCGATGACGTCCGACGGGCCGAGCTGCGCCTCGGGGAAGTAGGCGTTCGCAGTTTCGAGGACGTACGCCAAGTCGTCGGGCTCGCACTGCGCGCGCGCCGGGTCGCCGGTGAAGTCGGTGTCGGTCGTGCCGACGTAGGTGACGTTGCGCCACGGGATCGCGAAGCCGACCCGCCGGTCGCGGGGCGCGATCATGACGACGGCGTGGTCGACCGGCAGCCGACTGCGCGAAAACACTGCGTGCACGCCCTTCGTGGGCCGCAGGCAAGGCGTGGGGGAAGGCCGCAGCAGCGGCAGCACCTCGTCGCTCCAGGGGCCCGCCGCCACGATGACGAGGCCGGCGGCCACCTCGAAGCGCTGCCCGCCAAGACCATCCTCGACGACCGCCCCGCGCACCCCGCCACCGGCGTGGGTCAGCAGCTTCACGAACCGTGCGCGAGAGACGGCGATGGCCCCGTGCGCCTCTGCGTCGAGCACGTTTTCGAGCGTCAGGCGCGCGTCGTCGGTTGCGCAATCGTAGTAGAGGAAGGCGCCGCGCAAGCCCTCACGACGCAGCCGCGGTTCGAGGGCGCTTGCGGCCGCGGCCCGCCGATAGTGGTGTCGCCGGTAGTTGCGGAAGAGCGCGAGCCCATCGTAGAGCCACATGCCGGCCGACAGCATGAAACGACCCGGTTTCGCGTGTCGGTATGCCGGGTAGAGGAACGGCATGGGCCGCACCAGATGACTCGCGAGGCGCATGAGCCGCGCGCGTTCCCGGGTCGACTCGGCCACGAGCCCGAGCTGCATCTGTTCGAGATAGCGCAGCCCGCCGTGCACGAGCCGCGACGAGCGGCTCGACGTGCCGCTGCCGAAGTCGTCGCGTTCGACGAGCGCCACGCGCAGCCCGGCGAGCGCGGCGTCGCGCGCGATGCCGCTGCCGGTGATGCCGCCGCCCACGACCAGGACATCGAACGGGTCTGCGGCCAGCCGTTCGAGCGCTCGCGACCGATCGCTTCCGTTGCCTTCCATGGGCATCCTCACCCGCGCCATTCGGCGCGCCGCGCCCCGCCGAGGGCGCGCAGAATGTAGGGGTTGGGTCGCGGTTTGTCACGCCCGGTCGCGCGGACCGGGCCTGCGCGAGCCCGCAGGAGGCCCCACCCGAACCGCTGGGCCCCCGGTTGCATGCCGCGGCCGGCCGTGCGATAGGAAAAACGGCCGTCCAACGTCGAGCGTCGGCAGGGAGGACGCGACATGATTCGGGCTTTGAGAACGAACGGTTGGATATCGACCTGCACCCCCTTAGGGCTTGCCGCCGCTCTGGTCGCGGCCCTTTCCTTGGCGGGCGTCGGCTGCAGCAAGCGCACGCGCCACGCGGCCGAACCCGACCAGAGCGCCCAACCGGGTGTCGCTGCTCACGCAGCCGACGTGCGCGCGGCCCAACCCGACGCCGCCCCCGCGGGAGGCGATGCAGCGAGCCAACCCACGCCGAGCGCGCGCAAAGCGCCACCCGCCGACTACCCCTACATCGCGCCCGCCGACGCCACCCCCGACCTCGACTTGCGCGCCCTCATCGACACCATGCGCGAACCGCATCGCGGCGCCGACACGCTCGACGGGTTCAAGGCCAAGGGCAAGGCGGGACACGCGGCGTTGGTCAACGCGTTGCGGGCCCCCGTCGCCAACATTCGGTTCCAGAGCGCCATGTTTCTGGGCGCGTGGAACGAGCACAAGCCTGCCACGGGCGAAGCGCTCTGCCTGGCGCTCGCCAAGGACCCCGAAGACGACGTGCGCGCTGCTGCCGCCCGAGCGCTCATGCTGCTCGCGTCTCCCGCCACCGTCGACTGCCTCGTCGCGGCGTTGGCTTCCGACCCCTACGAGACGGCGCGCGCCAACGCGGCCTGGGCGCTCGGAAAGATCGGGAGCACACGCGCGACCGACACCCTCATTGCCGCGCTGAAAGACGACAAGACCTGGGTGCGGCTGCGTTCCGTCACGGCCCTCATGCATCTGAAGGCCACGAAGGCCGTGCCGGATCTTGTGGATTTGTTGAGCGATTCCAACAAGATGGTGCGCGATCGGGCCCTCGACGCGCTGCGCGAAATCACGGGGAAACGCCTGGGTGCCGACCCGGGTGCGTGGCAGTCTCTGGTCCGGCGCTCCCGCTAGCGGGGTGCGGCTTCCCCGGGCAGCGGCGCCGCGACCGCCGCTTGGCCGGCGCGCCAGCGTTCGAAGAAGTATACGGCGGCGATCACCAACGCATGGGTGATTTCGCCGCGCGCGATGAGGTCACTGACGGCGGCGGGCGGCAGCCACGAGAGCTCGGTGATGTCCTCGCCGGCGTCGGGCGTGGGGTTGGTCACGACCGCGGCACCGCGCGCCACGAACGTCGTGCAGCGGTTGCCCTGGATGGCGGGATTGGGGTGCACCTGGCCGATTGCCGTCCATTCGTCGGCCGCGCAGCCCGTCTCCTCGAGCAGTTCGCGTCGGGCGGCGGCCTCGGCGGCCTCGCCCGGTTCGACCATGCCGCCCGGGATTTCGAGCGTGGGCGCGCCGATGCCCGCGCGCCACTGACGGATGAGGCCGATGCAGCCATCGGCGCGCACGGGCAGCACGTTCACCCAGTCCGTCGAATCGAGCCGGAAGAACGTGTGCGGTTGGCCGGTCGCGGGATGCCGCCAACGGTCGCGACATACGGCGAAGACGCGGGTGCGGGCGAGAGGTTCCGAGGATTCCAGTGTCCAGTCCGCCTTCATGGATGGGCCCCCCTCCGGTGCCGGAAACGGCTGGAAGGGAGCCTAGCAGAGCGGCGCCGGCCCCGCCAGCGCCCACCGAGCCGCCGGGCCTCGCGCCGCTCAGCGCCATCCGGCGGCGCCAGCGCTACTGCGTCAACCCCTGGCGCGTCCATGACGGCTGCGCGGTGCGTCTGCTGCGCAACGGCGACGAGGCCTACCCGGCCATGCTCGACGCCATCGCTGTGGCGCAAGACTTCATTCTGTTTGAGACCTACATCTTCCGAAGTGACGATACGGGTTGGGCTTTCGCCCGTGCACTCGCCGAACGGGCCCGCGCGGGCGTGGCGGTCCGCGTCATGTACGACGCCGTAGGCTGCCTCGGCACCGACGCGGCGCTGTTCGCCTTGCTGCGCGAGGCCGGCGCGACGCTCGTCGAATTCCATCCCGTGGCGCCGTGGCGGCGCCGCTGGGGGCTGATGCGCCGCAACCACCGCAAGGTGCTCGTGGTTGACGGGCACACGGGCTTCGCGGGCGGCCTCAACGTTGGCGACGAGTATCGCAGCGGGGGGGGCCGCGTTGCGTGGCGCGACACGCACGTCGAGACGCGCGGGCCCGCGGTGCGCGAACTCGCGCGGTTGTTTCGGGCCATTTGGCAGCGCGCGGGCGGTGCGCCGCTCGCGCCGGCCCGCTTCCTGCCGCTCCCGCGCGAAGTCGGAGACACACCGGCGCTGGTGCTCGGCGGCACCTTGAGGCGCGGCCGGGCGCTCATCCGGCGCGCGTATCTGCACGCCATCCGCCAGGCCCGGCATTCCATCCGCATCCAGAACGCCTACTTCATCCCCGATCGCGGCATCGTGCGCGCGCTGCGCAACGCCGTGCGGCGCGGGGTCGACGTGCGGGTCATGGTCCCCGCCCGCTCCGACGTGCGCCTCGTGCAGTACGCCAGCCGCGCGCTGTTCACCAAGTTGCTGCGCGCAGGCGTGCGCCTCTACGAGTGGAGCGCCAGCATGCTGCACGCCAAGACCGCTGCCGTCGATCGTTTTTGGAGCGTGGTCGGTTCCTACAATCTCGACCACCGCAGCCTCCGCTACAACCTCGAAGTGGCGGTGGGCGTGCTCGACGAAACCTTCGCGCGCGAACTCGAAACGCAGTTCCTGGCCGACGCACAGCACTGCACCGAGGTACAGCTCGAACGCTGGGAACGTCGCGGGTTCTTCACGCGCCTCATCGAACGGCTGGCCTATCTGTTTCGCTTCTGGATCTGAGGCCGAGCGACCGGCTCGCAAGAAACCACCGCCCGGCGGCACGTCCGGTGGGGGCCCAAAGGCGGGGAAGGACGCGAGCTAGCGGTGCGGTTGGCGGGCGTCGGGGTCGGCCGGGTGCGTCGGAGGCGCTTCGCGTCGGTTGTTGGCCTGGCGGGGGTTGGTACCGGGCACGAGCGAAATCACGAGTTGCAGACCGGCGGCCGACAGCCCGAGCGCCAGCAGCGCACCGAGAACGACCACCAGGGTTGTGAACAGGGCATCCATTTCGAAACCTCCGACAGGCGCGCCTGCGCCCCACTCCCAGAATTGCCAGTTTCGTGCCGGGCGAAACGGACCCACACCTGCTTGGCGCGCACATTTTCAGCGTGTCTGCACGCACGCGCTGCGTGTCTGCAAGACCACGTCAAGGGCGCGGGATGTATCATGATCCGCGAAGTCGATCAAGGCAAGAATTCGAAACCGAAGGGTTCCGCGCACCTGGACGTCTGTTCGGGGGGACGGAGAAGCCCTGGGAGCGCCGCGGCCGGCGAGCGCCGACGCCGGCGGACTACACGAGCAGCACGGCGGCCGTGGCGACCGCGCCCACGACCAATGCGACGGTCGCCCCGAGGACCCAGTAGCCCCGCCGCACGGCGGCTCCATCGAGCGCCGCCCCCCGCGCGACGTAGCCGGCGCGCAGGTCGGCTTCGGCGGCGATGCGCAGGGAGAGTTCGCTGGCCGCGTCGAACCAGCCCGCGAGGCCCGGGATCTGCGGACGGGCGTCGCGCGCCGCCACACCCAGGCGAAACAGCGGTTCGTCCATCTGGTCTTCCAGGGTGGTGACGCGGGCGTCGAGCGGGCCTTTGCGGGCCAGCCGGTCGGCTTCGGCGTCGGCGAACCGCTGGCGCAGCGCGGCGCGCTGGGCCTCGAACTGCGCCCAGCGCCTGCGGGCATCGGCCGACAGTTGTTCCTGGGCTGCCAGCTGTTGCTTGAGGTCGGCAAGCGGCGGGGCAAGCGCCGCGAGACGCTGTTCGGCCCGGGCAAGCTCTGCCTGCAAGGCCAGGCGGCGGGCATCGGTCGCCTCGCCGGCGGGCGCCGCGGCCGTCGCGTCGAGGGCCGCCCGGTGCGACTGGACTTCGCCGCGCGCGAGCCCGAGCGCCTGTTCCTGTGGCTCGACCCGGCGCGCCAAATCGGTGCGTGTGGCCTCGGCGAGTTCGTGTTCGCCCCTGGCGGCCGCCATGGCACGTTCGAGTTCCGGTTCGAGCTGCTGCAACTCGGCTTCGAGCCGGGCCACGCGGGTCTCGACCGCCACCCGCTCGGCGTGGGCACTGCGAATCTGGTCGTCGAACGCCGTGAGCATCGCTGCGACGCCGTCGCCGGCGATCCGGTCGGAGCCCGAACGGAACGCCGCCCGGCCGAGCCCAACGCACAACTCACGCTCGGCGGCTTCGAGAATCTGGCACCGCCGTTCGGCAACCTCGAGGCAGGCGCGGATGCGGGCCGCGAGCCCGCGGCTCTTCAAGGCGTAGCCCATGGTCGCGAGCAGCTGGCGCGGCGCCTCGGGCGGGTCGACGGCATCGAGGTCGCAGGGGTACTCGGGCAACGTGGGCGGAGCCGGGGGTTCGGCGATGTGCAGCATGGTCTGCGCCGCCGGCGCCGCTCCGGCCACGACCCCGGGGGGAAGCATGACGGTCGCGGCCCGACTGCGCGCCTCGGCCGCGCTGGCCGCGGCGACGAGGGGCGCGCCCAGCAGCGTGCCGCCGCTCGGGGGTACGGTTGCCGCGACGTGGCCCTGGCCTTCGATGGCGGCGGCCGCGGCCACGATGGGGGCTCCGATGAGCGTGGCGCCGCTCGGGAGGGCGGCGGGCCCCTGGTTCTCGCGCGCGTCGGTCCCGGGGCCGGCCACGATGGGCAGGCCGATGCGGGTGCTGCCCGGGGCCGTGCCGAGAACGTCGGGGGCGCTCACCGCGGGCCCGGACGGTCCGACGGCGGGCACGCCGATGAGCGTGCCGCTGCCGGCGGAGGCCGGCGCCGGGGGCGTGTGCGCGGAGGCCGGCTCGCTCGAGGTCGCGCTCGGCAACACGGCCGGAATGCCGATGAGCGTGCCGGCCTCGCTCGCGAGCGGGTCGCGCCCGCCATCGCCCCCGAGCGCTCCGTCGGCCCGGCCCGTGCCGGCCGTGGCGCCCGGCAGGATGGCGGGCACGCCGATGAGCGTGTCGCTCGCGGACGGGCGTGCGGGCGCCGGCCGGACGTGGTCGCGACCGGTGACCCCCTCGCTGCCCGGCATGGGCAGGGTGAGCACCGGGTGGCCGACAACGGTGATGCTCGCTTCGCGTGCGCGATTCGCAAGCGAATCGGCGGCTCCCGGCGTGGGCCGGATCTCGGGCGTGGCGGCGAGCACCGGCGCGGAGCCGACGCGCGGGAGGGTCAGGGCCTCGCTGGCCGACGCGAGCGGCGCCGGCCGGCCATTGGCTGCGCTGGTGCCCGCCTCGTTGCGGGCGACGGCCGGACGGTGGAGGGCCGGCAGCTGGTCGAGACGCATGGCCGGTGCCCCGAACAGCGTGCGGCGAACTCCCGGCCGGGCCTGCGGCGTGCCCTGGGCGGGCAGGGGCTGCCCGGGTTGCTGGGCGGCCGGATCGAGGCCGGCGACCAGCTCGCCAGCCCCCGCGGGACCGGCCTGCGCGGCCCTACCGGCCACGGCGCCGGCCGCCCCGGTGGGCTGGGGCATGGGCAGCGCGGGCATGCCGAAGGCCGTGCGGCGGACATCGCCCGTGGCCAGTTCGCCCCCGGCGGGCGCGGGCCGGTCGGCCTGCGCCGTCCCAGTCGGGGCTGGCTTGCCGGGCGGCGCCTCGGCGGCTGCGGTTTGAAGCGCAACGGCCTGGCGCGCCGCCTCTTCCTGAAGAAAGCCGAGCGCGACCTGCCCAACGACCGTGGCCTGCGTGCTGGCTTCGGAGAGGTCGCCGAGCGCGCCGTTCGGACCGCCCGGGCTCGGCCGCGCCGGGCCGGGCTGCGGCGTTGCGGCTCCGCCGCCGCCGTCGTCTTGGCGCTCGCCATTCGCCAGAACGCCGGCCCCGTAGCCGCACGCCCGGCAATGCCGCACCGCGAAGGCGAGGTTTCGACCGCAAGCCCTGCACGTCCTCATCGTTGTCTCTCCCGATGCCACCCGTAGGGACGGTGAATCTCCCGCAACGCCCCGCAAACCCTAATGGAATCGCGCCCCGTTGTAAAGCGCGGCGCGGGATCGGAATGCGCCCGGGGCGTCGTCCCCGGACTGGCCCGGAAGGCACCGTCCGGGCGGTCGTGGTCCGGTTTTCGGCTGCGCGGCGCCGCCGTACCGGCCGCCGAGGTCGTGACATTTCGCGGCCGCTGTTCTAGTCTCCGCAGCGCCTGGAGCGCCGGTCGCCGCCGCGGCGGCGGGCGTTTCTGACCGCGCCCCGGTCGTGCGTGTATGTCCAGGCCCAACGACGAGTCCGGTTGCACCGTGGCCGAACGGCTCTTGCTGACCCATGTCTGGGGCGCTCCCGAATCGGGGGGCGGCGGGCCGCGGTGCATCTGCGCCTCGCCCGCGCTCGACCCCGCCGACGGCGACACGCTCGATTCGCAAGTCTACTACGCTCCCCCCGAAGACCGGCTGACCCCACCGCCCACGTCATGGGCCCTGCAGCGAGTCGCTCCGAGTCGGGTCGCGCTCAGTCGCACCGTGCCGCTGCCCCGCGCCGGCGGGTTGCTCGCGCCGTTCTCGCGCAGTCTGGTGTTCGGCGCCGACGTGGTCACCCACGAGCCCGCGCGTCTGCTCGACCTGGCGGCGCTCGGCGAGGCCTTCCCCACGCCGGAGCCGGGCGCGTGCGCGGCCGCACCCCCCGTCGCCTGGCCGGCGGCCGGAGCCCGCGTCACTGAAATCCTGAGTGCCATCGTGCAGTTCACCCGTGGCGAGCGCCCCGCCCTGTTGGCGTTGCTGCACGCCCTGCTGCGCGCACTCGAACAGGGCAGCGCGCTGCGCTACGTCGTCTTTGCGCTGCCACCCGAGTTCTTTGTCCGCGACGGCGACCTGCTCCGGCTGTTCGTGGCCTGCCTGTTGCTCACGCCCCGGGCACTCCGGCCAAGCCTCGCGTTCGCCACCTACCAGGATGCACCCACGCCGCGGCCCCTGCCGCTGCTCGGCATTCCGGCCGGACATCGTTGCATCCCGCGGCTCGTCCGCTCGCCGGGATACTTCGTCTACCCCGACCAGGCCGCCGCGCCGAGCGAAGCCGCCGGTCCCGTTCTACACGCCTACGCGAGCGCCATCGCCGACTACCTGCTGGCCGGCCGTTTCGAGGAAGCCGCGGCCTACGCCGACACGTCCCAGGTCCAGGGGCCGGCCGCCGGCCAAGACAGCCGTGCCGAGGCCGAGCGGTTGGCCGAACTGAGGCGCCTCGCGGGGGAGCCCCAGCCGGACGACCTGCTGGCGTGGATGGATCGCTACGCGCTGCCGGCCTCGTCCGAAGACCGCAGCCTGGCGGTCTCGGCCCTCGTCGGGGCCATCTCGCTCCAGGTCGAGCACCGGCACTACGCCGGGGTGCAGCGGTTGCTGCGCACGGCCGCCGCGCGCTGGCCGGAGTTGCACTGGGACGATGCCGAGCTCGGGCCGCTCGAAACGCCCCTCGTGCGGCTGGTCGACGCTTGGCAGACCGAGCACAGTTGGGACGCCGTGTGTGGCTTCTTTGGGCGCCTCACGGGCTCCGGCTGGGCGCGCGCGCTCGTCACCCGGGCGCTGGCCGACGTGCTGGCGCAGCGGGATGAGGCCCCGCAGAGCGGCCGCATCGACCAGGCCCTCGCCCAGGTCGAGTTGCAGCTCGACGCCCAGGGCGACGTGCGTCCGCCGCAATCGTTCTTGCGCTGGCTCGCGCGCCACGCCGGACTCGACGACCCCCGCCTGGCGCGCTACCTCGAGCGGGCGCTCGGCGCGCGCGAACCGGGCCGTTGGCTCCAACGGCTCTTCCTCGCGCTCGGCACGCCGGCCGACCCGGGCTACCGCCGGCTCCTGCGCGGCGTGCTCGTGCCGCTGTCGCGTGCCAACCCCGAGGCCGCATCCCAACTGCTTGGCGAACTGTTTGCGCGGTTCGACTTGCGCGCTCCCGAGTCGCGGGCTTTGCTCTTCGAGTCGCTCGACGAACTCGCTCGCGCCGGCCACGGCGACCTCTTGCTGGCGTTGCTCGATCGCGCGCTGCTCGCGGCGGGGCCCGCCGCTTCCGGCAGTCTGAGCCTCGACGAACTGGCCCCGCTCGCGCTGGCCGTCGACCGTCAGAGTTGGGAGCGCTACGAGACATCCGTCCTGTCGGCCGAGCCCATCGACGCGCGCCGGGGGTTTGTCCTCCGCGCGGCCTGGCTCGTGCGCTATCGCCGGGGGCTCGATGGCGCGTGCGCGCTGCTGCTCGCGCGCCTCGAACGGCTGCACCGCGCGTGCCCCGAACTCGTCTCCGCCGATCTGCAACCGCACGCGACGCTGCTCGATCTGGCCGGACCCGTGGCGAGCGTCACGCTGTTGCTCGCCGAACAGCGCATCCTCGAAGACACGCAGGACGACCGCACGGTCGAGCGCCATCTCGCGTCGTGTCTCGCGTTCGCTGCCGGCCTGCCGGCCGTTGACGCGTGGCAGTGGGAAGCCGCCCTGCTGAAGCAGCTCGTCGCGTTGCCGGTGGCGGCCGACCGAGCGCGCGGGCTCTGGCGGCTCTGGTCGGTCGCGGGCAGCGTCGGCCTGCACGCGTTGCAGCGGGCGGCGTTCCGCCAGATGCTCTACGCGGGGCTGCTCGCCGACCTCGACGAAGCGGCGCTCGAAGCGTTGTGTCGGCTGCTGCCGAGTGGTATGTCGCTCTCGCGCCCCCGGATCGTCGCGGCCGCCGTGGAAGGTGCGCTGTTTCGTTGGAGTCAGGGGGCAGCGAGCCCCGATGACGTGTACCGCATCATCCGGGCGCAGGCCGACGCGCTGCAGGCGGCCGACTACGCCGAGCTCGTCACGCGCGCCTTTCTGGCGTTGTTCGGTGCCTCCGAGGCCTTGGCCGACCCGGCGCTGCGCGCGTTTCTCGACGGCGTGTACGCGCCGCGTCACGCAACGGCGCTCGAAGGGGCGCTGCAGGCGCTGCTGGCGCAACGGTGGGGGCTGGCCGACGCCCTGGCTCGCGTCCGGCGCGCCGGGGGTTTCCAACGGTTTTCTGCCGCGCTGCTCGCCTTCGTCGAGGCGCGAGCGCCGGCGCCGTCGCGCTCCGGCCGGGAGTTGTGAGGGCCATGCACGTACTGTACTTCCCGCTCGTTTGCGAAGACGCCTCCCGCGACCGGCCCGACCCCCGCTGGGCGCGGCGCATCGTGCGCGAATCGTCGTCGGGCTGGCGTTGTGCCGTCCTCTTTCGCCCGGCCGACAACGTCTCCGAAGCAGAACTCTGGGACCGCACGCGCACGGTCATCGAGCGAGTCGAGATCTGTGCGCGCGAATCGGCCGAGACGGCCTTCCTGTTCGCGCAACGCCTCATCAAGGCCCTGCAGGGAGCGGGGCTCGATGGGCCGATTGCCTACCGGTTCGCCGTCATCGTCAGCGACGGGCGCAAACTGCACGTGTTTCTGAGGGGTTTCCGGGCCGTGCTGTGGGGCGTCCCGCTCGACGGGGCCTCCCCGTTGCGGCTTGCCGCCGAGGAGAAGCAGAACGTCATCGAATCCCGCGACCTGCCGGCGCTCCAGCCGCGCGGCAGCGATGCGCCCTGGACGGCCAATTCCGAACCCATCCTGGCCGTGGTCGACCGGGTTGAACCCGACGGGCTGCTCAACACGTTCACCCGCTCGCTCGAGTCGTTCCTCATCATGGCAGGCGGGCTCGCGACGCGTCGCGCCATCGAACAGGCCGGCCCGTCCGAAGACCGCGCGCTCTGGCAACTCTGGGAAGAGGTCAACAACCTCGCCACCGTCGACCTGCGCCGTCTCGAAGCGCGGCTGCACCTCGCTGGGCCCGGCGGTCCGCCCTCCGCGACCCGCGCCGGAGCGGGCAACCCCCTACGCAGGCTCAGCGCCTTCGCCTTGCCGGCCGCGCTCGGCCTGTGCGTCGCGTTGCTCGTCGCCATCCTGGTCCTCGTCGCCGGCGGCCGACCGCCAGGGCCCACGGCGGCCTCCCTGGCCCCGGGCCCCGAGCCTGCCGAACCCGCGCCGTTGCTCGTGGGGGGGGTTCTGCCGGGCGTGCCGGTGGCCGACGCCGGCCCGCCCGACGCCGGCGCACCGCCCGACGCCGGCGCGCCGAAAACCATTCATCGCATCGCCCTGTTCGTGCGCGACTCGGGGCCGACCGACCGCATCCATTTCACGCGCCCGGTGCGGCTGTTCGTCGAACGGCGGGTCGAAGCCATCTTGAAGGGCGAGGCCCTCAGCACGCGCACGCACCGCACGCTGCTCGACGTGGCCGCCCAGATTCTGGCCAACCGGGTCTGCCATTTCGACACCCAGCCCGTGCCGGTCGACGGGGAAGTCGGTGACGCGACCCTCGCGCTGCTCCAGCGCTGCGGGCGCGAAGTGGGCGGCATCAAGGACCTCGTGCTCGCGTATCGCCAGCCCGCGAGCGATCCGGTCGAAGTCATCGAACGCCTCGAACCGCTCGTGCAGCAGCTCATCGCCGACAACGTCAAGCCGCAGCCATGAGCCCGCCCCACGACAGCCCGGCCGCCTGGCTGCTGGCGGGCTTCGACGGGCCGGCGCTGCCCGCCGAACTGCGGGCCCTGCTGGCCAAAGACGGGCTCGCGGGCGTCATCCTGTTCCGCCGCAACCTCCAGTCGCTCGACCAGGCGGCCGAACTGATCGACGACATTCACGCCACGCGTCCGAGCGCCCCACCGCTCGTCTGCGTCGACGAGGAGGGCGGCCCCGTTCGTCGCTTTCCCGCGCCATTTCCGGGTCTTCCGGCGATGAGCCTCCTGGCTGAGGCCGGTCCGCCCACGTTCACCGCGGCGGCGGCCGCTCTGGTGGGCCAGGCGCTCGCCCGGCTCGGCGTCGACGTCAATTTCGCGCCGGTGGCCGATGTCGACACGTGCGCGCGCAATCCCATCATCGGTCCGCGGGCCTTCGCGGCCGAGCCGGCGCTGGTCGCGGCGCACGTCGCGGCCTACGTGCGCGCCCTGCAGGCCGAAGGCGTGGCGGCGTGCGCCAAGCACTTTCCCGGTCACGGCGACACCGAACGCGACAGCCACGTCGAACTGCCGTTCGTGGCCGCGCCGCCCGAGCGCCTGGCGGCCGTTGAACTGCCGCCGTTCACCGCGGCCGTCGAGGCCGGGGTTGCGAGCGTCATGCTGGCGCACGTCTGCTACGCGGCGCTCGAACCCCACCGGCCCGCATCGCTGTCGGCGCAGGCCTACGCCCTGTTGCGCCGCACGCTCGGGTTCACCGGGCTCGCCGTCACCGATGACCTCGAGATGGGCGCGCTGAGCGCCTTCGGCGACCCTGCCGCGGCGGCGTTGCAGGCGGCCGAGGCGGGGGCCGACCTGCTGCTCATGTGCCATCGTCACGATCGACTTCTTCGTGCCATCGAGGGGCTGGCGCGGGCCATGCGCGATGGCCGACTGCCCGCGCAGCGGGTCGCCGAAAGCGCGCGACGCCGCCTCCCGTTGCTCCGGCCCGGTCGCCACGCCAGCGTGCGCGCACCGGCCGCCGCCGCGGCGGCCGTCGCCGCGCTTGCCGACACCCCCCTTGCGCGCCGCCTCGCGGCGCTACGGTGACCGGCGGTGGGTTGGTTTTCGCGGTTTCGCAGGGGCCGGGCGTCGCGCGACGTGCGCCTCACCGAAGAGGCGCTGGCCGAATACCAGGCCGACCTCGACCGCGCCGCCGAAACCCGCGACGTGGGGCAGGTGCTGCGCCTGCGCCGCAAGACGGCCGACACGGCCCCCGGCGATCCCGAAGTCCCGCTTTCGGCCGGCGAAACCCTGCTCGACCTGGGCTATCTCAACGACGCCGAGGCCGCGTTCAGCGCGGCCATCGAATGCGACCCGGACCTGGCCGTGGCGCACGCGCTGCGCGCTTACGCGCGCATCGAACTCGCCCGGCTCGATGCCGCCGAGGCCGACACCGACGCGGCGCTCGCGCACGACCCCGACTGCGCGCAGGCCTACCAGTGCCGCGCCATCCTCCAGGAATTGCAGGGCCACCACCCGCAGGCCGAACGCAACTACCGTCGGGCCGCGGGTCTCGATCCGGAAGGCTTTCCGGCCCCGCGGCGTCTGCCGCGGCACGCCTTCGACCGCGTCGTGCGGGCGGCCCTCTCCGATCTGCCCGACGTCGTGCGGGAACGCCTTACGAACGTCGTCGTGGCGGTGCGCGACATGCCGCGCCTCGAAGATGTCCGCGAGACGGGCCTCAATCCCTTGCTGCTCGGGCTGTTCGACGGCTCGGGCAGTGCCGAGCGTTCGCTGTCCGACGCCTGGACGACGCTGCCGGCCACCATTACGTTGTTCCAGCGCAATCTCGAACGCGTGTGCGCCTCGCGCGGCGAACTGCGAGAACAGATCCGCACGACGGTGCTCCACGAGGTGTTGCACTTTTTCGGCCTCACGGAGGAAGAACTCTATGAGCGCGGGCTCGACTGAATCGTCCCCGACCGGCGACCTCGCGGCACTTGCCTGCCGTCCGCTCGCGCTGACGCCCGACAACTTCACGCCGCCGCAACGCACGCCGTGGGGCGGTCGGCGGTTGCTCGACGACATCAAGCGCGAACTGCCGCTCGATCCGGCAAAGGCGGGCTACGCGGTCGTCGGCGAGAGTTGGGAAGTGAGCGACGACCCGGCGCTGCCGGCGTCCGTGCTGCCCGCCGGGCTCGGCACGGCGGCGCGTGTGCCCCTGCCGACGCTGCTCGCGGCCGAACCCGCGCGCATGCTCGGCGAATGCACGAGCCCCGCCGACGGGCCGGGCATCCCGCTCGTCGTGAAATGGATCGATGCGGCGACAGCGCTCTCGCTGCAGGTGCACCCCGACGACGCCGACCCGGCGCTCCGGCCGGACGAGAGCGGCAAGTTCGAAGTCTGGTATGTGGTGGCCGCGAGCAACGACGCCTGTCTGTACCTGGGGTTCGCGGCCGATGCACCGCTCAGTGAGTTGCCCGCGGCGCTCAGCGCCGGACGCGACATCGGCGCTTGGCTGCATCGGGTGCCTGTGCGACCGGGCGACTGCTTCGCCATTCCGCCGGGCACGGTGCACGCCATCGGCGGCGGGCTCACGCTCATCGAGCCGCAGCGCGTCAGGCCGGGCCGCAGCGCGTTGACCTACCGGGTGTGGGATTGGGGCCGCCGATACGACGCGAGCGGGCGGCTCTCGCCCACGGGGGCCCCGCGCCCGCTGCACGTCGCCGATTTCCTGCGGGTGGCGCGCTTGGCCGGCCCGCGTGGGGAGGATTTCGTGGCACCGCTGAGGCGCGCCCGGGCCGATGGGCCGGCGCAGCCGGCCGATAGCCTCGTGACGCTCGTCGACGAACGCGGGCTCCGCCTCGAGCGATTGGTGCTCACGGCGGGCTCGGCCCTGGCCCTGCCGCGCGCGCCGCGTCCGACGGCGCTCCTGGCGCTGTCCGGCCATGGCGAGGTCGCCACGCCCGGCGGTGTGCCCGTCGCCCTGCCCCGGGGCGCCAGCGTGCTCCTGCCCGCGGCCTGTGCCGCCGTGACCGTGCAGGCTACCGCCGGCCCCTACGTGGTGATGGCCGTCACGCCGACCTGAGTGCCGAACGATGTCCAGACCGGCCGGCCCGGCGCGCCCGTGGCCCTCAGACCTCAGCCCTCAGCCCTCGGTCGGCCCGCCGGCGCGTTCGGTTGCGCCGAGGAGGGGCGCCGCCGCCTGCAGCAGCGGCAGCAGGCCCGCGAGGAGCCGGCCCAGGTTGATGGGCGGGGCGAAGCGCAGCCAACGGTTCTGCACGATCTGGCGGACGGCCTCGAGCGCGTGGCGCGTGAACGACGCGACGTTGGGCTTGCCACCGGCGCGCTGCCACGCCCGTTCGAGGGCCGCGAAGAACTGCAAGTGCGCCGCCTTGAGCACTCCGACCTCGATGTGTCGCAATGCGGGCTGTGAGGCGACGAAGGCGCGGGCGACGGCGAGCGCATCGGCGAGCCGGTCCTGCGCGAGCAGCGCCGCGAGTTCGGCTGCCCAGGGCTCGTCGAGCCGGTCGTTGAGGACGTGGTACTCGACGAACACCCCGTTTTCGGCGCGTTCGACGGCGCTCCACAGAATGCGGTCGCCCGAGGGGCTCAACACCACCGTGAAGAGGCTCGGATTGGCCCCGAGCAGCAACTGCGTGGCGCCGCGCCGCATGAGGGCGTGCAGCCAGCGTGCGTCGAGCGGGAAGGGCAGGAAGAACGGGTCGAAGCGGTACGCGGAGCCGTCGTGTTTCTCGCCGCGGGCGATCCAGGAAAGCCGGTCGCAGAGATCGAACCACGGCCGCCGAAACGCTTCGCCGGCCCAGCGCAGTGTGGCCTCGTTTTCGGCCGTGAGCGGGGCATGCATGGGGCTATCCTCCGGTCTGGGGGCACGTCGTGCCGTCTGCGAGCAGCATAGCGACCCCGGCGGGTCACTACAAGGAAAAAATGGACAAGTGATCGGACCACTTTG
>CAYRCM010000111.1:0-19757 GCA_964422715.1 uncultured Myxococcales bacterium | reverse complement strand
CGCCGACGCCCGCGCCGAGCCCGTACGCGGTGCCTGCGCCGACGCCCGCGCCGAGCCCGTACGCGGTGCCTGCGCCGACGCCCGCGCCGAGCCCGTACGCGGTGCCTGCGCCGACGCCCGCGCCGAGCCCGTACGCGGTGCCTGCGCCGACGCCCGCGCCGAGCCCGTACGCGGTGCCTGCGCCGACGCCCGCGCCGAGTCCGTACGCGGTGCCCACCCCGAGCCCGTATGCGACGCCCGCGCCGAGCCCGTATGCGACGCCCGCGCCGAGCCCGTATGCGACGCCGGCCCCACAGAACGGTGCCGGCGCGGTCTTCGACCCGTCGAGCCCGGTGTTCGACCCCGGCGCCCCGGTATTCGACCCGGGTGGCCAGACGTTCGACCCAGGCAACACCGGCGCCACCGGCGAGAAGAAGTGGTACGAGAAATGGTGGGTCTGGACGATCATCGGTGGCACGGCGGCCGCCGGTCTTGGCGTCGGCCTGGGGCTCGGTCTCAGTTCCCAGGGTGGCGGCGGTCCCGACAGAGTCCGCATGACCGCAACGTGGCAGTGACCCGGCTCGCGAAAGCTGGAGGGCGAACGATGATTGCTCGACGGATGACCTCAGTCCTGCTGGTGTTGGCGGCGGCCCTCGCTGCGTGCGGTGAGGAAGCCCAGACGCGGGACTGTGGCGCGCTGCGTTTCTATCGACTGCCGGCGGGTGCGCCGGGATATACCGATCCGTTCATTGGAGTCCAGCAGTTCCGCGTTGTTGCCGAAAACGTGCGCACCGGCGAACAACAGGAAACGGTGGTCCCGGCCGCCGCCGCGGCGGGCGCTGCGGGCTCCGCCGAAACGCCGACCATCCCCGAAGGCCGCGAAGTGGTCTACACGCTCGAAGGCTGGGGGCTCGCCGCCGGCGATCCCGAAATCAAGGTGCTCGCACGCGGGCGCTCCTGCACGCTCGACTTGAGCCAGTGCCGCCAGCCGCTCGACGTCCCCATTTTCTTTGCCAAGGCCGAATCGTTCGCGCCGGTCTACACGCCCGGCCCGGCCGCGGCCGACGGCTCGCTGACGTTGCTCGGGCCCCAGGCGTTCGCCACGGGGCGCTTCGGCGCAACGGTCACTGAACTCGCCGACGGCAAGGTCATCATCGCGGGCGGTGCCACGCTCAAGACCGACGCCAGCGACGTCTTCGCGGCGGCGGCCATCGACACCATCACCAACGAAATCGTAGTGTTCGACCCGCAGCGCAACGCGCTCTTCACCGACACGAGCGGCGTGCTGGCGCTCCAGCGGCCGCGCGCCCTGCACCAGGCCGTGCCCCTGTCCGACGGGCGGGTCGCCTTCATCGGCGGCTACACGTCAGAAGGCGGCCAGATCGTGCCCACCAACACCATCGACATCCTCGACCCGCTCTCGTCGGGTGTCGGCCCGGGCCCCGAACTGCAAATCGCGCGCGCCCAGTTCACGGCCACGCTCATGCCGTACCGCGACGACGAAGTACTCATCGTCGGCGGCCAGGGCCAGGGCGTCCAGAACCCGCAGGTCGGCGCGGCCATGAGTTGGGAACGCTGGTCGCCCACGCTCGGCGTCGTCAACGGCGGCATGCTCGAAACCCAGCGCTTCAACCATACGGCCACGGCCGTCGATCTCGGCACCAAGGCGAGTTCGCTCGTCATCGTCGCCGGCGGCGAAAACGCCACCGGGGTGGTCGACTCCTTCGAGCCGTTCCAGGCCGGCTCGGGCGAACCGCTCTCCATGCCCGCCGCACTCCGGCGCATGCCCGCCCGCACGCTGCACACCGCGACGTGGGCCGCGGGCCAGGGCTACCTGTACTTCATTGGCGGGTTCACGGGCGCCGACCACGCGCAGGCCACGAACCGCGTCGACCTCCTCGAGATCCGCGCCCCGGCCCCGTCGAACCAGAATCAGGGCAAGATCGCCTTCGTGCCCGACGCAAGCGCTCAGGTGCTGAACCTGGCTCATCCGCGCGCCGGTCACGCCACCATCGAGCTGCCGCGCAACACCATCCTCATCGCGGGCGGCTGCGAAAGCGCGACGGCGGCAAGTTGCGGTTCGGCCGGGGTGGGCGGCGCCGTGCTCGCCGACGAGGTCATCTTCCAGTTCGAGCAAGACGGCCGGCCCACGGTCACGCGCGGCGAAACCCGCGACTCCGACCCCGTGTGGCCGCGCTTCGGCCATGCGCTCGCGCGCCTCTGCAACGGCATGGTGCTCATCGTCGGCGGCGCGAGCCGGGTCGACAACGCCCTTTCGCCCGTCACGCAGCTCGAACTCTTCAATCCCGCCGACTGATCCACTTCTTCCGAGAGTTGTCGCGCGCCGCGTAGGCGGCGCAGCCGGCGCAGCCGGCCGGCATGCCACGATCTGGCTGGGGGCGGACGCGGTGACGCGCGGCTATCGCTGCTTGTAGGCCCGCATGAGTTCGGCGAGGCGCGGCGCGTAGCGTTCGGAGAGCAGCACGGGGTCGGTGATTTCGGGCTCGTTCGGCACGTTGACGTACGGGAAGCGCACGCCCTGGAACGTGAGGTAGCCCTGCGGCGCACCACCGGTGACCTGGGGCCAGTCGTCTTCGGCGAAGAACTCCTGGTGGATCTCCTGGGGCACCATGTGGGCCAGGATGCTGTGGCGCTGCTTCTCTTCGTAGCGTTTTACGTTGCGGCGCCACGATTCGGCCGGGCTGACCTGCACGTACAACACCGCGGCGCGCTTCAGGACCTCGGGGTCGATGTGGTTGAGCGCGTAGTCGTAGCCGTGCTCGCCGCCGCGCGCGAACTCGACGAGCAGCGTGCCCTGCTCGTAGAACGCCGGCCGGTTCAGATAGCCCCTGCGCACGGCGCGGTTGATCATCTCGATCATGAAGTCGAGTTCGTGGACGCCGACGAGCCCGTAGTTCGAGCCGAAGCGGCGGGAGTGCAGGCGCGGCCTGCCGAGTTTTTCCCAAATGTCGTCTTCTTCGAACTTCTCCCAGATGAACAGGAAGTCGTCGACGGCCTCGTAGGGGCCGATGTGGAAGCGCTCGGCGCGGTCCTTCGGCGCGAGCCGCGTCAGACAGTCGATGAATTCGGACTTGCCGCTGGCCGGCCGCCCCAAAACCAAGAGATTGTCGAAGGTATCCGCCATGCTTGCCTCCATCCGGTCGCGATTGCTCGCCCCAAAAGACGGCCGACGATAGCACGGAGCGCCGGTCGGCTCAACGGCCCCCGCGCCGCCGTGCCCGGGCCGCGGCGCCTCGCGACTTGACACGCCCGGTGGCGGTCGGTATGGCTCCATTGCCTTGAGACGGACTCGGAGTGACCCCGCCATGACCACGCCGTCCTTGCCCGAACTGCGGCGCCTCATCGACGACTGCAATGTCGAGTTGCTGCGCCTCCTGAACCGTCGCACCGAACTCGCGCTCCAGGCCATCGCCGCCAAAGGCCAGCAGGTCGACGACCTCTTCGACCCGGGCCGCCAGGCGGCCATGCTGGCGCGGCTCGTGGGCGACAACCCGGGGCCGCTCGGCGGCGACGCCGTGGCGGCCGTGTTCGGCGTGCTCTTCGAACGCATCCTCGACCGCATGCAGCAGCGCGAGGCGTGCGCGCTGCGCGTCCATCGGGGCACCGCCGAACCCGACCGCATCGTCATGGCCGGCGGCCAGCCGATCGGCGCCTCCCCCCTGTTCATCGCGGGCCCCTGCGCGGTCGAGAGCGAGGCGCAACTCGACGCCGCGGCCCGCGTGCTCGCCGGCGAGGGCGTGCGCTTCCTGCGCGGCGGCGTCTACAAGCCCCGCACCTCGCCGTACGCGTTCCAGGGTCTCGGCGACGCGGGTTTGCCCATCCTGCGCAGCGTGGCCGCCCGCTACGGCATGGCCACCGTGGCCGAACTCACCGATGCGCGCCAGATCGACCGGGCGGCCCCCTACGTCGACCTCGTGCAGGTGGGGGCGCGCAACATGGACAACTACGAACTGCTGCGCGCGCTCGGACAGACGCGGCTGCCGGTCCTGCTCAAGCGTCACTTCGCGGCCACGGTCGACGAATTCCTGCTCGCCGCCGAGTATCTGTTGGCCGGTGGCAACCCTTCCGTGGTGCTGTGTGAGCGCGGCATTCGCACGTTTGCCCGCCACGCGCGCTTCACGCCCGACCTCGCCGCGGTGCCGGTGCTGCGACTCGCGACCGCGCTGCCCGTCATCGTCGACGTCAGCCACGCCGCCGGGCGCACCGACATCCTGCTGCCACTCGTCGCCGCGGCGCTCTCCGCCGGCGCGCAGGGCATCCTGATCGAGGTGCACCCCGACCCGCCGCACGCCCGCTCCGACGCGACCCAGCAGCTCACGCCCGATGGCTTCGTCGCGCTCCGCCGGGGACTGCGGGCCCAACTCGCCGGCGCCCTGCACCTCGCCGCGCCCACCCCCCCGCCGGGCCCCTGACCGCCTGGCCTCCGCTCCGCGTGACAGCCGGGCCCCGTTTGGCCTACACTCGGCCCGTTGCGTCGAGGCTTCAGCCTGCCGCGTAGAGCGGCGGCCGCACCGGCGCGCCGGCGGAAAGGACCCGCAGCATGTGGCAGGTGGTCATCATCGGCTGTGGCCGCATGGGGGCCATGCACGCCGAGACCCTGGCCTCCGATCCGCGCGTGCAACTCGCCTACTTCGTCGACAGCGACATCGAACGCGCCCAGCGACTCGCGCGCCGCTACGACGGGCTGGCACTCGACGACGAACGCGTGGCCTTCGACGCGGGCGCCGAGGTCGTGTTCGTTTGCACCCCCAACACGCTGCACGTCGACTCGGTGCTCGCCGCCCTCGCGCGCAACCTGCACGTTTTCTCCGAAAAGCCCATGGCGACCTCGCTCGCCGCCGCTGCCCGCGTCCGCGAAGCCGCCGCCAAATCGCAGGGCCTCTACCAGGTGGGCTTCAACCTGCGGTTTGCCCCGGTCTACTGCTTCGTCAAGGATCGGCTCGAAGCCGGCGGTTTCGTGCCACGCCTGGCGTCGTTCTGCCTGCACCGTGGCGACCTGCGTTCGCCCGGCTGGCTCGTCGACCCCACGGTGACGGGCGGCTTCCTCTACGAAGTCACCGTGCACATGCTCGATCTCGCGCGGTATTTGATCGGTGACGTGGCCGCGGTCCAGGCGCAGGGCGTGCAGAGCGTCTACGACGAAACCGACGCCTACGCGCTGCTGCTGCGCTTCGCGAGCGGGGCGCTCGGCACGCTCACGAGTTGCGCGCACGCCACCTGGCACTTTCCGGCCGAGCACATCGAACTCATCGGCGACCACGCGCGCTTGAGCACGGCCGAGTGGGCCGCGGCGTTCTACGTGCCCGGCGCCGACGCGGTGACGACGGGCGTCGACTTCCATTTGTTGCCCGACGCCAAGCGGCGCGGCTTCGAGCCCGAGGTCCGCGCGTTTCTCGACGCCATCGCTGCGGGCGGCCCCTCGCCGGCCGGTGCCGACGACGGCTACCGCGCCGTCGAACTCGTCGAGGCCGTGGCCCGCAGCGTCGCGGCAGGTGGCGCTTCCGTCGCCCTGCCGCTTGCCCCGGCCGGGCCCCACGAAGCCGCCTCGTGAGCGGCGCCGCCCAGGCCGACGGCCCGGGGCCCGGCTCGCCGCTCCCGGCGCTCGTCGCCGACGGCGCCGTCGGGCGCACGGAGGACAGCCGCTATGTCTGAAGCGCTGCTCTGCTACCTCATCCACTACCTGGGCTTCGGGCTCATCTTCTTCGTGGGCCTGGCGTACTGCTTCGCCCAGGGCGACGTCGGCCTGCGCACGCCGCGCCGGCGCCGGGCGTTGCTCTTCCTCCTCGGCGGCTATGGTTTCTTCGCCTCGCTCCACGGGGTGTTCCAGTTCGTGACCGCCAGGCTGTAGCCACCGACCGGAGTCGCCGATGAACCTGCTGTCCCCCATGGCCACCGTCGCCGGTCAGCCCATCGACTACGTCATCGTCGCCGTCTACTTCGTGGGCATCCTGGCGTTTGGCAGCATCTTCGGGCGCCACACCCGTTCGACCAAGGACTTCTTCTTCGGCGGGCAGCGCTTCGGCTGGTGGGTCATCGCCATCTCGCTCGTGTCCACCACCGTCGGCTCCTACTCGTTCATCAAGTATTCGCGCGTGGCCTACCTCTACGGCATGTCGGCTACCACGACGTATCTCAACGACTGGTTCTGGATGCCGCTGCTGCTCTTCCTGTGGCTGCCCATCATCTACTTCGGCCGCGTCGGCTCCATCCCCGAGTACTTCGAGCGGCGCTTCAATCGCCGCGTGCGCGGCGTCGCCACCACCATCATCCTCATCTACCTCGTGGGCTACGTCGGCATCAACCTGTACACGGTCGGCCTCGTGCTGGCAGACCTGGCAGGCTGGGACATCTTCCTCTCGGCGGCCATCATCGGCGTCACCACCGCCATCTATGTCACGGCCGGCGGCCAGACCGCCGTCATCATGACCGACCTCGCGCAGGGCCTCATGCTGCTCATCGCGGGGGTGCTCATCTTCTGGCTCGGCATCGAGCACGTGGGCGGGCTCTCGTCGTTCTGGTCGCAGTTGCCGCCCGAACACAAGTTCCCGCTCTACCACTTCAACCGGCCGCCCGAATTCAACTTCATCGGGGTCAGTTTCCAGGACACCTTCAGTCAGGGCGTGTTTGCCTACTTCCTGAACCAGGGCATGGTCATGCGGTTCCTCTCGCTGAAGAGCGTGCGCGAGGGGCGCAAGGCCATCCTGTCGTTGCTCCTGTTCCTGCAACTCATCGCCGCGCTGGCCGTGGCGGGGGCCGGTTTCATCGGTGCCGCCATGTCCAATGCCGGCACCGACCCGTTGCGTGTGTTCGGCGCCAACTTCTACGAGGACGGCACCGACGCCAACAGCATCTTCATCATCGTTGCCGAGATCCTCTGCCGTCCCGGGGTGTTCGGGTTCGTCCTGGCCGCGCTCACGGCCGCCCTCATGTCCACGGCCGACGCGCTCATCAATGCCGCCGCGGGTGTCTTCATCAACGACGTCTACCGGCCGTTCCTCAGACCCGGCCGCAGCGACAAACACTACCTCGGCGTCGCGCGGGGCGCCTCGCTCGTCGTGGCGGTCATCGGCATCGCCATGGTACCGGTGTTCATGTCGTTCAAGTCCATCTACGCCGCCCATGCTGCCTTCACCGGCGCCGTCGGACCGCCGCTCGTCGTGGCCTTGCTGCTCGCCATCTGCTGGAAGCGCTACGCCTCGACGGCGGCTCTCTGGACCGTGCTCGGCGGCACCGTCGCGGTGGGCATCTCGATGATCTGGCCCGACATCCTCGCTCCCTTCTCGTTCGGGGTGCCGCGCGAAGGCAGCGGGGCCACGACCTGGTTCTACCAACGGGCGCTTTTCGGCATCGTCGTGAGCGGGGCCATTGGGGTCGGCATCACGCTGCTCCGGCCGTCGCCCAAGCGCGATCCCGAGGCCCTCGTCGGGCTCGTCTGGGGCACGCTCAAGAAGGCCCAGGAACGCTTCAAGGGTGGGCCGCTCAACGACGAACGGCCTGGCAAGAAGAAACTGCTCGAAGTGCGGCCGCTGCCGGCCGAACGCCTCGCCACGCTGCCTCAGTACGCGGGCGACCGTCTCCCCGTCCTCATGGCGCCCGCCGACCTGGCGGTGCTCGAAGCGCGCGAAGGCGACCTTGTCTATCTCGCGCATCCCAACCGCCTCTACGGCGGCCTGCGCGCCTTCCACGCGGTGGCGGGCCCGCCGAGCGCCGAGCCCGGCATCGTCTGGGTCCCCGATGCACTCATGGCCGAGGGCGGGCTCGTCGGGATCTCGCGTCTGCGCGCCGAAAAGACCATGTGAGCGCCGCCGCCCCCGCGCGTCGTGACACCGGCCCCCGGCTCCGCTACGCTGTTTGTCGGTGACTCGTCGTCCATCCGCGTGTCCCGTTGCCCACAGGAGCAGGCCATGGACATTGCGCTCGTCGGGGCCAGCCAGGAGGAGAACCTTTCGCTGCGCTATCTCGCGCCGCCGCTGCGCGCGGCGGGGCACACGGTGCGCATCCTCGAGTTCGACGACCCGGGCGACCTGCCCGGCCTCGTGCGACGACTCGTCGCGGCGCCCACCGAACTCGTCGGCATGTCGGTCGCCTTCCAGCACCGGCTCAGTGAATTCCACGGGCTTGCCGCGGCCCTGCGGGCGGCCGGGGTCACGGCCCCCATCGTGTGGGGCGGCCACATTCCGACGGCGCGGCCGGGCCACATTCTCGAACGCTACCCCGAAGTCGACCTCATCGTGCGCCACGACGGGGAAGAAACGCTGGCCGAACTCGTGACCGCGCTCGCTGCGGCCCCACCCCTCGCGCCGCCCGACCGGCCCGACGCACCCCGCGGTCTGCCGGCGCCGCTCTGCGAGCGGCTCAAAGACGTCGCCGGGCTCGCCTTCCGGCTGCCCGACGGGCGGCCCGCGGCCACCCCGCCGCGTCCGGCCGTGGCCGACCTCGACGCGCTGCTGCCGCCAGCCCGCGACGGCCAACCCGCAAGCCACGCCGGGCTCGCCGTCGTGCCCATCCTCGGCAGCCGTGGCTGCTGGCAGCACTGCACCTACTGCTCCATCCACACCTACCATCGCGGCCGCGGCGGCCCGCGTGTGCGGCTGCGTGCGCCCGAGGCCATCGCCGCAGAGATCGCCGAGCTCTACCAGCGCCGCCAGGCGCGGGTGTTCTGCTTCCACGATGAGAACTTCTTCCTGCCGCGGCCGAGTCGCACGCTGCGCCGGCTCGCCGCCCTGCGCGCGGCCCTCGACAGCCGCGGCGTGGGCAAGATCGGCCTCGTCGCCAAGTGCCGGCCCGACGAACTCGACGCCGACGTGCTCGCCGCGGCCCGCGACCTGGGGCTGGTGCGGGCCTATGTCGGCATCGAAAACGGCTCGCAGGCCGGGCTGGCCCATCTCGGCCGCGACACCGATGTCGCGACCTGTCGCCGGGCCCTCCAACTCCTGCGCGCGGCCGATCTCTTCGCCTGTTTCAACGTGTTGCTGTTCGAGCCCGACAGCACGCTTGCCGACGTGGCCGAGAATCTCACGTTCCTTGAAGACTTCTGCGACTTTCCATGGAACTTCTGCCGCACCGAGGTCTACCCCGGCTCGTTGCTCGAAGCGCGGCTACAGGCGACAGGCCGGTTGCACGGGGGCCTCGAAGGGCTGAACTACGTCATTGCCGATCCGAGGGTCGAACTGCTGTTCCGCATCACGGCCGTCGCGTTTGGCGGGCGCAACTTCGGCAGTCAGTCCACCGCCAACGGCACGAGCGGGGTCGGCTATCTCGCGGCGCTCGTCGAACGCTTCCACCCCGGCCGCGCGGCGCGCGCCTGGAAGCGCGAGGCCTCCGCGCTGACGAAACAGGTGGGCCGCGACACGCTCGCCCACCTCCGGCGGGCCTTCGACTTCGTCAGCGCCGCCCCACCCACGCCCAGCGCCGTCGAACGCTTCACACTCGGCCTCGCGCGCGACATCGCACGGAGCGATGCCGCCGTGTGGCCGGCACTGCAGCGGCTGCGCCTCGCTATCGAACGCCACGGACAGCAACGCGCGGTGGACGTCTATCGCCCGCCGGTCACGCGGCGCGTCGTGGCCAGGGCTGCGGCCCTCGTCGCGGCCGCGGGTCTCGCGGCCCAGGCCTGTAGCGGCGACCCCGAGGCCGTCGATCCGGCCCCGCCCGACATTCGTGCCGATGCCGACATTCCGTGGGTCGACCCGCCGCCGCCCGATGTCAGCGGTGACAGCCTGGACGTGCGGCCGGACATTCCGTGGGTCGACCCGCTTCCGCCCGACATGGTCGACGCGGGCCTTCGCGACACGCCGCCGGACATTCCGTGGGTTGACCCGCCGCCGCCCGACATGGCGGGCGGCGACACGCGCGACGCGCCGCCGGACATCCCGTGGGTCGACCCGCCACCGCCCGACATGGTGAGCGGTGACAGCCTGGACGTGCGGCCGGACATTCCGTGGGTTGACCCGCCACCGCCCGACATGGTGGGCGGCGACACGGCAGAGCCCACGCCGGACATTCCCTGGGTCGACCCGTTGCCGCCCGACATGTTCGGCGGCGACGGCGCCGCGGCCGGGGTTCCCGCCGGGCTGCCCGCCCAGGGGCCGCGCGTCGTGTCGGGCATGCCGCTCGACCGAGCCTTCCGGGTGGCGCTTGACGTGCTTCGCGAAACCCCCGAGTGCGTCGAACTCCGTGTGCGCACGCCGGCGGCGGCGCCGTATCAACTGCACTTCGAAGCCTGGGGCGGAACGTTGCAGGTTGCGGGCGAGCGGGCGGCGTTTCGGCCGGACGGTTCGGGGCCGCCGCTCGTCGTGGTCGTGGCCCGGGGCCCCGGCGCGCGGCTCGATGTTGCGCGCTACATTCCGCGCGGGCGCTGAGCGGGCCGGGCCCCGACGGTCGCCGCGGCGGCAGCGGCCTACTGCGCGGAGGCGCCGCCCACCGTGAGGGTCACCTCGAGGCTGAGGCCCTGCCACGTCGCGGTCAGCGGGTGACTGCCCGGGCCCGCCACGGTCACGGCCGTGGCCCGGCTGTCGAAGAGCAGGTCGTTCAGTTCCGGCGAGCCGAGGTCGGTCTTCTGCTCGACGAGCGCGGTCGAGGCCTCGGGGATGACGAGCGTCACCGCCTGCCCGGCGCTGCCCTGCACGATGCGGTCCTCGGCGTCGCGGGCGATGAAGACGAGGTAGAGCGTCTCGCCGACATCGATGTCGGCGAACGTCGGGCCGAACTGCTCGTGCAGGAAGTCGAACGCTTCGAGTTTCACCGCCGTCGCGACGGCCACGACCGGCAGCTCCTGGGTGGTGGCGCCGCACGTCAGGCTCATCGTGCCCTCGTCGGCCGGTGCATGGAGCGTGAAGCGGTCGCTGTCAGCGGCCATGCTGACCGAGCCGCCGCCCGCGCCCGCCGTGCACGGGGTCGCGCCGAAGCCCGTGAGCCGCGCGCCGTCGGCGTCGCGCTGTTCGATGAAGCCCCAGACCTTGGCCTCGGGCAGCAGCAGCAGTTCCGGGACATCGAGGCCCGGCTGGTCCGACACGAATTCGCCGATCGGGAAGAAGTGCAGCACCGTCTGGCCGACCTCGGCCACCCGCAGCGTCAGGCTGTCGCTCACGTCGCCGCGCCGCACCGTGAGCTTCGCCACGCCGGCCCGCTCGCCGCGCACGACGAGCCCTTCGCCGTCGTTGCGCACGACTGCCAGGACGGCGGGGTCGGACGATGAGACGCCGTCGGGCGTGAACGCCGCGCCATCATCCCGCACCCGCAGCCGCAGCGTCGCCCCGAGCGCCAGGGCACCCGCGATCTGCTGGTCCTCGTCGCCCCAGATGTCACCGGTCGGCCGTTTCGTCAGGTCGTGGAAGGTGAAGTGGCCCTCCTCGCCTGCCGTGCCCTCGAAGCAGGCCCCGAATCCGAGGACCGTGAGCCACAGCCCCCCGGCCACCGCGAACGATACGCGTCTACGCATGACCCTACCCCCTTGTTTCCGGGGCACCAGCGCCCCGCGGACGTCCGGCCCTAGGTGCACGCCGCGTGCCAGGGTCCCGGGCGACGGTGGCCCGCGATCGCGCCGCACCCGCCTCCGGTGCGGCTGCGACGGCTTCTGCGGGGCGCCCCGAGGGCCACCGCGGGGCCCGACCCGGGCCAGGGGCGGGGCCCGCCCAGCCCGAATTCGCTGGCGTGCATGTCACGTCTGGATGAGGCGCGCTCCATGTCGGCCGGCCGGACGGGGGGGGGGCGCCGGCGGCGGCCAACGCGACGGTTGGGCTACGACTCGAAGGCGTCTTCGGCTTCGGCGGCGAGTTCTTCTTCGCGGACGAGGGCTTCGGCCTCGGGGCGGTTGCGTCGCCAGCGGCCCACGAGCAGCACGATGTCGACGACGAGGCCGACGAGGCCGAACGCCAAGGCGTAGCCCCATGGCGCCGCGACGCCGGCGGCCGCGAGCGCGACACCGAGCGTCAGGGCCAGCACCGCAACGGCCCCGATCTCGATGCCGGCGCGGGTAAAGAAGGGCCCCCGGGCGATGCGCTTTCGCGGCCCCGGCACGCGCGGGGCAAGCAGGATGCCAATCAGGTAGAAAAGGGCGAGCGGCCCGGCAAAGGCGACGAGGAAGTACATCCAGAACGGCACGCTCAACACCGGCTCGGCGAGCCAGGACCCCGTGTCCCCGTCGAACGTGAGGTGGAAGCGGCTCAGGTTCCAGACGATGAGCACGACCGACAGCCACACGAAAAAGAAGTTGGGCCAGGCGTCGCCCGAGTGCATGAGTTTGAGACCGCGCGAGCGCCAGCGCGTGAACGGATAGAACAGGTTGCTGCCCATGTGCCCGAACTGGTCTTCGATGACGTGTACGCAGAAGCCGCCGCCCGCGATGACACCGTAGAGCCACGCGTTTGCGAAGCCCCAGAACAGGCCCGCCAGCAGGAACACGACGAGGCCGCACGCCACCCCCAGCGTCAGGCTATGACTCCAACGGCGGTGCCAGGGGATGAAGTGCACTTCGACGTCGCCCGCGGCGTTGCGTACGAAGCCGAAGTCGGGGCCCGAGAACGTGTCGATGACCGTTTCGTCTTCGTAGTCCTGCCGTACGCGGCAGGGCAGGGTCGCGCGGCCGACGCGGGCCGGCCCATCGGGCGGTTCGGTGCCGGGATAGGGCACCTTGGAGCGCGAGATGTGCGGGCCGATGCGGATGACGACTTCGCGCCCGCCGTTTTCGTACGTGAGCGTGTAGCGCACGTAGCGGTCGGACGAGAGTTGCATGCTGTGCAGCGCGAGCGTGACCATGCGGCCGTTCGCCTCGTGGGCGGCCGTGATGGCCGCCGCCACGCCGTCGGCGATGGCCTGCGGGTTCGGGTCGTTCGGGTGCGGGTCGATGTCGAAGGTGAAGCGCTCGAGGAACCGTGCGAACTTGAAGTCGAGCGTGTCGGGCAAGATGCCGAAGGCGCCGCCGAGCACCAGCATGAACGACTGGTCGGTCTGGGCCTGGTGCACCGCCGCCTCGAAAAACGTGCCGAACGCGGCGCCCGACATGAAATGGGTAAGACCCTTCATGCGACCAGTCCAAAGAACCGGGCCACCGCTGGACCGGCGCCGGCCATGTTGAGCATCACGGGGATGAGGAGCACGCCCATGCAGTTCATGCGCCGCGAGTGGAACAGCACGGGAATGAGGCCGATGCCCGTCGACACCACCATGACGAGGAAACCGCCCGGGCCCGTCATGGCGAGCACCACGCTCGTGACGATGGCCAACGTCGCGAGCGAGAGCACGCGGAAGTTGACCCGCTGCACGATGCGGATGGTGGCCTTGGTCAGCCAGACGAGCAGCAGGAACGAGAGCCCGCCCGAAATGAGGATGGTGGCGATGACCGTCCAGTATTCGCCCGGGGTGGCCGGGGTGTAGAAGCCCGACATCATCCAGGCCATGCCGCCGCGCGTGAGGTGCAGATCGGGAACGAACAGCAGCATGAGCGCGCCGACGTAGTAGACGACCTTCGACGTGCCCTGCGACAGGATGAAGATGCGTTCGTCACGGGCCGCCGTGGCGTGGCCCGCGAGCAGCCCCCCCATGCCGCCCGTGAGAATGGGGAAGAACGCCGCGAACAAGCCGCCGCCGGCCCCCGCCGCGCCGCCACGGGTGACGAGCAACGGGTCGAGGTCGAGGCTTTTCGCCACGTGCTGGCGCGGCACTTCGTGAATGGAAATGACGTTCGTGACGATCCACGGCACCGCGTAGAGCCCGACGAACGCCGGCATGATGTTTTGGAAGGCGCTTTCGGCCGGCACGACCGGCCGATAGAGCAGGATGAAGCCCAGCAGCCCCGAGAGCAGCAGGGTGGCCTGGCCGGCGAGCAGCGATTTCCACGCGTCCCAGAACCGCGCCGCCGGCCGGCCGCGGTCGCCGCCCTTCGGCCACTCGGACAAGACCAGAAATGCCAACATGAGGCCCAGCAGCCAGAACATGTGCGGCGCGAAGATGACGCGCAGCCGGCTCAGCAGAAAACCCGCCACGGGGGCAATGAGCGCCAGAAACACGACGCCAACGAGCCCGCCGACACCGGTGAGCAGGGTTGCCTCGTAGCCGCGTCCCTGCATGAGGTACTTCTGGCCGGGCAGCGTCAGAAACAGCGCGCTCTCGTCGGGCGTGCCGAGAAAGATGCTCGGCACCGTGTTGACCATGGCGTAGGCCACGACGAGCGCCGTCATGAAGGGCCCGATGGCCGCCGCCGGCACTTCGATGCCCTGATCGCCGAGCCACAGCACCCCGAGGATGAGCACCCCGGCCACGTTGTACACGTGAAGCGCCGGCAGGCAGGCGAGCAGCGCGGCCACGACGGTGCCGAGCAGAATCGCGCCGAGGATGATGAGACCGTCCATGTCAGCGGATCCCGATGTGGTCGCCGCGGACGAGGGTGAGCTGCAGCTTGTCGCGGAACTTCGTGACCTTGGCGCGTACGCCAACGCGCACGCCGGGCTGGAGGGCTTCCGGGCGGGCGATGTGGCGGGCCGTGCTTTCCCAGACGACGAGCGTCATGCGCGTGCCGCCGGCTTCGAGCGTGTAGAGGATGCCGCCCTTGATGGCCTGGGAGGTCGACAAGACGGCCTCGACGTCGACCATTTGGTTCAGCAGACTGTCGTTGATGGCACCGAGCGTCGTGCGTACGGGCGCCTGCGGCGTTGCGGGCGCGGCGGGCGTACCGGCCGGGCCGCCCGGGCTGCCGGCCGGCGGGGGTACCGGCGCCGGGGCGGTGACGCGCACGTGCGCGACGTCTTCGCGGTCGACCACGAGTTCGAGGTGGTCTTTGTAGAGGCGCAACTTGCCGCGCACGCTGAGTCCGGCGCCCGGCCCGATGCCGAGTTTGGCGACGAGGTCGCCCGTGGCGGCGTTCCAGAACATGACGGGGATGCGCCCCGTGTCGTCGGACAGGGTCACGATGTAGCCCTTGCCGCCTGCGTCGCGCACGCTGGCCACTTTGCCCTGGAGGGTCACGCGCTGATTCTCGTGAGCGGGCTGCAGGCTGCCGATGGCCACGCCGCCGGCCGGAGCGGGGGCCGGGGCCGCGCGCGGCGCATCGGACTTCGGGGCGGCCAGAGCACCGCCTTCGGCGACTTCGAGTTCGCCGAGGTCGTCTTCGCCGGGCACGACCTGCATCTTGCCGCGAAAAACCTTGACGAGCCCGGTGGCCGTCAGTTCCTGGCCCTTGCGCAGGCCGGCACGCTTGACGAAGTCGCCGACCGAACCCTGCCACAGCACGACGTCGAGCTTGCCCGTGGCGTCGCGCACCGTCACGACGTGGCCCTTGCCGAGGTCGCGCAGTTGCACGACCTGCCCGCGCACGGTGACGCGTTCGCCCTTTTCGGTGGGTTGCAGGGAGTCGATCGGGCGGGGCGGGGGAGCCGCGATGAAATCGCCCGCGGCATCGGCCGCCGGCTCGGCGGCGAGCTCGATGGCCGCCGCGGCGGCCGGGCCGGCACCGGGCGGCGGGTTCTGGCCGGGCTCGGCGCTCCAGAACGCGACCTGTTCCTCGCTCGGGATGACCTCGAGCCGGTCGCGGTAGCGGTCGAGCCGCCCCGTGACGTTGACCTTCCAGCCGGCGGCGGGCACGGCCTGCGCCGGCAGCTTTTCGAGGGTGGGCCGCCAGAGCAGGATGTCGATTTGACCCGTGCCGTCTTGCAGCGTGAAGAGCTTGCCCTTGGCGAAGTCGCGTTCGGCCGTGACCACCCCCGCCACGGTGACCGTGCCGCCCACCTCTTGCGCGTTGATTTCGGCCAGTGGGCGTGGGGGCGGCGCCGCCGCGTCGCCGGCTGGCGCACCGCCGCTCGGCGCCGGCTTGACGAGGGTGAGGTCGCTGCCGCGCGCGAGTTGCAGTTGGACGCGTTCGCGGTACTCGTCGACGAGCGCCCGCACCTGCACGGTCGCGCCCGGCACGAGGGCTGCGCGCACGGCCGCCGGAACCTGCTCGAAAACCGAGGCAAACGCACTCAGGCGGACGAGCGCCTCGCCGTCGCGCAGTACGACGCTGTAGGGCGCCTGGCTGCCCGGCCGCGGGCTGTAGACCCGCAGCACTTCGCCCTGCACGAGGACCGGCTGGTCGACGAGCGCGGAGCTCACCTTGCCGATGGACACCTCGGGCGGGGTTTTGGGCGTGAGTTTGATGTGTTCGGGCACCTGCACGATGAGCCGCGCGCTGTCGCCCTGAAGCCGCACGCTGCCGGCCACTTCGACGTCGTCGCCCGCGCGCGGGTCGATGCCCGCCGCCTGGATGCGTTCACGCATGCTGCCGTAGCCGACGACCATCAGGTCGCCGGTGCCGTCGTTGACGGTGAAGCGGAAGCCGCCGTAGTCGGGCAGCACGAGATCGCTGGCGACCCGGCCCGTGACGCGCACGTAGGCGAAGTTCATGGTGGCCGACAGATCGACCACGCGCGCTGCCGGCACGGGGGTGCGCAACCCCACGAGGTAGAGCACCGCCAGGCCCACCACGGCGACGCCCACGGCCGACCACTTGAAGAGCGTGACCGTGAGCCGCTTGTCGACCCGGGCGCCGCAGGCCGGGCATGCGGGGTAGGTGCCGACGAAGCGACCGCAGGAAGGACAGTGCGTGTGGCTGGCGGGGGACAGCGTCCCGACCGCTTCGGCCGTGGCCGGTTCACGCGTGCTCACGAGAAACCTCCGCCGGCTCGTGGACGGGTTGCAGCGCCCTCGCAAAGGCCGCGGCGATGCAGTCGGCCACCGCAGCCGGCCCGAGCAGACCCGTGTCGAGCGTCAGGTCGTAGTAGGAGCGATCGTCGAGGTCGAAACCGTAGTTTTCGAGGTAGCGCCGGCGTTCGCCTTCTTCGCGAGCGCGGCTGATTTCGGCGGCCTCGGCGAGCGCCAGCCGTTCGCGTGCGGCGACGCGCGCGTAGCGCACGGCCGCCGCCGCATCGAGCCACACCGTGAGTGCCGGCACACCCGCCCGCCGCACCATGAAGCCCGAGAGGCGCCCTTCGAGAATGACGTTGCCGCCGCGGGCGACGGCCACCTGCTCCTCGTCGAGGCGCCGGTCGACATCGGGATGGCAGCGCACGTATTCGCCGAAGGCATTGAGCGGCAGGCCCTGCTTCGCGGCCATGCGCCGGAAGATGTCGCCCATGTTGCAGCTGGGCAGGTCGAGGCGCGGCCGCAGCAGGGTCACGGCCGTGGTCGTACCGCTGCCGGGAAGCCCGCCAAGCGTGACCACCGAGAGCGCGTTTGTCCTGCCGACGGCCATCGAACCTCTCGTGCCGGGGCGACGCCGCGCGTATCCTATCTGTCGCGCGTGCCAATGTACAGGCCCGCCCCATCCCGGAGGACTGCCGCATGAGCGAATCCACGCCCTGTCCGTTTTGCAGCCCGCGCGACCGCATCGTCGCCGAAAACGAGCACGCCGCCATGCTCTGGGACGCCTATCCGGTCAGCCCCGGCCACGCGCTCGTCGTGCCGCGGCGCCACGTCGCAACCCCGTGGGAGCTGAGCCCGGCCGAAGTCGCCGACCTCTACGCGCTCGTCGGCGAAGCGCGCCGGCGGATCGAGGCCGAGCACGCGCCGGCCGGCTTCAACCTGGGCGTCAACGTCGGTGCCGCCGCCGGCCAAACCGTGTTTCACCTGCACATTCACATCATTCCGCGCTATCTTGGCGACGACCCGCGTCCCGCCGGAGGCGTGCGGCGTGTGCGGCGCCCCGCCGTGCGTTGGGTCGAAGAGCCCTAGCCGCCTGCTGCGCCTGCATTCGTGCGGTCGCGCGGGCCTCCGGCGCCGGCCGCGGCCGCCGCCCGCCTTGCGCCGCCGGCCGCGCCGCGTCGTGCACCGTTGCCCACGACATCGTGCAGCACGCCCGCAAGCCGAATCCGCTACACTGCGCCCGGCCGGGCGGCCCCTCAGCGTGGAGGCGCTCCTTGATCGACTTCCACACCCACACGACCGCTTCCGACGGTGGCCTCAGCCCCGAGGCGCTCGTGGGTGCCGCGGCTGCGGCGGGCCTCACGGCCGTGGCCATCACCGACCACGACACCGTGGCCGGCGTGCCGGCCGCCATCGAAGCCGGCCGCCGCCACGGCGTCACGGTGGTGGCGGGGGTCGAACTCTCGGCACAGCGGCCCGGCGGCGGCTCCCTCCACGTGCTCGGCTACCACATCGACCCCGGCCATCCGGCGCTGCGCTTCGCCGTCGAATTCGCGCTCCGCGCGCGCTGCGAACGCAACCGCGTGCTGCTGCGCCGGCTGGCGCGCCGCGGCTACACGATCGATGCCGCCACGCTCGCCCCCGGCGTTCCCGAAGGCTCGGTCGGGCGCGTGCATGTCGCGCGCGCCCTCGTGCAAGCCGGCCACTTCTGCACGGTGGCCGAGGCGTTTCGCTGGGCCCTCGGCGAGCACCGCTGGGCCTACGTCGACCGGTTGCGGCTGGCCCCGAAGGTGGTCTTCGACGCCATCCGGGCCGCCGGCGGCGTCGCCGTGCTGGCCCATCCGGGCAGGCTGCCGGGGTTCGATGCGACGCGGCTCAAGGCTTTTCTCGGTGCGCTGCGCGAAGGCGGGCTCGGCGGCGTCGAAGTGCACCACCCGGCGCACAGCCGCCAAGAGCGCGAACGCTTCGAAGGACTTGCGGCCGGGCTCGGGTTGGCCGTCACCGGCGGCTCCGATTTCCACGGACCCGACCATACGAACGAACGCGGGCTCGGTCGCGGGGCGGGCGGCGAGCCGATCGACGTGCGCTACGCCTTGGCCTCGCCCGGCGACCGCGCACCCTGAGGCGCCGAGGCGTCGGCCGCTTCGCCTGTCGCGGCCGCGGCGGCGGTCTCGCCCGGTGCCTCGGCCGCCCGCGCTGCCGTGCGCCACAGTTCGGCCACGGCGTCGTGCGACAGATTGCGCTCCGGCGGCTGCGAGCACAGGTACGCGCGGCATTCGACGGGCCGCGCCGCGTAGATGCGGCAGCCGTGCCCGTCGTAGAACACGCACGGCCCTTTCAGCAGGCGGTACCAGTCGTCGACGAGGCTGGCCGGCGGCAGCGCCGGTGCGCCGAAGCGGTCGAGCTTCACCGGCGCGAACACGAACACGGGCGGACCGGCCGCCCCCTCGAAGCGGTCGACGATGCAGTATTGGCGCACGAACGCGTCTGGCGCGAGCCCGAGCAGGGCCGCGGCCTGCTCGACTTCGCCGGGGCCAAACCACCCGGGGCTCGTGCGGCAGCACAGCCCGCGTCGGATGCAACCCAGTTCCGGCGGCGGGGGCTCGTCGCCTTCGTCCCAGTAGGGGTTTTCGCCGACGTCGGGGCCCGTCGTCTCCGTCTGCCTGCGGTGCTCGCCGAGCAAGCCGCGTCGTCCCTCACGCACCAACGGTTTCGGGGTCACCCGCGCTCCTTCGGCCCCGCCGCGCCGGACTCTGCTCGGCCCGGGGATTCTTTGGCGGCTGCTGCCGCGGTTTGCTATGCTCCAGCCGCCCCACGCTGGGGGCCGTGGAGAGTATCCATGATTCGCCCTCTCTGTGCCTGTGTCTTGCTCCTACCGCTCGTCGCCGGCTGTCGCGACGACCGCAAGCCGCGCGAAGCGCCGACGGCCGTCGAGGCCCGGCTGCGCGAGGAGTTGAAAGCCGAATTGCGCGCCGAACTGCGGGCCGAGCGGGGCCTGCGGCCCGATCCCCCGTGCACCGTGACCGCGGCGGCGCCCGCGGCCCCCGGCGGCAGCCCGGCCGCGTCCGCTCCCACCGCGCCGGCGGGCCCCCCGGTCCCCGAGGCGGCCGCCGGCAACGATCTGCCGAGCGCGCCGGCAGTTGCCG
>CAYRCM010000110.1:0-19840 GCA_964422715.1 uncultured Myxococcales bacterium | reverse complement strand
CCGCTGGGTCGGCGGGTGCGGGGGCGGGAACGGCCGGCTCCGCGGCCGGCGCCGCGGGCTCGATGGGCGCAGCCGGCGCCACGATCGAGGCGGCCGGGGCCGGGGCCTCGTCGACGGGGTCGGCCGAGGGGATGGCCGGCGGCTGGGCCGGCGATTCGACGGGCGTCGGGACAGCCGGCACCGGTGCGGCGGGTTCCGTCGGGACGGCCGGCACCGCTGGCACGGCCGGCACGGCCGGGACGACCGGCGGCGGCAGTTCGGACGCGGGGTTCCAACTCGGTCCGTCGCGGAAACCGATGGGCGGGTTGTAGCGCAAGTTGAAGCCGACCAGGGTGACGAACGAATCGTAGCTCGCCGGGAACGGATTGTTGTCGGCCGCGGTGACCTTGCGCGGCATGAAGTTGGACAGCATGAACGAGAGGTCGGCGCCAAGCCCCCACGGTTTGTAGACGTAGCTGACACCGCCCGAGCCGAACACGCGGTCGGCGTCGGGCAGCGTCGGCGACAGCGTGTCGTTCGGCGAGGGGCCCTGGTCGTAGCCGACGCCCACCCGCACGACCAACTGGTGCCGCTCGGCAATGTCCTTCGCGAACCCGTTGAGGAACTCGAAGTCCATGCCGAAACGGAAGATGGAGCAGTCGTGCCAGCGCAACGGCTTCGGGACCGACAGCAGCCCCGAGGCGTCGTCGGGAAAGCGGATGGTGAGGTCTTGAACGGTCGACCACAGGTAGTAGTCCCAGTCGAACTCGGCGTAGAGCCAATCGAGCGCCTGCCAACCGACGCCCAGCGCAAAGTGGTCGGGCAGCGTCACGTCGGCGTTGGCCTTCTGGTCATGGAAGATGTCGCGGTCGACCTGGTCGCCCGGCAGTTGGAAGTGCGTCTCGCCCTCGAAGGCGATGGCCACGCGGCTGCGGTATGCGAAACCCAAGAACACGACGTCGATGGGCCGGTACTGCACGCCAAACGTGGCACCGACCCCGAAGCCCGTAGCCGCCATCTTCACGCCGCCGGCCGTGAGTCCGGTCGAACTCGGCACCATCCAGCGCTGGCTCAACTCGACGGTGGCCGGCATGAGTTGCAGCCCGACCGCGAACGCCAGGTTGCGGATGGGACGGAAAGCCAAGTGTGGGCCAACATTGAATACCTGCATGCGCGACTGGTAGGCGATGTGCTGCCCGACCCAGTCGGCGGGCCAATCGAGGCCCAGGCCGTACGGCACGTTGAAGAGCACGCCGACCGAGAGCAACTTGGCCACGCGCCAGACCCCGTAGAAATGGGCGGGGTAGATGATCTTGTTCGTGTTGCCCGCCGCTTCGCCGGGCCCCGTGTACTCGAATTTCGGCATGACGAAGGTCACGCCCGCGCTCAGGTCGAGTCCCTGCAAGAACGCGATGCCCGCCGGGTTGAAGAAGATGGTGCTCGGGTCGTCGAGCTTGGCCACAACGGCCTCCGAGCGCCCGAGCGCAGCGGCGCTGTGCTCGCGCAATTCGAAGCCCGACCCCTCTGCCACCGCCGGCAGGAGCGCCCACGCCGCGAGCCCGAGGGCGACCGCGCCACGTACCCGCTGGACCCCGATGTGCTTCTGCATGGTCCCCCCCTACTCGCCCTGGCCGCAGGCCGGCAGTTCGCTGCAGTCGCTGTCGTCGCAATCGGCCAGGCCGTCGCCGTCGTTGTCGGTCGTGTCGTCGCACTGCTCCGGTTCGAGGCACTGCACGCCGGCCCCAGCCGCCATGCAGCCCACGTCCTCACCGGTGGGCAACGGGCCGGTGACGGCCGTGCCGCATCGCAGGAAGCAGGCGACATCGCGCACCGCCGCGGCCTGCTGCACCTCAACGGCGGCGCCTCCGCCGCACGCCTCCCGTTCCGCCAGGAATCCGTGGCAGGCGCCCGGGTAGACGCGGTACGTGGCCGAGGCTGCCGGGTTGTCGGGGTCGCAGGGGTCGCTCGCCCCGCGCGCCGGCCCGTTGAGGGCGCGACAGAGCTCGTCGCTGATGGGGCGCTTGAACAGTTCGTCGTTTCCGGCGACCTGGATGAGCACGTCGGTCTCGGAGCCCTTCGTAGCGATGGGCTCGCGCCGCACGTAGGGAGCGAGCGCCACGGGGTCGGCCGCGTCGAGTATCCACTGCACGTTGGTGAGGAACAGGCGGTACTGCGATTCGGACGTCACGCGGCACGTGCCGCCCGTGCAGTCGACGAGACCGAGGGCGGCCAGCACGTCGTCGAGCAATCCGGCGATGTACGCATCGGACGTCTTCACGTCGGCAAGCGCATACGGCGTGCCATCGGGCGCCTTGCCCGTTGGCTGGCCGGTCAGGAAGCGCGTGAAATGCCCGCCCGGCGCGTTGAGCACCGCCCGCTGGAGCCCGGGTTCGACGCTGGCGAGCGCCGCGCCGGCCATGGCGCCGAGCGATGCGCCCACGAACGACACCCGCGACGTGTCGACGACGGGGTTGGCGGTGCCGAGTTCACGTTTGAGGAAGGCGTGCAGACCGGTCTGGGCGTCCTGCATCAGGGCCACCAGTTGCAGCTGGTCGAGCGTGGCCTGGCGGAACGCGTCGCGCACCGCGAAGGGGTCTCCCGACAGGAAGCCGTCGCCCGAGTTGGCCCCAGGCGTGGCGCGCTGGCCGTGGAACGGCATGTCGACCGCCACGACCGCCAGGCCCGAGGCGCACAGCGTGTCGAGCAGCCGGTTGCGCAGCACGTTTTCGGCACGCCCGCCGAGCCCATTCGTGTAGAGCACGAGTGGGTAGCCATGGGCCCGGTCGGCCGCGTCGGCCGCGGGCAAATACACGCTGAACTCGAGCGGAATGGTCGCCGCCTGGTCGAACAGGATGGCGCCGTCGGGACCCGTCGGGAATTTGCCCGGCGTCGGCTCGCCGTCGGCAAGCGGCAGCAGGTACTTGGCCGCGAACGTGGCGCGGTACGCCACGTGGCCCACGTGCAGCAGGCAATCGTTGACGTCGGTGCATTCGGGCTGCACCACGTCGTCGTTGTGCTCTTCGAGGAAGTCGGCCACCGGCACGAGGTCGCCGGCGATGGTGGGGCGCGGCTCTACGCGGAGGCTGGCGGAGCGCAGGTCTTCGAGCGGAGCGGTCAGGCTCTGCGTCCAGAAGGTCCAGAACAGCAGCACCGCCTCGCGATTGAACGCCAGGGGGTCGCACCCCACGGTGCCGCAGAACCCGTCCATGGCGCCGAAGATGGGTGCGTAGGCCTGGCGCAACGTTTCGAGTTGGCCCGCGGTGCAGTCGTCGAGCAGGCTCGGCAACTCGCTGTTCCAGAAGAGCTCGCCGCCGCAATCGGTGCCCGCCGCGGCATCGGGCAGGGCCAGCGGCACGGGCATGCGCACCATGAAGAAGGGCGGCGACACGGCGATGGGCAGCGGCTGGCCGTCAGGCCCGTCGATCGCGCTGTCCAGACCCTTTTCGAGCACGACCATGAAGCGCCGGTTCTGGCGCAGAGGCTCGCCGATGGTGGGCTCGAGCACCAATTCGTGCAACCCGACGGCGGCGTCGCTGGCCATGCGGGCATCGACCGTGGCCCCCGGGGCCCCGGCGCGGATCTTCATGAGTTCGGCCGTGATGTCGGAGGCGCTCAGGTTCACGTCGGCGATGTCGGCGAACGCCACGGTTTTCTCATGCAACTTCAGAAGGTTGACAAGCGACGGCTGGGTCGGGTCGAAGAGCACGAAGCTCGCCGGATCGAGCGGTTCGAGAAACGCGGTGGTGATGCTTCCCATGACCGAGAAGCCATCGGCCTTGGTGAGCTCGGCCAGCATGTCTTGGAGCATGCCGGGCTCGGCGGGCACGGGCAGGCCGATGCCCGGCAGGGGCCGTCCTGTCTCGGGGTCGAGGGCGGTGTTTTGCAGCACCTCGTTCGGGAACGGCACGATGGCGTTCGTGGGGTCGGGGTTGTAGAGCGCCTCGTTCGTGGTCGCAATCGTGAAGGTCCAGAGGGCCACGATGTCGTCGCGGGCGATGCCGTGCTGGCTTGCAAGCCCCTCGATGAGGGGTTGCAGGCCGGCGCGCACCGGTTCGAGGGTGGCGGCCGAGGCGTCGTCGAGCACGGCGGGCAGCAGGGAACGTCCGTCCTGGGCCACCGGGTTGGCCCCGCGCACCAGCACGCCGAAGTTCGAGGGAATGACCGCGGCCGCGGGTTCGCCTTCGGCGCCCGTGGCCCGCAGCGCGTTCGTGACGACGACGGCGTAGTGGGCGGCGCGCTCGAAGTGCCCGGACTTGGCCACGAGCAGCTCGCCCGAAAGCGGGTCGACAGCGATGAGCGCGCCCTCAACCGGTTCGAGACCGGCGTCGGTGATCTGCAGGAGCTGCACCGCTTCGGCCAGGCTCGCCGCGTCGATGGGGCGCGAGAACAGGGCCGACCCCGAAATGACAGCCGACCAGCCGTCGGCTTGGTTCAGCCAGCTGAAGAACGTCTGGTGCGCCGCCGTGTCGTGGTCGCAGTCGATGGGCGCGCAGAGGTGGCCCGCCGTGCAGGGCAGCACGGTTTCGGGGCACTGGCCCGCGGGCTGCTGGCTGAGGGGGCCGAAGTACAGGAGATCGTTGGGCGTGGGGATGAGCCCGCGCGTCGGGTCGATCAGCGACTCGGGGGCAGTGCCCACCTTGAACGTGAACAGGGCGGTCATGCGTCCGAGGTCGAGGTCGAGGGTCGGCAGCACGGGCAGGGCCCCGGCCAGCGCGGCCCGCAGCGGTTCGAGCTGCGCCGCATCGCAGTCGGCCACGATGCCGGGCAGCTGCGTGGCCCAGAACTGGCCGTCGGCCGCGCACGCCGTGTGGCCGTGCTGCGCGGCCGGGTCGGTGATGGGCACGGCGAGCGGCACCGGCAGAAGCAGCAGCTGCATGGCGGGCGGCCGCACGATGGGCAACGCTGCGTCACGGCAGTCGGCGGCGCCGGCGCAGGCGGCACCGGCCTTGACCCCGTCGGTCACCGCCACGAGGTAGCGGTGGCCGTGATCGAGCAGCGCGCTCGGCACGGCGATGGCCTCGCGCCCGCCCGCGGGGGCCGCAACCTGTACCCCGTCGAGCAGGGTCGGCGGGTCGGCGTCGAGGTCGACGATGCGCAGCGTATCGCTCGTCAGGCTGGCGACATCGGGCGGCTCGGTGAAGCCGACCTCGACCGTCGACAGCACCGAGAACCCGTCGAGGGTGTTCAGGAACTCGAAGAGCGCACTCTGGGCGGCCGAGTCGCTGCCGGAAATGGGGAACGCGAGGGTGCCCGCGGCGCCCATGAGCAGGTCGTTCGGGGTGGGAATGACCGACGCGGCGGGATCGAAGGCCACCGTGCCCTCGGCGTGCGTCGTGAACGTCGCCATGAGCACCACGTTCGCGCGCGCGATGCGCCGTTCGGGCGGAACCATGGTCGAGGCGAGGCCGGTCAATATGGCGTCGTATTCTCGGCGGACGACATCGAGTTGGCGCGCCTCGTCGTCGGACGCGGCGACGACGCTGCCCAGCGCATTGGGGTCGTCGAAGGTCGGGCGCGGCCCGAGAAGCGAGTCGGCGCTCTTGACGAGGCCGAACGAGTACGAATTGGCCACCGGCGTGCCGTCGGTGAGGCGCACGCACGGCTTGCCGGCGCAGTCATCGGTATCGGCGCCGCCGAGCACGACGAGGGCGTAGGTGTGGCCGGCCTCGTAGGGGACCGGCCGCACCACGTCGAGTCGCGACCGCACGAAAACGCGGGGCTCGGCACCGCGGCGATCTTCGGTGCGAACGTATTCGTCGCTCAGGCGGGGCTCGTAGCCGGGCACGTAGAACACGTTGCCCTTGTCGAGTTCGGTCACATCGTACACGAGCACCGACTCGGCAGTGACGCTCTCGGGGTCGACGCGAATGGCGCCGGTGTCGGCCTGGCTGCGCACGTCCGAGAAGGTGGCCACGAGCGTCGAGTGCACCGGCCAGCCCGACAGGTGGTCGAGATACTGGCTCACGAAGAGACACAGGGCCTCGCTACCGCGCGCGGCCGGCTCGAGCGCACAGCCCTCGGTGTCGGCGAGCGCCAGATCGACCTCGCCCTGGCAGTCGGGATCCTCGCAGGGCGGGCAGTAGTCGGGCGTCTCGCCCGTGCAGCGCGCCTCGCGATAGTCGAGTTGCACGACGCACGGCGCGCCCGCCGCGCAGCGCGAGTCGCGGTAGGCGTCGCTCGGCACGCAGCTCGCCGTGGCGTCGTCCCAGGCGGCCCCGGCCACGTCGACACACAGCCGTTTGAGGGCACTGCGTTTGAGGGGCACCGGCACGTTCAGGTGCAAGTCGGGCGCCTGACGGGTCGGATCGCTGAGCACGAGGTTGTTGGGCGTCGGAATGATGGCATTGGCGGGGTCGAAGCGCGCGATCACGCGGGGAACATACGCTTCCTGGCCCACTTCCGGGGCGCAGCTGCCCAGCCCCACCAGAAAGGCGGCGGCCCAGAAAACGTTGGCGCTGCGCCCGGTTGTGACGCGACACGTGGCATGCATGCTTGTCTCCCAGGCGGCCGGCGCCTGGCCGGCCGTCGCTCGCTGGATCGGCTACTCGATGACTTGGAGAACCGCTCGCTTGCGCACCTTTGTGGCGGCATTGCTCAGGATGGTGCGCAGGGCGCGTGCCATGTTGCCTTGCTTGCCGATGACCTTGCCGATGTCGCTCTTGGCGACGCGCAGTTCGATGACGATCGTGGCCCCGCTCTCGACGATGGTGGTCTCGACCTTGTCGGGCTCATCGACGATGGCTTTCACTATGTAATCGACCAGTTCTTTCATGTTGCCCCCAATCGCCGCATGGACGATCAACTGCCGCGCGACATGGATTTTTGCGGAGCCCCATTGGGCGTGGGCCGGATTATAGCAGCGGCGCCGGCCGGAAGGAAGCCACTTCGCGGCGCCGATCGACGGGCCCGGAGAACACCCACGAGGCCGTCGCCGGCACCGCCGGGAAGCGGACCCCATGCGAGCGGGCCGCGGCTACTGAGCAGTGAACCGCAGCGTGACCTTCATCCACCGGGTGCCGCCCGAAAACGGGGCCACCGAGATGGGTCGCACCTTGGCCTTGACGCAGGCGTGGAGCGCCGGGGTCACGGCGTCGAGCACGCGCACGGCGGCCGTCTGCCCGGTCGGCAGCACCGCAAACTGGATGGTGGCACCCGAGAAGTCAGGCCGGCCCGTGCTTTCGGCGCGCAGGCACGACGACACCGCCGACTGCACCCGCGGCAGCACTTCGGCATTGAGTTCCTGGTCGCTCAGCGTGCGCGCGCCGTCCGAATCGTCGCCGAAATCGAGGGCCACCGGCTCGTCACTGTCGTCGAAAACCAGGTGTTCGGCCCCGCGTCCGGCCCGCCCACCGCGGCCGCCGCCGGCGCGCCGGACGGTCCGCTTGGTGGGCTCCTTGCCGAAGCGCCATTCGTGCGCCTGCTCGCCCGAGAACTGTTCCCACCGCTCGATGCGCGGCAGGTCGGCGGTCATGAAGATGGAGCCCGTGTAGTTGCTCGGAAGGACCTGTTCCTGCGTGGCCAGGACGAGGGCCACGATGCCGGCGGCCAGAAACGCCACGCCGATGCCGGCGTAGCCAAGCGAACCGATGACCTTGCGTCCGCGCCTGACCTGCGCTTCCTGCTTGTCGAGCGCGTCGTGGACTTCGTCTTCCTGCCGGATTTCCTCCATGCGCTCGAAGAATTGGCGAAACTCTGGCCACTCGCCCATGGGTTTCCAGAGCCGCTCGCGCTCCTCGCAAAGCAGCGTCTGCAGGTCGATCTGCTTCGCGCGAATGCGCTGACGCACTTCGGCGCCCGCGAACGGCCCGCAGTCGAGGTCGTCGATGCGGGCGAGCCACAGGGTCTCGCCCAGCGCCAGGGCCACGTCCCGGGCCTGGATCTCAGAGGTCGTTTCGCGCTTTGGACTCACCGCTGGGCCTCAAGGGGCGAGCTGCACTCGCCACGATCCGGACTCGTGTACGAGGTTGAGGGGAACGCGTTGCCGACCGTAGCTCACCTCCACGGTGCAACGCGCTCCGTCGCCGTCATCCTCGCCGCCATCGACGACGCGCACCTGGTCGACGGCGGCAGCGAACATGGCCCCCCACGACACGAGCAGTGCGCCGGCCGACGGCCGCTGCGCCGGGGGGATGTGGGGGGCAACAGCTTCCGCGAGGGCGTCGAGCCGAGCCCGGCCCTCCCGATCGAGTCGTTCGTAGAGTTTCTCGCCGCGCTCCCCGGTGGGGGCCTGACCCTGGGCCAGGGCAAGGGCCAGAAACTCGCGGGCCGCGCGTTCGGGGGCGGGCACGCTGCGACGGCAGCCGGCAGCGCCGCTGAGCAGCAGGCTCACGCCCAGCAGCGCCCACAGGGGGCGCTTGAGCCCCTGGCCCGCTTGACAGCAAGGTTTCATGAGCACCTCCGAGGCCACGCCGCCGCGACCCGCCCGGTCGTTCGGGGTCCGCCGACCGCCCCCGCCGCTTGGCGGGCCGCGCACGAAAAGCCGCGGCGACCCGGCCGCGGAAGCGCGCCGCAACGGGTCGCAGTCTAGCGCGTTGTCCGACGGCTGTCATGACCCGTCGCGGGCCCGTGCCGCGGAACGCCACGGGCATGCCCGTCTCTCCGGTCCTCGTCACCGCCGACGGTGCTGCGCCCCATCGAATCGGTGGTGCCGGTCCTTGGTCGTGGGAACGTGCCGGCGGCGACGATCGCTCAGAGTTACGGTGTCGCGGATTCCGTTCCACCACACGGAGGGGCGCTTTGACGCCCCGAAACCGCCGTGCTATCCAGAGGTGCGCGACTTCTTGGGGGGTTCCATGAGAGCCAAGGCCCTGTGTGCGTTTCTCGCTACCACCATCCTCCTGAGCGCCTGCGGCGCCGAGAGCGAGTCGGCTCACGAGGTCGAGGCCGCGTTCGTCCGGCTCGTGACCGCGCTGCGAGCCCGCGATGCGCGGGCCGTGTTCACGCTTTCCGTGCCAGAATTTCACAAGTACTTCGAAGACTTGCAGGCCGATCTGCACAAGGCCGACACGGCCATTCGACGCCACTTCCCGCGCTGGGAACAGCGGCGCCTGCGCGAACGGCTCCTGCTCGACCGCGTCGGTGGCGTGCGCGACGGTCTCTCGCTCTATCTGCTCATGACCGACATGCGCAACCTGCAGGCCGGTGCCGAAGTCCAGTCCGGGCTCGAACACGACCCGCCGACCGTCACCGGCGACCGCGCCGCCATCCGCACGCGCGCGGGCGAAACGTTTACGTTCGTGCGCACGCCCGACGGTTGGAAGACCGACATCTACCTCAAGGTTGTCCGCGGGTTGCCCCTGATCCAGACCCTGCGCGAGAACCTGGCGACGCTCGAGGCCAACGTGCGCCGACTGCAGGAATTGTACGGCGCTTCGCGCGATCCGAAGAGCCCCGAAGGGGCCTTCAATCAACTCGTCGACGCGCTCGGCAAGAAGGACGCCCGCATCATCGACACGCTGCTCGACAGCCGGGCGCGCACGGTCCTACAGGCCTTCGCCAAGCACCTTGTTGAAACCGTGCTCAAGGGCCCCCAGGCCGAGGCTGCGCGCAAGACGCTGGGCCTTGCCGACGGCACGACGCCCGAGACTCCCCGCGATATCGTCGGCCTGCTGTTGGCCAAAGGCGACCTGCTCCACCAGGCTCTGGGCGTGCGCCCGGGCATGCACATCGATCACGTGCAGATGGACCAGGAAGGCGAGGCGGCGGTGGTCCCCGCAGGCGGACAACCCGTTTGGTTCGTGCTCGGCGACGATCGGCTCTGGCACGCGGCGCTCGACGAGGCCGTGCTCGCCGCCCCCCTGTTCGATGCGGTGCAGTTCACGCCCCCGGCAGCCGAAACCCCTTAGATTGTGGTCCGTTTCTAACCTCGCCTTTGGGGACGCGCGGCGGACCGGACCTGCCCAAGCGACCCGATTCGAACGCACCGGCCGCGCCGCCCGGGCGGACGGCACCCGCTACGGCCTCCCCGACGCGGGCGACTCGGAGCCGAACCTCAGCCACGGCGCCATGCGCCGCAGCAGCCGGGGCCCGATGCCGCGGACGGCCAGCAGGTCGGCAGGGCCGTGAAGCGCACCGTGCTCTCTCCGATGCGCCACGATGCGCGCCGCGAGCCGCGGGCCGATGCCCGGCAGCAAGGCCAGATCCTCGGCCGTCGCCGTGTTGACGGCGAGCCCATAGCCGAGGGCCAGGCGCAACCCCGCGGGCAAAGGCCCCACCTCAACGCTGCAGGTCTCGCCCGTCCCGTGCACGTCCAGGAGCGTCCAGTCCAGTCGATGGCCCGCCAGCCGGGCGCCGAGCGGACAACCGGCGAGGCTCAGGCCGGCCTCGGCCGCCGCGAGCGCCGCGGGACTCGCGCGGCAGACCGCGCCCCAGGCTCCACCGGCCGCGACCCGCACAACGACCGGCGCGCACGCCGTGGGCACGGCCCACGGGGACACGTCCTGTGGATCGGCGAGCCGCGTGTGCAGGGCCGCCACGACACCCGTGGAGGCGGCGACTCCAAGCGCCACCAGGGCAAACGCCGCGCGTCGTACGGGGTGCATCCGAAGCCTCCGTCGGACAACCTGCTGGGCGGGTATCGGCGCAGAACGCGAACCGTCCCCCGCGCCGGCGGCACCGCCGGCGTGGCGCCCCGCACGACGCGCCCGGCCGTGCCGGACGCCAGGTCGGGTCCCCGGGGCGACTACAAGTCGACGACCGTCCAGCCGTCTTCGTAGCGGTGCAGCACGGCCAGATAGGGCCCGTAGCGCAACGTCGCCGAGTCGCCGTCGATTTCGGGCACGGCGGAGCCCAGCTGCGGGACCAGGAAGGCGAGCCGGACTTCCAACTCGCCGCGGACGTCGGGGGCGCGGAAGTAGTCCTGCAATTGGTCTTCGGTCAGGCCCAGGCGCTCGTCGGGCGGGGCGAGCGCCAGGAGGATGTCGTAGCGTTCTCGGCGAAACGCCGCGACGAACGTGGCCAAGGCGGCCGTAGGGGTGTCCCGCGGGTAGAGCGCCGAGATGCCGGACTCGATGCGCCAGGTCGGTCCCTCGCGCACGAGCGTGAGGGTGCCGGCGGCAGCCCGCCATTCGGCGAGGCTGCGCACGGGGCCCGAAACGCGCGGTAACGGGGTGAGCGCGGGCCGGACCGCCAGAGCCAGCCGCTCGAACTCGGCCGCGGGCAGGGTCCGGCCGTTCGGTGCAACGAGTGCCCAGGCGTCGGCGGTCTTCCCATCGGCCAACGCCTGGAGGTAGCCGGCGAGCAAACGGTCGGGACCCGTCTGTGGCGCGCAGCCTCCTGCGAGAAAAAGGGTCACGGCGACGGCGAAAGCGGGGGGGAAAGCCGATGGCATGTCCGATGTCCTTGCCTCGCATACATCGTTCGGGGTGCCGCTGCCCGGGGGTGGGGCGAGAGCCCGAGAACACGCGCCCGGGGAGCATACCACGGACGCAGAGCGGCAACGCCCCCCAACGCGGTCCGGCGGGCGAATCGAGAGCCCGCCGAGCCGCGGCGGCGGGCCCCGTGAACCGACGATTGGGGGCCGCCGCCCGCGGTTGACAGTGGCGCAAACTCGATGCTAGTAACCCCCAACGGACGCGGCGGAGGGACGATGTTGCGAACAAGGTTCGGGCGTTGCGTGGGTTGGTGGCTGGCCGGTGGGCTCCTGTGCTTGTCCGCCTGCTCGGGGCGCGGCGGCGGGTCGGCCGAGACCCCGCTGCCCGCCGCCATCGACGAATCCGACCTGCCTCCGCTGCCGAGTTTCTCCCTGCTGAAGAACGTGACCGTCAAGGCCGGCGATGCGCCCGCGCTGCCGCTGCGCTACGGGGCGGGCGATGGCCAGCCCCGCGCCTACGCCATCGACCTCCAACAAAAAGTCGACGCCATCGGGGCGGGCGCGCCGGCTGCGCGGGCCGAAGCGCACCTGACCGCCCGCCTCGTCGAACGTCGCGAACGCGCGGCCGATGGGGCCACCACGACGACCCGCGTGCAGTTCGAGGAGCCGACCGTCGCCCTCACACCCGACCTCCCCGAGGCCGGCGCGGCGCTGCGCGAGGCGCTACAGGCGGCCCGCGCGCAGTTCACCACCGACGCCCGCGGACAGGTCCTGAACGCCCGCTTCGAGCCGGCGCCCACAGGTCCGAGCGTCGCCGACCCGCAGGTGGCCCTGCGCTGGGCGCGCGCGGCCGCCGTCGTGTTGCCCGAGGCGGCCGTCACGCGCGACGTGCGCTGGGATTGCGCCGCCCCTGGCGTCGCGCCCTCGGCCGAAGCCGCGGGCGACGGGCCGGCGGCCTTCAGCGCCGAATGTGTCTTCCGCGGTCTTGCCGACGTCGAGGGCCACCCGCGTCCGCTTGCGTACATCGAGGTGACGGGCCGCCAGCAGCGCCGGGGGCCCGTTGCTGTGCTCGGCGTCAGCGGACAGACGGTGTCGGCCGGGCGCTTCGCGGCGCGGTTGCTGTTCGACGCCGAGCAGGGCGCGCTCGTGCGCAGCGAAGTCGTCATGGCCGGCCGCTCCATCGTGCACATCCAAAGCGACCAGGGGCCGCAGCGCTTCGACCGCAGCGAGACCGTTCAGGCCACGCTGCGCGCGTCCGCCGGCCCCGCTTCCCCGAGTCGCTGATGCGGCGTCTCCCGTCGGTCTTGCTGGCGCTTCTGCTCGCTTGCGACCTCGCCGCCTGCGGGGCCGTCGAGCAACGGCTGCGGGCGCGGGCGCTCGTCCCGAGTCGAGTGAAGGCCCGCGTGTCGGCCATGGTGGGCGACTTCGCCTGGCTCGACACCATCGCCGGGGCGGCAGGCGATGGCGCGGACGCCGGCGCGCCCCCCGATTCGAGCCCGCCGCCAGGGGCGACCGCGGGGCCACGCGACTTTCGCCTGCGCGTAGCCTCCCGGAGCGCCGACGTGCCCGCCGAGGGGCCCGAGGTCGCGGCCAGTTCTGGCTCCCTGGTCGTGTGCGACTACTTCCTGCGCTTCCACGCGGCGCCGGACGCGCGGGGCGGCGTCGACATTCGCGTGCTGGCCGTCGACGTTCGCCTCTACCCGCCGCGTGCGCCGTGGGCCGCCAAGATCGGCGAGATGCTGGCCGGTTTCGAGCTCAAGGGCTTGGCCGACCCGGCGGGCCGAATCCGGGTGGTACCGGTCGAACCGGCAGTGGCGGAGGTCGACTACCTGGCGGCCGAACTGCTCGCGACGCTCCAGCGCCTACTGAACCCGCCGCCGGACACCGCCGCCACAACCGTCGATGACGTGCCGGGCCTGCCCGAGGGGGCTCCAGCCCGGTTCCAACTCACCACCCGCTGGGCTCCCCCGGACGCGGCGACGGGGGCGCGCCTGGGTGCCCGCACGCTCAGCCTGGACGCCTCCTTCGACCGAGGGCGGCGCGCGGTCCAGGTCACGGCAACGGGCGCGGGGTGGGTGCGCCTTTGGCGCGACCCGCACACGGGCTTCGTATCGCAGGCACGCGAGGCCGTCCGCCTCACGACGCGTTCGACCGAAACCGCAACGCGCGCCAGTCTGCAGCGGGCCATCGAGTGGTTTGCCGAGCTGCGGCCGCTCCCGCCCCACCTCCCGCTCGTCGAGAGCGACGCCGGCTAGCCTCGTTTCGTCCCGAAGGCCCCGTACTGCGGAGCGCGGCGCTCGCGGCCGGCTGCCGCGCAAGCCGGGGCTCGCGCGGAGGCCAACGTCACCCGAGGATGGACTCGGCCACGCTCCGGGCCAGGGCGGGGTCGAGCTTGTCGCGGTGCGCGCGCATGAGTTCGCCCATCAGGCGGCCGAGTTGCTTGCGGTCGGAGATGCCGAGGCGCTGCACGGTCTCGGTCACGAGCGCGCGCGTGGCCGGCTCGTCGAGCAGCGTCGGCACGAAGGGCTTGAGGTAGTCGATTTCCCACTGCAACTGCGCGCGCATGGCGACTTCGCGTTCGCTCGTGCCGCCGTAGGCATCGAGGGCCTTCGTCATGCGCTTGATGTAGGCGCCGATGGCTTCGAGGTGCAACGCGTCGTCGACCTCGCCTTTGAAGCCGGGGGCCGTGCGGCGCACGGTCACTTCGGTCTTGATCTGCCGGATGAGGTCGGCTTCGCGGTTGTTGCGGGCCATCATGGCGGCCTTGAGCCGGGCGTTGAGTTCGCTTTCGAGCGACATCTGGACCTCTCCTTGGGGCGCGGGGGCACGCCCCGGCGGTAGTGCGCAGAGCTTGTAGCGCCGCCGCCCGGCGCCGTCAACCGGCCTGTCTTTGCGCTTGACTTAACCGGACTTATCGCCAAAATGGGGCTGCTTTCCGCCCCGCAAGGACGAACACGAGGGTGCCCGTCATGGTACAAGTCCGAACGATCAAGCGCTACGCGAACCGCAAACTCTACGACACCCAACAGAGCGCGTACGTCACGCTCGAAGAGATTGCCGACTTCATTCGCAACGGCGAAGAGGTTCGCATCGTCGACAACAAAACCAAAGAAGACCTCACGGCGGTCACGCTCACGCAGATCATCTTCGAACAGGAGAAGCGCCAGCGCCGCAGCCTGCCGCTCGCGACCCTGCGCAACATCATCCAGTCGGGCGGCGAGTTTCTGCATCGCCGCATCGCCGAGCCGGTCACGACGTTCGCCGAAGAGGCCGAGCGCACCGTCGGTCAGTGGCGCGAAGAGGCCGAGCGCACCGTCAGCCGGCTCGTCAAGATCGAGGGGCTCGAAGAAACCCGCGTATTGCTCAAGGATTTCATCGAGAACACCATCGGCACCTACGAGGAAGTCCAGAAGCGCGTCGACGAACGGCTGCGCGTCGTGCTCAGCAATCTCCCGAACCTCAGCGCCATGATGTCCGATCTCGACGCCCTCAAAGAGAAGGTCAACGGTCTCGAGGCCGCCCTGCGCAAGCGTTCGGCCCGCGGCGAAGACAAAGATCCGGCCGCTACACCCACGGGAGCCCACGGAAAGAACGCATGAAGGCACCACTGGCTCGCACGCGCGGGCGCCGCTGGCAACGCAGCGGGCTCGCGATGGTTGTGTTGACCTCCGTCTGCATGTTGTGGCCGGCCTCCGCGCAGGCCGGGCGCTTCGACCTCAACCTGGCCGGGCTCGGCGAATACATCTGGAGCCGGCACCCGAGCCCGCTCGCCGCCAACGCCTACCAACGCGACAACCGCTGGTTCAAGAGTCTGGCCGGCGAAATCGCGCTCGGGGTCGCCCAGCGTTTCGTCGGGCCCGCCAAGACGCCCGGCGCGCTCGGATTCGAAGTCGACTACTTCGTCACCCTGACGAACATCAACGAAAGCACCAAATACTGGAAGTTCGCCACCAGCCCGCCGCTGAACCAGGATGCGCGCGAGAACCCGTCGGCCCCCCCGGGGGTCATGACGAACATGGGCATCCAGTTTTGGAAGGGGCTGCCCTTCAGCCTCGCCATCGGCGGATACGTCGCGGGCATCCTCGACAGCGACATGCTCAACCTGGGCGCCTCGCTCAAGTGGGCCATCCAGGAAGGGCACAAATACGTGCCCGACATCTCCATCTCGGCCAATGCGGGCACGGTGCTGGGCTCGCACGACCTCAGCATGCTCGTCGTCGGGGGCGACTTCGTGGTCTCCAAGACCTTCGGTCTGGGCGGGCTCTTCACGCTGTCCCCCTATCTCGGCTACTCGTTCACCTATGCCCGGGCCGACACGCACCCGCTCGTGCTGCCCAACCGCGAGCCCGACGCGAGCTGCACGGGCGTCACGTCCCCCGCAGGCACCGACAACCCCTGCTCTCCCGCCGACGTCACGGCCTCGGGCGAAACCATCCCGGCCGCCAAGGTTCAGGGCGACGAATTCGCCAACTTCGTGCTCGGGCCCGAAAACATCTTCAAGCACCGCGCCATGATCGGCCTGGCCATCACGGCCACCGTGGTCACGGCAGGCTTCGAAGCCGGGCTCACCTCCGGCGTGCAGAACTACTCCTTCAAGCTGGGCGTCGATTTCTAGCCGCCGGCCGGCCGCCTCCGGCCGCGATCGCGGCCTTCCTCAACGGTTTTTCCGCTTGCCCCAGGGCCTCGCGACGGAGCGCCGCGGGCGTTGGTCTCTGCGGGCAGTGGAGCCGCGACGCCTCTGCGTGCTGCTGGGGGTGTCTACCTGCCCACAGGGCGGATGGGTTCAGCGCCGGAGAATCGGGGGGACCGCCCGGGAGTGGGCTCAGTGGGAAAGGCGGACTTCGTCAGGCCTTCATGCGGAAGATGGTCTCGACGTTGCCGAACTTGACCCGGTCGCCGTCCTTGAGGAAGCACTTGTCGACACGCCGGTCGTTGACGAAGGTGCCGTTGGCCGAGCCGAAGTCGGCAACCTCGTAACGCATCTCGTCGATCTTGATGCCCGCGTGACGCTTGGACACCGACGCGTCGGGCACGATGAGGTCGTTGCCTTCGTGCCGCCCGATGCTCGTGACATCCTTTGAGAAAGGGAACGTCTCGCCGGCCAGCGGACCCGTCGTGAATTCGAGCCCACCGAGCGAGGGCCCGGCGTATTCGACGGGCGCCGGCCCTGCGGGCGCCCGGTCGCGGCTACGCCGCACGAGCACGACGATGAGCCAGATAAGCAGGAACAGGAAAAGCGCCCCGCCGAGCGCGATGCCGCCGATCAGGATGACGCGCTTCCAGGGAAACGGCTTGTCACCGAGTTTGACCTCGGGATCGTACTGGCCTTCGATGATGCGCCCGCCGTTGTTGACCTTCATGCGGAAGCGGTAGGCCTGACCGCCTTCGATGTCTTCGTAGTTGAGCGTGATGATGTACTGTTTCTTGATCTGGTCGGCCAGGTGACGGAACACGTCGGGCACGGTGGCCGCGGCCCCCGGCTCCACGAGCCGATAGACGCCGCCCGTCTTGAGCGCGATCCGCTTGAGGTCACGCAGGAAGTCCTGCTGGCCGGGCGAGTAGCCGATGGCGAAGATGGACACCGACTCGGCGGCGGCCGCTTCGAGCACGCGCTTGACGCCCTGGTCGAGCCGGTCGGGACGCTCGGAGTACTGGTCGAGACCGTCGGACATGAGCACGACGATCTTGCGCCGCGGCAGGTCTTCTTCCTGCGCCATGCGGTCGATGGCCTCGGTGAGCATGGCGAACAGTCGCGGGGCGGCAATCTTCTCGCCGACTTCTTTGGTCGCGACGGCGTTGCGATCGACGGCCTGCTTGGCCTCTTCGAACTGCGAGGAAAACGTGTCGACGGCCTTGAGCCCCGACTCGGTGTACATCCAGATGGCCACGCGGTCGGCGCCGCCCATCTGCGAAAGGAAGGCCTTGACGCCTTCCTTCTCGAACTGGAAGGTGCATGGCGCGATGGGTTGGCCTTCTTCGGTGGTGGGGGCGTCTTCGGCGCAGTCTTGCGTGAAGGCGTTGTGGCCTGCCATGAGGATGACGACGGCAACGGCCTCGGTCTTCTTGTCGCCAAAGGCCTCGATGGTGACCTTGCCGGGCAGCGGTCGCTCGCCGATGTAGATGTTGACTTCCTCGCCGGCCAGATTGGGAATGACCTTGTACTCGGCGTCGAGGAGGTCGACGTAGAAGACGAGATCGCTGTCTTTCACCCAACTGTCGGCGTCGACGTAGTCGATGCGCAGACTGGGCTCGCTCGCGAGCGCCGGCGGCGCGCCGAGGGCGAAGAACGCGAACAGGGCCAGGAGCCGAGCGGTGGCGGTGCGCCCGCCGCGGCGGGAGCGGCGGGAAACGGCGCAAGGCCGACCGGGCGCAATCGGCGCGAGGCTCCCGAGGCGGTCGGACGGGCAGTGGGCGCGCATGGCTGTGTCGTCCTCTCCTGGGCTCGCAGGCGGGTGGCGCAGCGCGTGGCGCAGTGGACGCGAAACCGAGGCCGCGAGCCTGGCGCGTATGATAGACCCCATTTCGATCCGGTCAAGGCTACGGGACGGCCCCCAATCGTCGGGACGCCGCGCCAAGACGCCTTGCCGGGGACGGCGGTACGGCAGACGCCGACGACCCGCGGCGAGATGCGCACGGCCCCGCCCCGGGCCACCGGCCGACCGTCGCCGGCACGCGGCTCAATAGATGGGATAGAGCCCCCGCTGGAGCCGCTCGAACGGCGCGACTTCGGCGAGCGCGGGCATGGACCACCCGCCATCCGCAGCCTCGGCGGCCTGTGGCAGCCCGCCCGGGAGGGAGCCGTCCCTTGTCTCGGGAAGGCCGATCAGGGCCGCGAACGACGCGAGTGCCTGGGGGGCGATGACGACGTCGGAACGCGCCGGCTGGCGTTCCACCGCCGCGCGTACCGCGGGGCCGAACTGCACGGCCTCCGCCGCGAAGCGCCGGCTCGGCGTGGCGGTCAGCGTTGCGAGCGCGTAGCTCACGCGGACCGTCAAGAGCGCCGGGTCGACGTGCCCGAGCAACGACGCGTCGAGCAGCACCCGGCTGGCGCCGAGTTCGGGCTCGAAACGCCCCGCGGCCCGTGGGTCGGCTTTCAGCCGCGCGACGAGTGCGCTCACGGCCTCGAAGGGGCCGTTGACCACCACCCGACGCAGCAGGCCGGCCTCGGTGAGGCCCTCGTAGGGCCGGCGCACGAGTTCGGCGTGCCGGCGCCGCGAGGCCACGGTCTGGTGGCGGTGCTTGAAGATGGAGGAGCAGTACTGTGCGCCGATGGGCAACCGTCCGGCCTGCACCGCGCCCAGCAGTTCGAACGCGGCGAGTTCGGATTCGAGCACCGTCACCCGCGGCCCGTGGCGGAACGTGTAGCCGCGCCGCCGTAGCCGCGGCAGGTTGTGCGCCGTGGCGCGCAACTCATGCAGGTTCAGGTAGCGCACCCCCGCGTCGACGAGGGCCGGCAGCCGCTCGCGCAGCCGCCCGACGTGTTCGGGGATGGCCGGTACCTCGACCGTGACCGCTGGAATGCGGCGCGCCGCCCGGGCGAGCGGCCGCGTGTCGTAGCGCGTGGCGCTCAGGTCGAAGCGGATCTCGTCGAGCCCCGTGTCGGCGAGTTGCGCGAGCACGTCGTCCGTCGCAAGCCGGCCGTTCGTGTAGAGCCAGAGATAGCCTCCAGAGCCCAGTACGGGCCTCACGGCGCGGAGGTAGCGGAGCGTGCGGTCGAGCGTGAGCAGCGGCTCGCCGCCGCTCAGACTGACACCGCGCACGTCGAAGCGGCGGACGTAGTGCAGGTAGTCGTCGGGCGTCGGGTAGGCGACGGTGTTGCTGGTGGGTTCGCCAACGTCTTGCTGCGCCGCGGGGCAGTAGAAGCAGCGGGCATTGCAGATGCCGTTGACGAACAGACAGTTCCACGTGCCCTCGCCGCACGCCCGGCAGCCGGGCGAAAGCGCGTTCAGGAACGGCTTCGTTTCGTGGAAGGCCCACTGCAAGTCCGGCGCCAGATCGCTGAGCCGCGCGGCCCGCACAGCGTCGGCCGCCTCGGCGTCTGCGGGTGACACCCAACGCATGCGCGCGGCGGCCGGACCGTACTCCCGTTCGTTGGCTGCCACGTACTCTTGCGGCCGGAATTCCATCGGCAACTATCGGATGGCGATGAGTTCCACGTCGAAAACGAGCATGCCGGCGGGGGCACCGGGACGCATGGGTTTTTCGCCGTAGGCGAGCTCGGCCGGAATCCAGAAGCGCATCGTCTCGCCCACGCGCATGAGCTGCAGGCCTTCGGTCCAGCCCGGGATGACACGGTTGAGCGGGAACACCGCCGGTTCGCCGCGCTGGACCGAGCTGTCGAACATCTTGCCGTCGGTCGTCCAGCCCGTGTAGTGCACTTGCACCGTGTCGGTGGCCAGCGGCTTCTGTTCGCCCGTGGCGGGCTTCAGGCTCTTGTACGCCAGGCCGCTCGGGGTGCGCTGCGCATCGGCGGGCGGAGCCGCCACGTCGGCCGGGGCCGCGAGCGGGTCGCCGGCGGCGGCAGCCGGTTCGGCGGGCGCCGCGGCAGGC
>CAYRCM010000109.1:0-19927 GCA_964422715.1 uncultured Myxococcales bacterium | reverse complement strand
CCGCGCCCGGCCTCCGCTCCGGCCACACCGCGCGTGCGCCCCATGGCGCCCGCGCCGGCGCTCCCCGCCCCGGCCCCCCGGCCGTTGCGGCCCGCTCCACGCCGCGCCACGTCCGCGCCGGCCCGACCGACACCCGCTGCGGGTCGGCCCAAAGCGCGCGGGCCCGGCCGGCTGTGGGCCGAGGTCTCGGCGCTCATCGGGGGCGGCGGCGTGCGCCCGGCCGCGCCCGGTGCGGCCCCGTTTCGCAACGTGGTCGAAGCCTTTCGGCTGGGCATCGTGCCCGCCGAGGCGGTGCAGGACTGGACCGTCGGCCGCGACCGCGAAGTGGCCGAAGTGCTGCGCTGGCTCCACGACGAAACCGAGGGCGGCCTCATCCTCGAAGGGGCCTACGGCACGGGCAAGACGCACCTGCTGCGCTACCTCGAAGCCGAGGCGCTGCGCCGGCGCTACATGGTCGCGAGCGTGCGCCTCGACCCGGGCCAGGCGAACGGCGCCTTCCCGTTTCGGCTCTGGGGCCAGATCGTGCGCAGCACGCGCGTGCCGCTCGCCGTCCCGGGCGCGCCTGCCGAGGCCGACGCCGCGGCCGACGGTGGGGCGCCGCCGCTCACGGTCGATCTCCGCGAGGCGCTCGAACGCACCGTGCGCTTGCGACCGCACGAGTTGCAGGTCGACCATTTCCTGCTCGGCCCGTTTCTCCAGGCGCTCCAGGCCGACACGCTCAGCGCCGACGACTGGGCGGCCTTCCACGGCGAATCGCGCCCCTCCGAGCACTTCCCGTTCGCCAAGGACTACACCACGGTCGCCAACGTCGTGTGCAACACGCTCACGGCGCTCTCCCACGTGGCGGTCGAGCAACTCGGACTCGCCGGCTACCTGCTGCTCGTCGACGAGGTCGAGACCACCGACACCTTCATCCACCGCTACCACTGGACCCGCAGCCTCAACCTGCTGCGCGGCCTGACGCTCGCCGCCAACGACGAGCCGGTGCTGCTCGAAGAGGCGGTCGTGCGCGAGCCCGACCACCGCACCGGCCAGACCACGCGGCTCGTCTACTCGGGCCATCACCCGGTGCCCTATCTCTGGCGCGTGCCGAGCCACCTCAAAGTGGTGCTGGCGCTCACGCCGGGGCATTTTCGCGGGGTGCTGCGCGCCTGGCGCGAGTCGCTGCCGCTCGTCGAACTCGCGGCCGTCTCCCGCCAGGACCTGGCCGTGCTCTACGGGCGCTTCGTGAAAGCCTACCGCCAGGAATTCGGCATCCGGCAGTGGTCGGTCGACGATCTGCGGCTGTTCAATTTCCTTCACACGCTGACGGGGACGAGCGGGTCCACGCGCACGTTTCTCAAAGCCCTCGTCGAGGCCCTCGACTTCGTGCGGCGGCGGCCTGACGACAACCCGCTGGCCCACCTGCATGTCTGAGCCGCCGCGAGCGCCGCTGCCGGCCGCCGCCGCGCCGCCCCCCGGTCCGGCCACGCTGCGGCGCACGTGGCTGCCGTTTTTCGGCCGTTTCGGGCGGCTCACCGCCATCCAACAGGCCACCATTCCGCGGGTGCTCGCGGGCGCCAACGTCATCGTGGCCGCGCCGACCGGGGCCGGCAAGACCGAGGCCGTACTGGCCCCGCTCTGCGAACGCTGGCTCGGCCCCATGGCCGGCTCGGGCGCGGCCCGGCTCGTGTACGTCGTGCCCACGCGCGCGCTCGTCAACGACCTCGAACGGCGCATTGCCGGGCCGCTCGGCGCCGCCGGGGTGACGCTCGGCGTACGCACAGGCGACCGGCCGCGCGTGCGCGCCGGCTCGCCGAACGTCGACGTCGTGCTGACCACGCCCGAAAGCCTCGACGTGCTGCTCGCCGGTCAGGAAGCACGCTTCCAGGGGCTGCGCGCCGTGGTGCTCGATGAACTGCACCTCATCGACGGTACCGTGCGCGGCGACCAGCTGCGCGTGCTGACCCGCCGGCTCGTGCGGCTCGCGGGTGAACTCCAGTTCGCGGCGCTCTCCGCCACCTTCGCCGACCCCGAAGCCGTGGCCGCGCGCTACTTCGAGCACCCGCAGGCGGTTGCGGCGGGCACGCCCCGGCGGCTCATGCTGAACCTCGTCGAGTCGCTCGCCGAGGCGGTGGCCGCACTGCGGGCCGAACGGCGCCACAAGGCCATTCTTTTCTGCAACCGCCGCGCCGACACCGAAGAAGTGGCCCTGCAGCTCGCGCGGGACGGGCTCTGGCCGCGCGAACGGCTGTTCGTGCACCACGGCAGCCTCGCGCGGCGTCAACGCGAAGACGTCGAGCGCGCGCTACGCGAGCAGCGCTGGGGGCTCGTCGTCGCCACGAGCACGCTCGAGGTGGGCATCGACATCGGCGACCTCGACGCCGTGCTGCTCTACGGACCGCCGCCCACCGCCACGGCCTTTCAGCAGCGCACCGGACGCGCCTGCCGCCGCGAGCCGGCCATCCGCGCGCTCGGCATCGTGCGCGACCCGGGCGACGCCGAGATCTTCGGGGTGTTCGCGGCGCTGGCCGAAGAAGGCGTCGTCGAGCCGCGCCCCTATGAACCCGATGCCTCGGTCGCGGTGCAGCAGCTCTTCGTGCTGCTCTCCGCCGAGCCCCAGGGACTGCCCGAGGCCGAACTCGAAGCGCTCGTCGAGCCGCTCTTGCCACCCGGCGGCTTCGCGCTGCTCGCGGCCCACCTCGTCGAGCGCGACTTCGTCGCCCGACGCCGTGGCGTCTTGGCGCCGAGCCCGCGGCTGCTCGACCTCGCCGAGACGGGCCGCATCTACTCCAACCTCGCCGCGGCCCGCGAAGTGCGGGTCGTCGAGGCGGGCAGCGGGCGGCTCATCGGCGTCGCCACGGTCGTCGTCGAGCCCGGCGCCGTGTTCGCCTTCGCCGGACGCGTCTGGCTCGTCGTGTCCGGCGGCCCGACCGAGGTACGCGTCACCGCCGTGCCCGGCGCCGCGGCGAGTTTGCGCTTTCTGCGCCGCGAGGCCCGCGGGGCCTTCACCCGCTACCTGCCCGACGCGTTGCAGCCGGCGCCCCCCGCCGCAGGAGACCGCCATGCCTGACCGCCTCCGCCCCCTCGCCTTCGCCTGGACGCTCGGTTGCGCCGCCAGTACGGCGCTCGGCGCCGGCCCCTCGCTCTGGTCGGACGACGTCGAAGCCGCCGTCGCCCGGGCCATCGCCGCCCACGCCGCACCGCGGCCGGCCGACAGCCCGGCCCCCCTCGCGGTCTTCGACTTCGACAACACCATGATCCTCGGCGACATCGGCCTGGCCGTGGCCATCCGCCAGGCCGAGCGGCACGAATTCGGCTTCGACCCGCGGGGGCCGAACCCCGTGTTCGCCCCGGCGCTCACGGCGCGCTTCGCGGCCTTCGAGACGAGCGCGCCGGGGGCCGCCCGCGAGCGCTTGCAGCGCGAAATCGTGTACGGCGTGCTCGCCGGCTACTACCGCGCCTGGGAGCAAGGCGGGGGCCGGCCCGAGGCCTGCGCGTACCTCGTGCGGCTGCTCCAGGGGTTCACGGTGGGCGAGGCCAACGAACTCGCCCGCGCCGCCTTCCAGGCCGGTCAGCGCGAGGCCGTGTGCGTGCGCCGCTTCGCCGACGAGGCGGGTAGTGGCCCCCCCTTCGAGGAGCCGGCCGGCATTCGTCTGCGCCCGGCCATCCAGGACATGGTCACGCGGCTCCGCGCGGCCGGCTTCGACCTCTGGGTCGTGTCGGCCTCGGCGAAACGGCTCGTCGAGGCGGGCGCAGCGCTCTACGGCATCGCCCCCGACCACGTCATCGGCATGCAATCCGAAGAGAATGCCGGCCGGCTCGGCACGCGCGTCGTGCCGCCCATCACCTACGGCCCGGGCAAGGTCGAGGCCATCCGCGCCGTCATCGGGCGCATGCCGGCGCTCGCCTTCGGCGATGCCGAGACCGACTTCGAGATGCTCCGCGCGGCCGCCCAGGCCATCCTCATCGACCGCGGCAACGAAACGCTGAACGCGCGCTGCCGCGCGGCCGGCATCCTCATCCAGCCGCGCTTCCCAACCGAGCCCGCCGCCATCGAACCCTGCCCCTGAAACCCGTTCGCCTTCCTTCGGACACCTTCGTTGCCCGCGTCGCTCCCCCCCGGCGGCGGACCCGGAGTACGCCTTGGGAAATCGTGCCTTGGCGCCGCGGTATCCTTTGGAACGCAACTGGGTAGGAGCCCGTCCCCGGCGGCCGCCCGCAGGGGCCTGCTGAGGCCCCTTTGGCGACTTGCATGCAACGCCCGCTGGCGGGATACTTTGAAGTGTGATTTCGGCGTTTTGGCCAACCGAAAAGGAGTTGCCCATGCGCACGACGGCGCTCACGGTTTTCGCGGTGGCTTGGCTCGGGTCCCGGGGGCTTCTGGCCCAGTCGCTGCTCGTCGAGGACCCCAACATCAAACTGGCCGCGGCGCCCGACGGTCCGGCCGTGGCGCTGACGCTGCTCGGGGAGCCCACGGCCGATCCCTATCACGAGGGGCTCGTGCGCGAGTTCGCCGCCGACGGCAAGTCCGTGCGGCTCTGCTTTCCGGGCGACGCCGTCGACGTGTGCGGCTGGGCCCCGCTGCACCTCTTCTCCCTGCGCACGAGCGACACCGTCGATGCCTACCTCGAGGCCGAGGGCGATGTCGTCGTCGGCGCCGTGTTGCTCGGCACGCGCGTACGCCTGAAAGAACACCGCGCGAGCCGCTACCTGGTCGAGACGAGCGAGCACTACACGTTCTGGCTGCCCGAAAGCGCGCTTTCGACCACGGCCTACACCCCCGACGTCTCGCTCACGGCCAAGACGGGCAACCCGCGCTATGCGCTGCACGCCCACGCCAAGATCTACATCGATGCGGCGCATCAGCGCGAACTCCCCCTGCGGCCCGACACGTACCTGCGGGTCGAACGCCAGGAGGGCAAGTTCTCGTTTGTGCACGCACTCAATTGTCTGAGCACGGTGCGGCTCGACGGCTGGGTGGCGACGGCATCCCTGCGGCGGCTCTGCCGCGACAGCGAAACGTGCGATCCGGGCTACCTCTGCGAGGGTGAAGAGGAAACGCGCCGCGTGGCCTCGGTCGCGGCTCCGGCCGGGCTCGCCGAGCGTACCGTGAAGGTCGCGAGCGCGCTCTACGCCAAGCCTGGCCAGCACGAAATCGGCCAGGCCAACCCGGGCGTGCGTCTGGCGGTGGGCAAGTCCGAGGGCGACTTCTCCGAGGTCCATACGCTCGGCCGGGTGTACGTGCACGCCTGGATCCGCACGGCCGACATCGAGAGCCCGCCCGCACCGTAGCGGCCGCCGCGGCCGCTTTGCTGCACTGCACAAAAAATCCTTGACAACGGCGCTCGGCCGGCCTAGTTTGTGCTGCGTTGCACAACGAAAGGAGCCCGCCATGAGCCCCGCCGCCACCCCGTTCCGAAGCCTCTTGGACGCCGTTCCCGACCTCTTCACGCTGTGCCTGAAAGACCCGCGAGACGCGGCCCTGCGCATCGTTCGGCTGCAACTCGCCGGGGTCGAAGTGCTGCGCGAGAGCCAGGGCCAGTTCTGCGACCTGCTCAAACTCTCGTTGTTGCACTGCGAGAAAGCGCTGCGCGGCGCTGCACCCGCCGCCGGAGCCGACGCGCCATGAGCGCGCTCTACCCCGCCGCCGTGCCCTCGTTGCTCGACCATCCGCGCAATTGGGCCGCCTACCCGCCCGGTCCCGAGGCGCTCTTCGCCGACGGCGAACGGCTGTCGTGGCCCGAACTCGACCGGCGCGCACAGCGCACGGCCGTGTTTCTGCGCGAAACCCTCGGGTTGCCGCGCGGCGCCCACGTCGGGCTGCTCGCGCAGAACGGCGGCTTCTTCTTCGAACTGGCCTACGCCTGCTTCCGTGCCGGGCTCGTGTTGGCGCCGCTCAACTACCGGTTGGCGGCCGCCGAGTTGCAGCCGCTGCTCGCGCTGACTCACCCCGGGGTGCTGTTCTTCGACGCCGCCAACCGCGCGACGGTCGAGGCGCTCGGCGATGCGGGGGGCCTGCGGCGGCTCGCCGTCGAAGCCTACCTGGCCGATCCGCCGCCCGCACGCCCGGCCACCGAGCCGTTCGTCGGCACCGGCTACGACGAGCCGGCTTTGTTGCTGTGCACAAGCGGCACCACGGGCCGGCCCAAGGCCGCCGTGCTGCCGGCGCGGCAGCTCTTCTGGAATGCGGTCAACTCAGGGCTGGCCTGGGCGCTCACGCGCTACGACGCCACCCTGCTCTACACCCCGCTCTTCCACACGGGCGCCATCAACGTGTTGGCGTTTCCGCTGCTGCACGCCGGCGGACGCGTAGTGCTGCACCGGGCGTTCGACGCGCAGCGCATCCTGAGCGATCTCGCGGCCGAGCGCATCAGCGTCGTCTTCGGTGTCCCGACCACGCTGCAACTGCTCAGCGCCGAGCCCGCCTTTCCGACCGCCGACCTGGCCGGGCTGCGGCTCGTGCTGAGCGGCGGGGCGCCGCTGCCCCTCTCCCTCATCGAAACCTATCGCGAGCGCGGGCTCGTGCTGACCCAGGGCTTCGGCATGACCGAAGTGGGGCCGAACTGCTTCTACCTGCCGCAGGAGCAGGCGCTCGCACGCGCCGGCGCCGTCGGCAAACCCATGCCGGGCACCGCCGCCCGGCTCGTGGTCGACGGCCGCGAGGCCGGCGCGGGCGAGGTCGGCGAACTCTGGCTCCACGGGCCCCACGTGTGCCTCGGCTACCTCGCGAACCCGACGGCCACGGCCGAAGCGCTCACGGCCGACGGCTGGTTTCGCACGGGCGACCTCGCCCGCCGCGACGCCGACGGCTTCTTCTACATCGCGGGACGTCAGAAGGAGATGTTCATCTCCGGCGGCGAAAACGTGTACCCGGCCGAGGTCGAAGGGGCCCTTGCCGGCCATCCGGCCGTCGCCGAGTGCGCCGTCGTGTCGATGCCCGACGCGCGCTGGGGCGAGGTGGGCTGCGCCTTCGTCGTGGCCCGCGCCGGTGCAACACCGCCCGACCCCGACGACCTGCGCACGTTTCTGCGCACGCGGCTCGCCGGCTACAAGGTGCCGCGGGCCTTCGTGCTCTGTCCCGCGCTGCCGCGCAACGCCAGCGGCAAACTCCTGAAGGGGGTGCTCAAAGAGGAGGCGCTTGCCCATGTTCGCTGAGCCCGTCGGAATGCTCGCCACCGCCGTCTACGTGCCCGCCGGCCGCATGGACGCCGCCGAAATCGCCCGCCGCACCGGCGGCCGCTGGAGCCTCGCGGCCGTGCGCGACAAGCTCGGCATCGAACAGAAAGCCGTGGCCGGCCCCGAAGAGGGCGCCCAGGAAATGGGGGCGCGGGCCGCCGAAATGTGCATGCAGAAGGCCGGCATCGGTCCCCTCGACGTCGACGCCATCCTGTGCATCGGCGACGAATTGCGCGAATACCCGATGACCACGTCGGGCAGCTACATCCAATGGCGCATCGGGGCGCGGCGCGCCTGGGCCGTCGACGTCATGCAGAAGTGCTCGAGCTTCGCCGCCGGGGTGTGCCTCGCGCGGGCGTTGTTGCACACGCACGCCGAACTGCGGACCCTGCTCGTCTGCGGCGGCTACCGCAACGGCGACCTCATCGACTACACGAATCCGCGCGTGTCGTTCATGTACAACCTGGCGGCGGGCGGGGGCGCCGTGCTGCTGCGTCGCGGCCACGCCGAAAACGTCATCCTCGGCACCGCCATGCGCACCGACGGCTCGCTCGCACGCCACGTGCTCGCCCGCTACGGCGGCACGGCGGCCCCCATCACGGCCGAAAACGCCGCCGATGCGGCCGCCTGCCTCGACGTCGTCGACCCCGACGGCATGCGCGCGCGGCTCGAAGCCGTCTCCCACGAAAACTTCCTCGGCGTCGTGCACGACGCGCTGCGCGCCGGCGGGGCGGCGGGCGAGCCCATCGACTACCTCGCGATTCTGCACATGAAACGCTCGGCGCACGACCGCATCCTGGCCGACCTGGGGCTGCGCCCCGAACAGTCCACCTACCTCTCGCGCTACGGCCACATGGGCCAGTTCGACCAGCTGCTGTCGCTCGAACTGGCGCTCGCCGAGGGGCGGGTGCGCCCGGGCCAGCTCGTCGTGGGGGTCGGAGCCGGCATCGGCTATTCGTGGGGGGCGGTGGCCCTGCGTTGGGGCCACGCATCCGCGCGGCACGCCGCCACGGTGGCGGCGCGTCTCTCCTGCAACGCACCGGAGGCCGCATGAGCGCGCAGTTGCCGTTGTCGTTCGACCCGCTGCCCTTCTTCCTCGACGCCCTGCAGCGCACGGCGCGGGTCGCCGCCCTGCGCGCCGAAACGCCGACGCCCGCGACGTGGGCCACCCCGAACGAGGCCACGCCGCTCGGCGACACCCTGACGTTGCGCCGGTTCGGCGCCCCGAGCGGCGCACGGCTGCCGGCGCTCATCGTGACGCCGCAGGTCAACCACTCGTACATCGCCGACTTCACGCCCGAACAGAGCCTGGTGCGCACGCTGCGGGCGGCCGGCGTGCCGCAGGTCGGGGTCACCGACTGGCAGGATCCGCCGCGGGACCGGCCCTACACCATTGCCGACTCCATCGCCGACGTCGAGCGGGCGGTGGGGGCACTCGGCGGCCGGGCCCACGTCATCGGGCTCTGCCAGGGCGGCTGGCAGGCCGCCATGTTCGCGGCCTTGCGCCCGGCGGCCGCGGCGAGCCTCACGGCCGCCGCCGCGCCCATCGACTTCCACGCGGGCAGCACGTTGCTCCACGCCTTCACGCTCGGCCTACCCATGACGTTTTTCGAGACGCTCGTGGCGCTGAACGGCGGGGTCGCGCCCGGGGCGCTGCTCGCTCGCGGCTTCGACGCGCTGAAGCCGTTCGAGCGCGGCTTCTACAACGCGGCGCGGCTCTGGTTCGACGCCAAAGACGAACAGGCCGTCGGGCGCTACCGGCAGTTGCGCAACTGGTACCGGCTCAACAAGGACGTCGCGGGCGCCCTCTACCTCGAAGCCGTGCGCGACCTCTTCAAGGCGAACGGGCTCGTGCGCGGCACCGTGCACGTCGCGGGCGAGCGGGTCGACCTTGGCGCCATCCGCTGCCCGGTCGTGGCCGTGGCGGGCCGGCGCGACCACATCTCGCCCGCCGAACAGGTCTTCGCGCTGTGCACGGCCGCCACGGGCGCGCCCACCCGCCGCAGCGAACTCATCGACGCCGGCCACATCGGGGTCTTCATGGGGCGCGAGGCGCTCGCCACTTTCTGGCCGAAACTCGCCGCATCGTTCTGCTGATCCCGGAGGTTGCGCGCCCCGGCCGTTGCGCTATGGTCGGGCGACGGGCGCGGCCGACGAGCCGTCGGCCACCCGAGCCGCCCGTGGAAACGCGCGCGCCGTGAAGCCCCCGCAGGCCCAATTGCCACACCCCCGAAGCCCGCAGCCGGGCCTGCGCGCCATCGTCGTGCAGCCGCCGCTCGTGCTGTCGCCCGACTTCATCGACTACCCGTACTTCGCCTCGCTCGCGGCCTACCAGGCGGCGGCCACGCTGCGCGCGGCGGGCGTCGCGGTGACGGTCGTCGACGCGTTCGCCCTGCCACAAGCCGATCTCCGGCTGCGGCCGCCCGAGGCCTGGCTCGGGGCGCCGCCAAAAACCTTCGCAGCGGCGCTGGCGGCCCCGCCGCGGGCCGACTTCGCGCTGCTCGTGGCCTCGCCGTTTCTCATGGCGGCGCCCGGCCGGCGCACGCTCGGGCCGCTCGTGCGCGCGCTGCGGCAGCGCGGCGACGGGCTCTGCGTCGTCGCCGACCTGTTCGTCGGCGGCATGCACTACCTCGAAACCGACCCGGCCGCGCTGCTCGCCGAATGCCCCGACATCGACCTGCTGCTCCGCTACGAAGGCGAGCCGCTGCTCGAGCGTCTCGTCGCCGAATTGCGGGCCGGGCGCCGGCCGCAGGAAAGGGTCTGGGCGAACCATGAGCCCTTCCCCCTCACCGACTTGCCGGCGCCCGCCGTCGACCTGCTCGCGGCCGATGCCTACTTCGCATGCCTCGGCCGCGCGCTCGGCGCCGCCTGGCGCCCGGGGCCCATCCCGGCCGCGCCGGCGCGCACGCTGCCGCTCGTGACGGCGCGCGGCTGCCCCTACGGCTGCGTGTTCTGCACGCGCAACCCGGGGCTGCCGGGCGAACGGCGCCAGCATCGGGCCGTGCCCTGGCCGCGCGTGCGTCGCTGGATCCGGCGCTTCGCGGCCGAGTTGCGCCTCGAACGGCTCGTGGTGCTCGACGAGATCCCGAACCTCGACCCGCGGCGCTTCACGGCCCTGCTCGATGCCGCCGCCGCCGAGGGCCTGTCGCTCGCCTTCCCGAACGGACTGCGGGCCGACCGGCTGACCGACGCCCACATCGCGCGGCTCTGCGACCTCACCCCGGGCATCAAGGTGTCGCTCGAAAGTGCCAACCCGCGCGTGCAGCGCGAGGTCCTCGGCAAGCGCCTCGACCCCGCCGCCGTGGAACGCGTGGCCGCCGCCTGTCAGCGCGTGCGGCTGCCGCTCGAAGTGCACTGCATCGTCGGTCTGCCCGGCGAACGACGCGCCGAAATCGAAGAGACCGCCGCATTCGCCGTGGCGCTCCACGAACGCTACGGCGCCCGCCCGCTCGTCCAGTTCGCCATCCCGCTGCCGGGCACAACGCTCGACCGGCTCGTGCAGCAGGGCGCCCTGCGCGTGGCGGCCCCCGCACATTTGCACGCCGCCTTCCAGCAGGGCCCCGTGTTCGTCACCGCCGAGTTCGACGAGGCCTTCCTGCGCGCCGTTGTCGCCGACGTGCGCCGCCGCACGGGGGCCCCGGAGCCGCCGCCCGCGTAGCCCCGGCAGCGCCGCCCGGCGACCGCGCCGCCCGTCGAGACCCGCCCCGCGCAAGTCCCGAGGCTCGAGCCCGGCCCCGACCGCGCCCGGCGAGGCATCCTTGCGTGGTCTGGATGCGGGTGTTAGCCTCCCCCGTTGGTTTGGCCGCACCCCGGGCGGGTGCGCGCGAATCGCCAAAACGCCGGAGCCGACGCGGGCCATGCCCGCACAGCCTTCGGCAGGGCCGCGGGTCGGGAGCGCCACATGCGGACTTTCGGGATGAGGCTCATTCGGGTTGCCATGGCGGTCGTGTGGATTGGGGGCGCGGCCCTGCTCGTCGGCTGCGGCGGTGGTGGAGGCGGCGGCGCCGAAGACACGGTGGCCCCACCCGACGGCCAGGCCGACACGGGCGACGTGGCGAACGGTGACACGCCCGACGACACGGCCGGCGGCGACACGCCCGACGACGCGGTCGCGCCACCCGACGAGGGCCCGCCCCCCGACCTCGGCCCCGACCCGGCGCCCGAACTCCCGAACGACACCGCCCCGCCGCCCGAGGTCGACGGCGGCGGCGACCTCGCGCCCGACGTCGCGCCTGACCTCCACCCCGACCTGACCCCCGACGGCGGGCCCGACGGCGGCGGCGACACCGACGTCGCGGGCCCCCCGGCCACGCTCGTCATTACCGAAATCATGAAGGATCCGTGCGTGGTGCCCGACGCGGTCGGCGAATGGATCGAACTCACGAACGTCAGCGCCGAAGCCATCGATTTGCGGGGGCTCACCCTGCGCGACGACGACAGCGACCGCCACGTCATCACGGCCGCCGAGCCCATGCTCGTGGCCCCCGGCGAGCGCGTCGTGCTCGGGGCCAGCGCCGACCCCGCGGTCAACGGCGGTGTCGCCGTCGCCTACGCGTACGCGAACTTCACCCTGGCCCAGGCGCCGGCCGACGAGATCGTCATCGAGCGCGCGGGTGTCCTCCTCGACCGCGTCGCCTACGACGTCGACACGTTCCCCGATGCGCGCTGCGCGAGCCTCATGCTGCGTGCCGAGGCGCGCGACCCGCGCCGTAACGACCTGGGCGACAACTGGTGCGTGGCCACCCGGCGCTACGGCCAGGGCGACCTCGGCTCGCCGGGCAGCGAGAACCCGGCGTGCGAAGAGCCGTTGCTCGCACGCTGCCGCCTGCAGGGCCCGGCCGAATTCACGGGCACGAGCGGCACCCCGCTCACGGCCGTCGGGCGCGTTTCGGCGCCCGGCATCAGCGACTTTTCGACCGGCGGCGACTTCTCGCCGCTGCTCGTGGCAGAGGCCGGCTACGGTCCGGTCGGCAGCGACCCGGCCGGCAACGACGACTGGATCTGGCTCGCCGCGGCTCCCGACCCCGAGTGGCAGGATGGGGCCGAGCCCGGCTTCGACGAGTACCTCGTGGCGTTCCCGTTGCCCGCGGCGGGCAACTACGACCTCGCCTACCGCTTCTCGCGTGACGGCGGCGACACCTTCACGCTGTGCGACCGCGACACGGGGGTCGAGGGCGAAGACGGCAGCGAAAACGGCTACCAGGCCGAAAACGCGGGCCGGCTCACGGCCGAAGCCGATCCGTGCGCGCCGAACCCCTGCACGGTGGCGCCGGCCGAGCCGACCTGCGACGCCGACGGCAACACCCTGCTCGTCTACGCGCTGCCCGGCGCCTGCGAGGCCACGCCCGAGGGCCACGACTGCGAATACGCGCTCGAACGCATCGACTGCACCCCGGACGGCGGCTACTGCGCGAACGGGCAGTGCGTGCCGCCGGTGCGCCCCGAGTTGGAGGGCGACCTGCTCATCACCGAAATCCTCTCGCGCCCGGCCGGCGACGAGGGCCTCGCCGAGTGGATCGAAATCCACAACCCCGGCCCGCAGGCGCTCAACCTCGACGGCTGCCGGCTCAGCGACGCGAGCGTCGACGACACGCTCATCGACGCGGGCGGCGTGCTGCTCGTGCCCGCGGGCGGCTTCGTGGTGCTCGGCCGCAGCGGCGACCCGCTCGAAAACGGCGGCCTGCTGCCCGACCACGTCTACAGCGGCTTCATCCTCGCGAACCGCGCCGACGAAGTGCTGCTCACGTGCGGCGACACCCTCATCGACGGGGTGGCCTACGACGACCGGGAAGGTTGGCCGGCCGCGCCCGGGCGCACGATGAGCCTCGACCCCGCGAACCTCGACGCAACGGCCAACGATGCGCCGGCCGCCTGGTGCGCGGCGGCCGAGGCCGACCGCTACGGCGACGAACGCAACGCCGGCACCCCGGGCACGGCAAACCCCACGTGCCCACGGCTCGCGGTCGAGTGGTGCCGCCTCCAGGCACCGTCGGCCGCCGCGGTGCTGGCCGGCGCCGATGTGTCCGTGTCCGGGCGCGTGTGGGCCCCCGGCCTCACCGACCTCACCGCCGCGACCGACCCCGACGTGCGGCTCCAGGCCGAAGTCGGCTATGGCCCGCGCGGCAGCGACCCCGCGGGTGCGGGCTGGGTGTGGCTCGCGGCGCACGCCGACCCCTTCTGGACCGACGTCGAGGAGCCCGACCGCGACCAGTACGTCGAAGCCGTGCGGGTCGCGGCCCCCGGCGACTACGACCTGGCCTACCGTTTCGCCGTGCTCGGCGGTCCGTGGCTCGTGTGCGACCGCGACCAGCGCGAGGCGGGCGGCGCCGACGGCAGCGCCGACGGCTACAGCGCGGCCGACGCGGCGACGCTCACCGTGCACCGCGATCCCTGCCACCCGGTCAACCCGTGCACCGAGCCGGCCACGGCACCGCATTGCTCCGACGACGGCACCACGCTGCTCGCCTGGGCGCTGCCCGGCACGTGTGCCATCGACGCAACGTTTGCCGCCGTCTGTTCCTACCTGCCGCGCCAAATCGATTGTGAAACCGTGCCGTTCGGCGCCTGCGAAAACGACGCCTGCGTCGAGCCGCCGCTGCCGTATGCCCCCGGCCACGTGCTCATCACGGAGTTCATGGCGCACCCGCTCGCGGTCGACGACGCGGTCGGCGAATGGATCGAACTCTACAACAACGGGCCGGACCCGCTGCGCCTGCAGGGCTGCGTGCTGCGCGACGACACCGGCGACCGGCACGTCTTGGCCGCTGCCGACGGCTGGCTGGCGTTCGCTCCGGGCAGCCACCTCGTGCTCGGCGTCGAAGACGACCCGGCCCAAAACGGCGGCGTCACGGTCGACTACGTCTATCCGCGGGCCAGTTTCGCCCTCGGCGACGAAACCGACGGCATCGTGCTCGAATGCGACGGGCTGCTCATCGACCGCCTCGACTACGCTCTCGCGAGCGGCTGGCCCATGCTGGCCGGCGCAGCCGTAAGCCTCGACCCGGCGTTCTACGACCCGCTCGCTGCCGACAACCCCGGATTCTGGTGCGTGCCCGACGTGCCCTACGGCCCCGGCGGCGACACGGGCACCCCGGGGCTCTTCAATCCGCCGTGCGGGGAGCCGAGTTGCGACCCCAACCCGTGCGTGCACGCCCCCGACCCGAGCTGCGCCGGCGACGAGGTGGTCACGTACGAGCCCGAGGGCACTTGCACCATCGAGTTCGGCCGCCTGCACTGCGAGTACGCCGAAGCGGGCCGCCAGGACTGCGCCCCTGCCGGGCGCGTGTGCCGCAACGGTCAGTGCCAGTGGCGCCAGCCGGCCCCCGGCGAGGTGGTCTTCTCGGAGATCATGGCCGACCCGGCGCTCCCGCTCGTCGACGCCGACGCCGAATGGTTCGAGGTGCAGAGCCTCGCCGCGGTGCGCCTGACGCTCGCGGGCTGCATCGTCGAAAACGCGGCCGGGCAGTCCACGGTGTTGACGGGCCCGGTCATCGAGCCGGGTCGCACGGCCCTCATCATGCGCTCGGCCAGCGACAACGGCGGGCTCACCCCCGACGCGCTGTTCTCCTTCGAACTCGGCGACATCGGCGACATTCTGACGCTCGGTTGCGGCCCGGCCGGCGCCCCGGCCGAAGTCGACACGGTGGCCTACAGCGGGGCGGCGGGCTTCCCGCTGGCGGCCGGCCGCAGCCTGGCCCTCGACCCCGAGGCCCTCGATGCCGCCGCCAACGACCTCGGCTCGTCGTGGTGCACCGGCCAGAGCGTCTATGCGCCCGATGGCAGCGGTGACAACTACGGCAGCCCGCGCGTGCCGAACCCGTCCTGCGCCGAGACGACCTACGAAGGCCTCTGGTGCCGCCTCGAGTTTCCGCTCAGCCTGTGGCTCCGCCCGGCGGCCACGGCCCCGGCGCGGGCCCGCATCTGGATCGACGGGCTCACCGACCGCACGTCGTACGCCGACACGGCCCCGACCGTCTTCGTGCAGGTGGGGGTCGGCGCGCGCGGCTCCGACCCGGCCAACTGGACGCGTTGGGCGTGGGCGGCCCCTCGGCCGGGCTTCGACGCGTGGCGCACGCAGCCCATCGAGCCGAGCAACGACGAGTACATCGGGCAGCTCGAAGCCCCGAGCGAACTCGGCACCTACGATTTCGCGTTCCGCGTCACGGGCGACGGCGGCGCGTCCTTCGTCTACTGCGACCGCAGCACCGGCGAAGTCGGCCACGACGGCAGCGAAGACGGCTACCAGCCGGTCAACGCGGGCTACCTCGTGGTCACCGACGACTGATCCGCGACTTCCGCGAGCCCCCGCGCGCCGCAAAGATTTCCTGGGATTCGGTCGAAGCCCCGGAGGGTTGCAGGCACCGCCCGTTCGGGCGCTCGCGCAACCGGCAGGCGCCGCCGCCACTTTTCGGTCGGGAACAAACGCACGCCCGCACGGTCGTACGACGCAGGCCTTACGACCCGGCTTGGCGAGGCTTCGATGCGCCCGCGTCCCCCTCGAAGAAGCGTTCGGCAGTTTTCGCGGCTCGTTTGCCGCGCCCGACGGTTGCTCGGCCTCGGACTCGCCGTGGCCGCGATGCTGGCCGCCGGCCGCCCGTTGGCGGCCGCGCCGCGCGTTGCCTCGGCCATGGCCGGCGCCCGGCCCGTGGCGTTCGAGACCGCGCCGTTCGAGGCCGAGGTGCGGCGGGCGCGCCGCGCCTGTGGCCGTGTTGCGGCTCTCGGCCCGTTTTGGGCCGCCCGGGCGCTGTTGCCGCACGTACCCGCGGCCCGCGCCGAGGCTGCCCTGGCCACGCTGCGTGCCTGTCCCGTCGCCGACCCCTTTCTCGCCGCGGCGCTGGCGGAACTCGACGCGGCGCGGGCGCTGGCCCGCGGCGACGCACCCGCGGCGCAACAGGCGCTCAAGGGCCTCAACCTCATCCCCAGCTGGCGCGTGTCGCCCACCGTGCGGCTCGCGGAAAGCGCGGCCTTCGCCAAGGTCGCCTGGCCCGGCGCCCTCGGTTGCACGCCCGACGCCGCCGGCGCTCACGACCCTTGGCCCGAGGTGACGGCCCGCCCCGATGGCTTCGTCGACCTCGACGGCATTCGCTGGCCGAAGCCCGACGCCTACGTCTGGGCCACGACCACGCTCGTGAGCCCCACGGCTCGCCAGGCCGTGCTGCGCATCGGGGTGCCCGAGGCCGTGCAGGTCTACCTCGACGGACGGCGGCTTCACGAACGCTCCGCGTTGCGCTTCGCAGCCCTCGACCAGGACCAGGTGGCTCTGCCGCTGCGCGCAGGGCCGAACGCGCTCACGCTGGCGCTTGCGGCCCCGCGCGGCACGGCGCCGTTCGTCTTCGTGGCGCGGCTCACCGACCCGGCCGGCCGAGCGCTCGCCGACGTGCGCGCAACGGCCGATCCGACGGCAATGGGGCCCGCGGACTGCGTGGCGGCAACGACGGCCGCCGCGCCCGCGCCGGCCCCGGCGCTCGGGCCCTTCGAAGCCTGGCTCGACCGCGCCCGCGGCGCGCTCCCGGACGACGCGGTGGCGCGCCGCGACGCCTGGCGGGTACTCCGCGCGAGCGGCCGGCCGCTGCCGGCCGGCTTGACGGCGCAATCGCTGCTCCTGCCTGCGGCCGACGCGCGCCGCAACCCCGAGGTGTTGCTCGACCTCGCCGCGGCGGCCCGCCGCCCGAACCGGGCCCTGGAATTCGTGCTGCGCGTGCTCGCGGCGCGCCCGGACGAGCGTCCGGCGCAGTTGGCTCTCGCGACCCTGCACCTCGAAGCCGAACAACCGCTCGCCGCCGCGGTGACGCTCGAACAACGGCTCGCCGCGGGGCCCCGCGACCTGCGCGCGCTGGCCTTGCAGGCGCGTCTCTGGCTCGAAGGCGGACTCGCCATCGACGCGCTGGAACGGCTACGGGCGCTGCGGCAGGCCGCACCGGGCGTGCCGGCCCTCGAACGGCTGCATGCCGAGGCGCTCGTGCGCGTCGGGCAGCGCCGCGCCGCGCGCGCCGCGTTCGCGGGCCTCGCCGACGCCGCGGCGCTCGACGAGGACGCCCTGTTCTGGCTCTACGAATTGACGACCGACGTCGGCCCGGCGGCCGAACGCCGGGCGCTGCTCGAACGGCTGCTCGCGGCCCGGCCGCACGCGCTGGCCTACCATGTCGAGCGGGCGCGCCTCGAAGCGGCCACCGCCGGTCCCGGGGCGGGGCTCGCGGCGCTCGCGGCGAGCGGCCGGCTCTTCGCCGAAAACCCGGAGGCGCTCGCCGCTCTGGCCAACGAGTGTCAGGCGCTCGGCGACACCGAGGCGGCGATGGCGCTCTGGCGCCGCAGCCTGGAGCGCGACCCGCAGAACCGCGAACTCGCAGCCCGCGTCGCCGCGCTGAGCCCGAGCGAGCCGGAGCCGCACGCCGGGCTCCGGGTCGACCCGCGCGCCCGCGCCGCCGAGGCCGCCCGGCAAGACCCGTTGCCGCGCGAGGCCGGCGGTCCGGCCTTCGAAGTGCTCGACGAACTCCAGGTGGTCACCTTGGCTCCGAGTGGCCTTGCGACCCGCTACGTGCAGCGCGTAGGGCGGGTGCGGCGCGGGCCGCTCACGGCCGCCGAGCGCACCTTCCGCATCCGCTACGACGCCGGCCGCCAACGCGTCGAGGGGCTGCACGCGGTCACGATCGACCCGTCGGGCGGGGTCCACGAGGTCGGTGAGGCGCGCGAGCGTTCGCTCAGTCAGCCCTGGTACGGGCTCTACTACGATGAGCGGGCGCTCGACGTGCCGTTCGGCCCCCTCACCGCGGGCCACGTCGTGTCGGTCGAGTACACGGTGCGGGACACGGCCCCGCAGGGCCTCGACGGGGAGTTCGGCGACCTCCAATTCCTGCAGGGCGAGGCGCCGCGGGCGCGTTCCCGATACGTCGTGCGGGGCCCGGCCGAGCGGCCGCTGCACGTGCGCGTCGTCACCCCCGACGCGCGGCTCCGGCCGGTCGAGACCCCGAGCGAGCAAGACGGTCTGCGCACCATCGCGGTCACGCTGCACGCGGCCCCGGGGCTGCAGGACGAGCCCGGCCGGCCCGGCGACGCCGAACTGCTCGTCCACGTGCAGGTGTCGAGCCTCGCGTCGTGGGCGGCGCTCGGGGCGCGCTACGACGCGCGGCTCGCCGCGGCCCAACGCGGCGACGCCTCGCTGCGGACGCTCGCCCGGGCCGCGGGCGCCGCCGACGCATCGCTCGCCGGCCGGGTGGCGCGGCTCTTCGCCCTCGTCACGACGCAGATTCGCTACGTGGGCCTCGAGTTCGGCATCCACAGCATCCTGCCGTACCCGGCCGGCGATGTATTCGAGCGCCGTTTTGGCGACTGCAAGGACATGGCCAACCTGCTCGTCGTGCTGCTGCGCGAGGTGGGCATCGCCGCGCACGTGGCCCTCGTGCGCACGCGGCCCTACGGCCGGCTGAGCGACGGCCCGGCCTCGCTCGCGGCGTTCGATCACGCCGTCGTGTACGTCCCGGCGCTCGACCTGTGGCTCGACCCGACCGACCGCTACGGCAGCATCGAGGCCCTGCCGGCCGCGGTGCACGGCGCCTCCGCCCTGCTCGTGGCGGGCGCCGAGAGCCGGCTCGTCACGGTCCCGCTCGGCCAGGCGAGCGCGCGGCGCATCCGCACGCGCAGCGAGTGGACGCTCGCTCCCACGGGGGCCGCCCGTTTCGCGCTCAGCGAGCGGCGGCGCGGCGGCGCGGCGGCCACGTTTCGCACCGAACTCGCGCGTACGGCCGAACGCCGCCAAGTGCTCGAAAGTTGGCTCGCGACCGTCATCCCGGGCGTGCGGGTCGTCTCGTTCGAGCCGGGCACCCTCGATGCCGCGGCCGAGCCGCTACGCCTCGCGCTGCGGGGGGAGCTCAACGCCCTCGGCGCCCCCGAACCGGCCGGCCGCCGCCTGCCGCCGGCACCGTTGTTCGGCCGGCTCACGCCGCGGCTGGCCAGTCGGCCGAACCGCGAGTGGCCGCTACAGTTCGCGGTCGGCGAAGACCGCCAGCACGTCACCGTATACCGCCTGCCGCCCGGCAGCCGCATCGCGCAACTGCCGGCCCCGTTCGAGCTCGCCGGACCGCTTGCCCGGTTCTCCATCGACGCGCGCGGCGGGCAGGACGAAGTGACGCTGCGCGTGCGCTTCACACTCGAGCCGGGCGACATCGCCGTGGCCGACTACGGCCGGTTTCGCGAAGTGCTCGCCCGCGCCGACGCGGCCCTCGACGAGGGCATCGCCGTCGCGTGGCCGACACCCGAGGCCGCGCCGCCGCCGCCGGCCAGCGGAGGCCGCCCATGACGACGCCCCGCCGCGTTTTCACGGCCCGCCCGCGGGCGGCCCTCCTGGCCCTGGGGATGTTTCTGTCTGCCCTGGCGGGCGGCCCCGGCTGCCGCCCACCGGCCGACCCGCTCGCGCCGAGCCGCGATGCCGGCGCGTTGCTGCGGCGGCTCCAGGCGGCCGCGGCGCGCGCCGACGCCGAGCCCGCCGCTCGGGCCCGGCTCGGCTTCCACCTCTTCGTCGTCGGCAACGACGTGACGGCCGCCCGGGCGCAGTTCGAGGCTGCCTGGCAGGCCGGTGACCGCTCGCCGGAGACCGCATTCGGGCTCGGCGAGACCCTGTTCCAGACGACGCAGTTCGCGGCGGCGCTCGAACCCTACGAGGCCTTGCTCGGGGCGAAGCCGCGGCCCTACGGTGTGCTTGCCGCCGCGCGGCTGCGCGCGCTGCGCCGGTTCGTGCCGCCCGAGCGCCGCCCGAGCCCCGGCGCCCTCGCCGCCG
>CAYRCM010000108.1:0-19992 GCA_964422715.1 uncultured Myxococcales bacterium | reverse complement strand
AGGGCGCCGGCAGCAAGCTCGGCATCGACGCCACCCGCAAGTGGCCCGGCGAGGGCACCGTCCGCCGCTGCCACCCGCCGGAGCGGCACCACCCACCGGAGCCGCGCCGCCCACCGGGGCTGCGCCACCCGCCGGGGCCGCAGCGCCGAAGCCGCTGCCGCCGGCCGGAGCCGGGACGGGCTGTCCCACGGGCGCCGCACCACCTACCGGCGCGCCGAGTTTGCCGCCGGGGGCCGCGGGCGCACCGGCCGGCCCGGTGCCGAGTTTGCCGCCGGCTGCGGGCGGCGCCGCCTGCGGGTTCATGGCCTTCTCGTAGGTTTCCATGCGCCGGCAGAGGTCTTGCAGCGCTGCGATGGCTTCTTCGCCGCTCTTGCCCTTGGCCACCTGGAAATCGCGTTCGTATTCGGCCAATTTGAGTTCGATGTCGGCGCGCAGCGCAGGCATCTTGGTCTTGAGGATGTCGAGTTTGTCGCGGGCCGCGACGTAGCGCTTTTCCTGGGCTTCGAGCGTCGTCTTGCAGGCGCCGACGCTCAGCAGGGCACCGAGACCGATGACCGTCACGACCACGAACGACCAGCGGGAAGCAGTTCTCATGCCTGGACTCCTTTTTCTTGCGGCAGGTGGCCCTCAGAGGGTGTCGGTGTGGGCCCCGTACGTTTGCCATTCGAGTTCGTCGGCCGATCGCGCCACCCAGTAGATGGCCTTGCCGACACTCGGCAGATCGGCGCTGCTGTCGAGAATGCCGTGCACGATGACGACATCGCTGCCCTGCAGCGCCACCTTGCCGTAGCTGAGTTGCGCGTTGAGTTGCAGCAGCCGCGTCGGGTCGCGCAGCATGCGGGTATCGCCCGCGCGTGACCACACGAAGGCGACCCGGTCGCCGTCGCCGTCGACGCCCATGACGACCTGGACGACCTGCGTACGGCCGGCCTGGGTCGGGACTTCGAGCCGGAGGTTGCCTGCGGCATCGGCCTGCATGGCCCAGCCGCGCATCGAGGCAGCCTGCTGAGCGAAACGGATGACGTTCATGGGTTCCCCCTGCGGTTCCGGTACTTGCGGAGCCGGGTGGCGACGGCCGACCCGGCATGCCGGCGCGCGCGCACGTCCGAGTCCGAAGCCAGCCGAGGACCGAGCAGCGCACCTCGCGGGATGGGCGAGGCGGCGCGCGCTACGGTTGGCTCAGTACAGCGCCTTGAAGCGCAGCTCGGTGCGCCCGAGTCGGATCGTATCGTTGTCGATGATTTCTTCCTTGGTCACCCGCTTCTGATTGACGTAGGTGCCGTTCGTGGAATCGAGGTCGACAACGGTATAGCGCCCGTTCTCGTAGTTGATGGTGCAGTGCTTGGACGAAAGGTACTGGTCGGTGAGGACGACATCGTTGTCGGCGGCCGTACCGATGCGGTTCTTGCCTGCAACCAGACGGAAATCGCGGCCTTTCTGGTCGCCCGTCATGCACACGATCCAGCCAACGCATTCCTGCGACTGCTGTTCGACCAGCCCGTCGATGGAAATCGCGACCGTCTTGTCGCCGCCGCCCGCCATGCCGTCCATGGGCATCATGGCCGCCTGCTGCCCGCCGGGAACGGCCACCGCGCCGGCCTGGCCCTTGATCTTTTTCTTGCCGAAGAGCCCCATGCCGCCCGAACCTTTCGTGTCTTGCTGCTGCGATTGTTGCTGCTTCTGCTGCTGCTGGGCCGGACCCGCGATGCCGGGTTTGACCTTGTTCGCCACACCCTTGGCCTTGTTCTGCACGGCCTCCATCGGCGCGTCGATGGCCCGGTTGAACTTGCTCGATGCCTTGCTCTTGGCCTTGGCGACGACAGAGTACTGCTTGGCCATGACCCGAGCCTGAGCGCCCGAGATGCGGGACCGACCGAGATTCTTGAAGAAGTCGAAAACCATGGCCCAACTCCGGGGTGTCGCCGCGCCTCGCAGCCGAGGCTAGCATAGCGCCCCGCCAGCCCCTTGCAAGCCGTGCCGCCCCGCGCAGGCGCCCCGCCCGGCCTAGACCGGCTGGTAGAACCAGATCTTGAACATGTTGATGTCGCGGTCGGCGGTGACGGGCACCTGCTTGACCACGATGCGCGTGTCGTTGACGAATTCCTCGCGGAACACGTACGGCCAGTTGCGCCAACGGAACGCCTTGTCGTCGCCCTCGCAGACCGAGACGCCGGTCTTCTCGCCGTTCGCGTACATCTCGGCCTTCCAGTCGCCGTGCACATAGTCCATGCGCGTGATCATGATGATGGGCTTGTGCGGCACGACGTTGCGGATCTCGAACTGGCAGTAGCCGCCCTCGTACGCGATGCCCGCGTCCTGCACTTCGGTGCCGTCGGGGTACTTGAGGGTCTGGCGCGTGCGGTATTTGTCGCGCTCTTCGCGGATTTCGAACTTGTGGCTTTCTTCGGAGGCGCGGTCGAGCAGGTTGACCCAGTCGGCCAGCCGGAAGCGGATGTCGTTGAAGATGAGTTCGTCTTTCATTTCGCCGCTGTAGACGGCGAACTGGTCGAGCACCGTGTCGACCGGAGCCGCGCCCACGGCTTCTTCGGGCTTCACCGTACGCACCGAGCGCGAGAAGAGCGACGAGAAGGCGTCGTGGCACTGGTTCTGGTTGACGAGTAGCGCCTTCAGGAACTCGTAGTCGAACACGCGTTCGTTGAAGCGGCCGAGCGACATGTCGACGTGCTTCTTGTACGCGAAGAACGGCTTCTCCTTGGACATCTCGGGCTTGGTGCGCTCGACTTCCTGGACGAGGCCCCACTGGAGCCGCAGGATGGCGCGCAGCAAGTCGAAGAAGTTGCGCCGGTCGACCAGGTTGCAGTTGAGCAGCATTTCGAGCGCCACGAGGGCGTGAAGCACGTCGCCGGCACCCTTGATGTCTTCGTAGTGGAAGAGGTGCGTGTAGACGGGCTTCGACTGGTCGATGATCTGCTTGAGGTCGACGATGATGTTGGCCGGCAGGGTGGTGCCGACGACCCCCGCGGACGGCCGGAAGCGCAGGTCGATCTCGTTCTGCTTCGGGTCGGCGGGGTCGCGGGCATCGTTGATGCGGCGGGCATCGGCGGTGAGAAAGATGCGCGCCAATTCGATGGCTTCGGCCGGGTTGGGCTCGACGAACGTGACGTCGATCTTGCACCGCTCGGCGATGCGGCGGTAGCCCTTGTAGTCGGGATATTCTTTGTACGCGATGAAGTCGGTGGGTTCTTCGATGAACTTGACGACCACGTACACATTGGCCGGCAGGCGCGGGAAGTCGGCCGGCGTCACCGGCTTGACCTGCACCTCGTTGAGGATGATGTCGTGCCCCTGGCCGTCGATGGCGTAGCCCGGCTTGACTTCGACGGCCAGTTCGCCGCGCCCGCGGCTCGTCACGAGAAAGCCATCGAGAGCCCCAGGCAGAATGCCCGCGCCATGGAACATGGCGTTGTGCAGCATGTGCTTTCGGACGTGATACGCCTCGGCACTGTTCCAGTCGTCTTCCGTCGTGAGGAACCCACGGAAGAAGTTGATGCGCTTGAAGACCTTTTCCTCGTCCGCCATCCCTATCCTCCAGCCCGTCGGCCCGGCCGCGGCGCTTCACTCGCCCGCGCCCGGACCGCCGGCCGCGTGGTCGCTGTCGCTCACTCGCTCTGCTGCGGAACATCCTCGTTCGGGGCGGCAGGCGGCTCGCCTGCATCCCCGGCGGTTGCGTCTTTGGCGGCGGCCCCCGCCGCCGTTTCGGCGCTGCCGGCCCCCGGCCCGGATTCGGGAGCCGCGGGGGCCGTGGCAGGCGGCGCCGCTTCGGGCTCGGTCGCGCCCGGCTCCGCAGTGGCCTCGGCGTCGGCTTCGCCGGCCGCGCCTCCGGGGGCGCCGACGGGCGCCGGGATGAGCAACCCGTCGTCGTCGGGCGCCACCTCGGCCGCGCCTTCTTCGGGCCCGCGCACGGCCGCCCCCGACTCATCGAGGTGCGTCGTGGCGGCGGCCTTCACGCCGATGCCGTGCCACGGCCCGCGCCGTTTGGCCGCGTCGTCGTCTTCGGGGCCGCCCGTCGGCAGCTCGGGGCTGCCCGGCGCCCGCGGCATGTCGAAGTCGGGCGCCTCGCCGGGCCCGCGCTTCGGGATGCTCGGCAGGCCCGGCAGAGACTCGTCGGGCAGACCGCCGCCCACGGGCAGGGCCGCGCCCGGCCGCCCGGTGACCCGCAACACGGCGTCGCCCGGCGTCTCGGCTTCGACTTCGGCCACGGGTTTTGGCGGCGCGAAGTGCACGTAGTAGACGGTGTGGGCCGGCTTCTCCATGCGGATGATCTCATGGATCTTGTGGGCCGTGCCCTCGCCGATGTCGTCGTAGGACTTGGGGAAATGCACGATGAAGCTGTGCGCCAGGTTCATCGTGGGCAGGATGACCGTGTCGATGGACGTGCGCGACGTCACGCCAATGCGAAACCCCTTGAAGGGCCAGGCGTTCTCTTCGATTTCGGGCCGGACTCCGGTGAACACGTCGAGCATGCGCACGAGCGCCTGCTTGGTGCCGCGAATCTTGTAGAGTTCGGCGACCGAACGCAGCATCTTGCGCCGCCGTTCGGGCGACCAGTCGGGGTCCATGGGGAAGGCGACCCACTGGGCCAGCCAGGGCAGGACATCGGGGTCGGCTTCGAGAACGTTGAAATTCCGTTGCGCCCGCTCGACGTTGGCCAGCACAGACTCCTGGATGTGCTGGAAGATGTACAGGAAGCGACGCAAGTAGCCCGGGTCGTTCTCGCTGGACGGCTGCTGGTAGATGCTCGGCAGGAAACGCAGAATGCTGCGCTTCGAGACGCGCAGCGTGACTTCGTCTTGCAGGAGCGCCAGTTGGCCCTTGAGGGGCAACTGCGCCATGACGGTGTTCTCGGCCTCGTAGCCCTCGTCGTAGACGACCCGGTGGCGCGTGAAGCCGGCGTTGCGCAGCGTCACGATGGCGTTGTCGACGTGCAGCCCCTTGACGTCTGGAACAACCGCCTTGCTGGACCTCGGCCTGGACATCGGTTCTCCGTCGGCGTTCGCGCGGCTAGATCATGGTTTCGTGCGTCTTCTCGCTGACTTCGACGTCACGCAGGAAGACGAGTTGGTCTTCGCGAACCCGCAGTTGTTCGACCTCGGTTCGTTTGTCGGCCCGGAAAATGCGCACGCGTTCGACGAAATCGACGCCGGGCACGCCTTCGACCACGTGGAACAGGTCGACCTTGTACACGCTGCGCCCGAAACCCCAGCCCTGGCCGTCGCGCCCGCCGATGAGCGGATGCAGGAACCGGCGCAGGCGGTCGACGATGTCGCGCTTGATGCGGTCGCTCGAACCCGACACGACGCGCGAAATGGTCACTTCGACCGACAATTCGGCGTAGCGCGGCCGCACCACGTGCAGCACGGTGGTGACGAGCCGCCGTTCGTCGAGAAATGCCTTGACCCGCCGGAGCATCTCGCTCGATGGCGACGGTTTGCCGTAGAAGTCGGGGTGATTCTCGGGAATGCGGGGCACAACGATGACGGTGACTTCGCCTTCCTTGTCGGTCGACGGCAGGCAGCGCACGCGCGCGACGCTGTTGGACGCCTGGCGCGCCAGCCATTCGAAGTCTTCGGACGTGACGGCGCGATTGCGGCTCTTGATGGCGTGCGGGCCGCGTTGCTTGACTTCTTCGATGGTCTCCATGTCGCAGCCGCCCATGGCGGGAAACGGATTGGTGACCGATTCCACGTAGGCGATGGCCTGCTTCATGATGGTGACGGTGCCGGATGCGACGTTGCCGCGCTCGCCGCCCCCGATGCGGAACACGGCGCCGATGACGTTGCGGTCGCCCTTCGGCGGAATCATGCCGCGGACCCCGTCGCCGAACTTGATGTCGCCCGTGACGATGTCCTTGACGTAGTGGCGGTCGTCGGGTGCCGATTCGTAGAGGCTTTCGACGCGTTTCCAGCGCACCAGGAAGCCGCCGTCGCGCGGGTCGGCGTCGCGCACCGCCTCGGCCCCGAGTTCGGCCGTGAGCCGTGCCAGATGCGCCTCGGTCGGACGCTCGCGTTCGCGGACCACGATTTCTTCGCCATCGAGCACCGGGCCGCGGTCGAAGCGGAACACCTGGTTCGGCGTGCCCTGGCTGGAGCCGAGGATGGCGCCGAAGTAGGTCTCGATGTTGGCGGCGTTGGCCGCGTTGAGCAGGATGTGGCTGAGCCGCGGGGCGATTTCGTAGCCGCCCATTTCGAGCCGCGCCCGCAGCCAGAACAGGTTGTCGCCGAAGTGCTGGCTGCGCCGGAAGTCTTTCGGACCCACGAACTGCACAAAGCCCGCCTGATTGAAATTCTTTGTGTGGTCGCGGGGATAGAGATTGGACCAGCGCTTGCCGTTCCAGTATTCCCAGACGACGCGCTGTTCTTCTTTGTCGCTCAGGGCGGACTTCTCGTAGGCCTTTTCGGGCCGGAACTGCGCGTCTTGCTGCAGCACGTGGAAGTAGAGCTGCACGGCGTCGTTCGGGAAGGCCCCCTCGAAGCCCAGATAGAGCGCCGGGTTGGCGTCGGCGACAGGCTCGAACGGCTGGAAATCCTTGTATTCGGTGGCCGCGAGTTTCGTGAAGTCGGTGTACAGGAAGTCGTTGTAGACGACCACCTGTTGAAACGGATGTTCGAGTTCCATGAAGCGCAGCTGCAACGACTTGATCGATGGCGGACGAAGCGGATTGTCGTTGCGCCACTGCCACGTGTCGCCCTGGAGCTCCCAACTGCCGGCTTCGCCGTAGTTGCCGCGTTCGATCTTGCAGCGCACCCAGTAGCCCTCGACCCCGTTGACCTTGGCCGGTTCCATGTCGTCGGGGCGCGGGAACTCGATGTAGCCGTCCTTCGTGAGGCAGGCCGTGCTGTCGAAGAACTGCTTGGGCTTCAGGTAGGTCTCGGGCAACTTGCCCGACATGCCGACCGACTTCCAGCGCTTGCCGTTGAAGTACTCGAAACTCAGCAGCAGGTCGTCGGAAGGGCTCGGACGGTCGACCTGCGACGGATCGGTGAGCATGACTTCGATGCGCGCGAGGGCATTTTTCTGCGCGAACACCTCGTTGCTGCACAGGTAGAAGATGGAGTCGACCTTGGGTTCCTTGCCGAAGGGCAGGAAGTTCTTGTCGGCTTCGAGCAGGCTGAAATCGTTGGATTCGGGGTTGGCAAACAGGAGGTCGGGCAACAGGCCCTCGCCCAGCACCTCGACCTTGCCCGTAATGGTGTCGATGCGCGTTTCGTCGGCGTTGGCGGGCATCTCGACGAGCCGCGCCCGCACCCAGAACGTCTTGCGTTCGTTGACCTCGGCTTCTTCGATGTCGGCCGGGCCGAGAAACGCAATGCAGTTGCGGTCGACGACCATGTCGGACTGGTCGAGCGGACGCCATTCGCCGCCGGCGAACACTTCCCAGTCGAGCAGTTTGGGCAGCTCGCGCTTGCCGGCCTCGGGGAGATCGAAGCGCACGGTAAGTACCGCGGGATCTTTGAAATTCTTGAGCGACGCGTCGCCGAGGTAGATGAAGCGCTCGACCCGGTTGACGCCGCCAAAGACCTCGAAGCCATCGGGCCGCTCGCCGTTGACCGCGCGCGAGTTGTCGACGTAGGTTTCCTGGTTGTGGGAGACGCAGACCTTGAGCCGATTGCGAATGGCGACGAGGTCTTCGAGGGTCTCGAACGTGAGCGCACCCGTCTCACCGGTGGGCCGCGTCGCAACCTTGGTGCCGCGCCGGATTTCGAGCTTGTCGATCTTTTCGTTGACCCGGAACTGCAACACCGTGGCGGCCGGCTGCGGGGGCAGCAGCGAGATGCCCATGAGGTCGAGGAAGGCGAGGAAGTTCTTTTCCGGCACGCGGTTGAGCCGGTAGAGAACCATCTCGGTCATCCAGGCGAAGAGTTCGATGAGCGTGACGCCGGGATCGGACGGGTTGAAGTTGGTCCATTCGGGACAGTACTGGGGGATGAGACGGATCGCTTCTTCGACGATGTCGGCGTAGCGGCGGTCGTCGAGGTTGGGGCTCGGAATCATAGATCCTGCTCTCTCCGCAAGTAGAACGGATACACGAGGTTACGCCGGTTGTTTTCGCTGATCACGCGGTAGCTGATGTCGATGAGCAGACGGTTCTCGGCGCTCCGGTCGGGGTAGGCGCGGACTTCGAGTTCGTCGACGCGCGGTTCCCATTTGCGGATGGACGCGGCGGCGTAGTAGGCGACCAGCGCGGCGGTGGAAGCGTTGTTGGGATAGAAGACGTAGTCGTGGATATAACAGCCAAAGTCGGGGCGCATGACGCGCTCGCCGATGGCCGTCCCGAGCAGCACCCGGATGGCCTGTTCGATATTGTCGTCGGCGGACGACATGGCCGTCCCGCCCTGCGCGTCGACCCCGATGGGATGACGCCACCCCCGGCCGAGGAAGTTCTTTTTCATGCTCCTGTCCTGCGCCTCACGGCGACCCGTCGGACCGCGCCAAACAACTAGGGGGTGAGCGGAACGTCGATGTACTTGTTGCAGCGCCGGCACTCGAGACGCACGTGAAACTCGTCGATTTCGGCGGTCTCGAGCGTTTCCTCCCCGCACATCGGGCACACGAACCGACCCTCGCGTCCCGCCATGGCCGATTCGACGATCTCCTGGAGCAGCGTGACGTCGATGGACTCGTTCATGAGCACTCCGCCCTACGCGCACGCGGCCCGAGCCGCGCCCTGGGAATGTCCGCGGCCCGCGATGCTGACGACGCATGCCCGGACTGGCTGGGAGGCAAAAACAGGCGCGATGATACAACGTGCCCCCTTCATGTCAAGGCCGGGCGCGGCCGCCGCACGCCGGAACGGCGCGCCCGTCTTGCCGGCCCGCGCCCCCTAGCGGCGGCGGAAGTCGGGCCCGACGAGCGTGCGCGCCTGGCACATGGCGGCCAGCCGCGAGAAGATGCGGGGACCGACGCGGTCTTCGAGGGTTTCGGCGAGCAGCACGGCCGGTGCGAGCGCGCCGCCGAGCGCCCGCTCGGCCTCCTGGCGCCGGCCGACGGGCGGCGGTTCGAGGCGGTAGTTGCTGGCGAAGAACGTGGAGCGGCCGCTGTTGTAGCGCTTGGAGATGAGTTCGTCGAGCACGCTCAATTCCCACTCGGTGCCGCGCCCCTTGCCCAACTCGTCGATGACCAGGACAGGCACTTCGACGAGCGACTCGATGACCTCGGCGCCGGAGCGATGCTGGTCGAAACTGTCGCGCAGCCGGGTCAGCAGGTCCATGAATTCGATGTAGCGGCAGGCAATGCCCCGTTCGAGCGTGAAGTGCGCGACGAGCGCCACGAGCAAGTGGGTCTTGCCCGTGCCCGGATTGCCAATGAGCAGCAGCCCGCGCTCGCCGGGTTCGAAGCGCTTGCGCAGATCGAGCAGCGCATAGCGGGTTTCGCGCTGGTTGTCGGTGAGGCCCTCGAAACTCTCGATGCTGCACGCATGGTAGCGCGCCGGCAGCTCGGCGCGGTTGTAGCGCCCCACCCGCTCGACGAGCCCCTGACAGCGGCAGCGGCGCGCGCGCGAGCGGCCCGCGTCGTCGGTCTCGACGACGAAGCCCTGCCCTTCGCAGAGCGCGCACTGGCGCGCGCAGGCACACACCTCGGCCTGGGCATAGCGCCCGGAGGCGCTCGTCAGGTACTGCAAGTCACCGCAATTCGGGCATTTGTCTTTCATGACGGCTCATCCTCCGGGCGTCGCCAGGCGACCTGCAGCGCGGCCCCCGCAAACCCCACGCATAGGCGCACGAGACCGTAGCGCAGGCGCACCTGCCGGTCGACCTCGGCGTCGCGGCGCTCGGCGTACGCCTTGACCCCGAGGCGGTGGCGCTCGGGTTCGAGGGCTGCCTCGACGAGCTGCCCGAGTTCGGCCCGCGCGTCATCCGGCAGGGCCTCGAACAACCCCGTCACGAGCGAGCGGTCGACCTCGCTCGTCGCGGCGAGCCAGTCGAGGCGCGGCTCGTGTTGGAGGCGCCGCGCAATGCGCCCGAGCTCGCGGTAGGCGCGGCGGTACGCCTCGCGTACGAGCGGTTGTTGTTCGGTGCGGCCGACCGCCGCGAGCTCGCGGCGCAGCGTGTCGAGGACCGCCGGCCCCGCCGCTGGCTCGGGCGCATCGGCCCCCTCGGGATCGACCACGGCCTGTTCCCCGCCCCAGCGCCTCCCGGCGCGGCGCACCCCGGCATCGAAATAGCGCAACGTGTGCGGCAGCGGCTCGCCGTGCGTGTTGGCCCGCCAGTGCTCGGCCCCCGCGAGCAACGCTTCGCAGACGACGCGCAGGGGGATGCCGGACAGCCGCCAGGCGTCGATGAGGCGCACGTCGGCCGGCGACAGCATGAGGCCGCGCCCGCGCAGTTGCAGGACGAACCGCTCGACCGTGTGCAGATAGGAGTAGCCCGCGGATTCGGCGGACGGAGGCGGCGCGGCCGGCAGGGGGCCCGCGACCGGCTCGCCGACGGGCTCGTTTGCCGAGGGTGCGCCGCCCGCAGGCGGGCAAGGAGAGGAGCGCGGCATGTCGCGCCTCGCAAACGGCGGGGCTCGCCCGGGGCAGCCGCCCGCGCGCGGGTGCCTGTCAGATGTCGAGATTGCGCACGTTCAGGGCGTTGTTCTCGATGAAGGCGCGGCGCGGCTCCACCTGGTCGCCCATGAGCACGGTGAACGTGCGGTCGGCTGCCACCGCATCTTCGACGCGCACCTGCAGCAGGCTGCGCGTTTCGGGATTCATGGTGGTTTCCCAGAGTTGGCCCGGGTTCATCTCGCCGAGGCCCTTGTAGCGCTGGACGCCGAGGCCCTTGCGCCCGAACGCCATGACGCGTTCGAGCACGTCGTCGATGGTGGCGAGCGTTTCGGGTTGGGCTTCGAGCGTGAGCGTGTAGGGCGCGGCGCCGAGCGCCGCGATTTCCTGGTCGCGGCGGCTGAGCTCGCGAAACTCGGGCGACCCGAGCAGCGTGGCCGAGATGTCGTTCGGGTGCGGGGCCCCGTGGGAGAACGCGACGATGCGGGCGCGGTGCCCTTCGAGGCCCTCGTCGGGCTGGATGTCGAGGCGTACGGTCTCGAATTCGGGGTGGTGCGCCTGCAAGTCGGCGACCACCTGTTCGAGGGCCGTCCGGAGCGCAGTTTCGTCGCGCAGCAGGTCGGCCTGGATGTGACCGTGGCGCAAGATGGCGTCGAGCACCCGGGGATCGGTGCGCCGGCGCAGCACTTCGTGCAGTTTGCGGCGCGCGATGACGCTTTTGAGCAACGCCCGCAAGGTTTCGCCGACGAGTTCGCGCGCCTCGCCGGCCGCCCCGGCGCTGGTCAGGAGCCGGGCGTTTTCGGTGGCGCTCAGGAGCAGGTGGTCTTCGAGCGCCTGTTCGTCGAGCAGGTAGATCTCGGATTTGCCCTTCTTCACGCGGAAGAGCGGCGGCAAGGCGATGTAGAGGTATCCCCGCTCGATGATTTCGGGCATCTGGCGGTAGAAGAACGTGAGCAGCAGCGTGCGGATGTGCGCCCCGTCGACGTCGGCGTCGGTCATGATGATGATGCGGTGGTAGCGCACGCGGGCGATGTCGTAGCTTTCGGGCCCGATGCCCGTGCCCAGCGCCGTGATCATGGTGCTGATTTCCTGGCTGCTGAGCATCTTGTCGAAGCGCGCCTTTTCGACGTTGAGGATCTTGCCCCGCAGCGGCAGGATGGCCTGACTGCGCCGATCGCGTCCCTGCTTGGCCGAACCACCGGCCGAGTCGCCCTCGACGATGAACAGTTCGCTCTGCGCCGGGTCGCTTTCCTGGCAGTCGGCGAGTTTGCCGGGCAGCGACGTGGAGTCGAGCACACCCTTGCGGCGCACCATTTCGCGCGCCTTGCGGGCGGCGTCGCGGGCGCGGGCCGCATCGACGGCTTTGAGAATGATTTTCTTGGCTTCGGCAGGGTTCTCCTCGAAGTAGGTGCCCATCAGGTCGACGAGGACCCCTTCGACCACGCCCTTGACCTCGCTCGAGACGAGCTTGTCTTTGGTCTGCGACGAGAATTTCGGATTTTGCAGTTTGACGCTGACGACGGCCGTGAGGCCCTCGCGCACGTCGTCGCCCGACAGCGAGCGCTTGATGTCCTTGAAGAGGTTGTTGGCCGTGCCGTAGTTGTTGATGAGCCGCGTGATGCCCGCCCGGAACCCGGCGAGGTGCGTACCGCCGTCGCGGTTGCGCACGTTGTTCGTGAAACAGAACACCGTTTCCTGGTAGGAGTCGTTCCACTGGACGGCGACCTCGACGTCCATTTCGGAGCGCTGCGCGCGCACGTAGATGGGCTGCTCGTTGACGAGCACCTTGTTTTCGTTGAGGAACCGCACGAAGTAGCGCACCCCGCCTTCGTACTGGAAGACGTCGGCGCGGCCGGACTTCTCGTCGGCCAGTTCGATGCGCAGACCGGGGTTGAGAAAGGCCAGTTCGCGCAGCCGACCCGCCAGGATGTCGAAGGAGAACTCGAGGTTGGTGAAAACCTTGGGGTCGGGGTGGAAGTGGATGTGGGTGCCCGTGCGCTTCGTTTCGCCGACGACTTCGAGCGGCCCGAGCGGCTTGCCGTGTTCGAAGGAAATGCGGTGGATCTTGCCTTCGCGGCGGATCTCGGCGTCGAGGCGGTCGGACAGGGCGTTGACGACCGACACGCCGACACCGTGCAAACCCCCGGAAACCTTGTATGAATTGTCGTCGAACTTGCCGCCGGCGTGGAGTTCGGTGAGCGCCACTTCGGCGGCCGAGCGCTGCCCGTCTTCGTGCAGGCCGGTCGGAATGCCTCGGCCGTTGTCGGTGACCGTGACGGCCCCGTCGACGTGCAACGTGACCGTGACGTGGTTGCAGTAGCCGGCCAGCGCCTCGTCGACCGAGTTGTCGACGACCTCGAACACCATGTGGTGCAAGCCGCTGCCGTCGTCGGTGTCGCCGATGTACATGCCGGGCCGCATGCGCACGGCGTCGAGCCCTTTCAGGACCTTGATGCTGCCCGCGTCGTAGCCGTTGGAGGGCGCCGGCGGGGCGTCGAGCGGACGAGTCTCGGTGTCTGTCATGCGAATACTTTGCTCCGGATCGCGAATTGCGGCGCGCAACTTTGCCCGCCGCGAACCGCGGAGTCGGGTGGGGAGACGCGCGTGGGCGCCCTGCTGGGCGCCGCCGATCGGGCCGGTAGACTAGCACGGGCGACCGCCGCTTGCAAATCGCAAGCGACCGTCGGGTGGCGGGAGAATCGGCTTATGTTCCGGGGACTCTCGGGCCCCCGGCGCCCCGTTGCGGCGTCGCCGCAGGGGATACGCGTGTTCAGGGCTTGAGCAGGCCCTCGTCGAGCACCTGCTGGAGCACCCGCGCCTCGTCGTCGAGAATGGCCGCGGCGTTCTTGTGGATGAGCCGCAGCGCGATCGGCACGAAGGGCCTCAGCAGCAGGCCCACCTTCAATTCGAGGGAGCCGGCCACGGTGCGCTGCACCTTGCCATCGGGCAGCCGCTCGAAGGCCAGCGTGCCGTGGTTGACGAGCATGGGCTTCAGTTTGCGGCTCGTCGCCTGGTTTTCGAATTCGCCCTTCAACGTGTTGAAGTCAAAGCGCGAAACCTCGATCCACTCGAGCGATTTGGGCTCGATTTTCTTCGGGCCGACCGACTGGATGAGCGGCTTCGGCAGGTAGCGGATGCGCCGGTGGAGGGTGGCGCCCTCGCGCCGGACTTCGAGGGCCTCGATTTCGATGACCGTCTGCATGCGCGCCTGCAAGATGGGGAAGATGCGCTCGTCGAGCGCCGTGCGCACGACGGTGTCGAAGTCGCCCGTCAAGGTGTGCTGAATGTTGAAATCCACGTCGATTGCTCCTCGCGCCCGGGCGTGCGCGGCGGGCGCCACGCAACGACGGCGGGCCGTGAAAGCCGCGGCCCCGGGGGTCACGGCTGCGGGATGGGAATGCGCAATGTCGAACCGACCCGCAAGTTGTTCATGTTGACGCCCGGATTGAAGCGCTCCAGGGTCTTCATGTCGAGCCGCGGGTTCTTTCGGACGATCTTCCAGGCCGTGTCGCCGGGGCGGACCCGGTACGGTTGCCAGAGCGTGCCCTTGGTCTCGGCGCTGAAGTCGTTGAGCCGCAAGTAGCTTTTGCGCTGCACGAAGAAGTCGCTGATGGCGCTGCCGGTCAGCGGCAACACGATGCTCTGCCCCACGCTGAGTCGGTCGGCGTGCAACAGTTCGTTGGCGGCGAGGATGCGTTCGATCGTGAGCCCGCTCCAGCGGGCGTACATGCGCAGCGTCTCGCCCCGCATGACCTTCACGCGAATGCCGTCGAAGCCCGTCGCCTTGTCGTCGGGGTCGTAGTACCACGGCGCGCTCTCGACCGCCTCGGCGACAGGGCCGTCGTACCAGGAGGGGCGCGCCTCCGAGGCCGCCCCTGGCATCGCATCGGCCCCCGGCGCGGCGCCACCGGCCGGCGCCGCGGAAGGCGGCTCGGCCGCGAGCGCCGGCTTGAAATGGGCGGCGGCCCGTTCGGCGGCCACGGGGTCGGGCGCCACGTCGCGCGGCAGGCTCTCGACCGGCGGCGACCCGCCGGGCTCGGGCGGTCCCGCGACCTTGTCGAGCTCGGCAACGCGCTGCTTCGTCTCTTCGTCGGTCTGCGCCTCGGTGGACTCGACGATGGGCACGTTGATGATGTCGCCGGCGGACAGCGACTTCAGACTGTAGTTGCGGTTGACCTCTTCGAGCAGCCAGAGCGGCACGCCACCGTTGCGCTGGCAGATGTCCCAGAGCCGGTCGCCTTCCTGGACGGCGTACGTCGCCAGGTACTTGAGCCGATGATGGCGGAAGAACTTGCTTTTGCGCTCATCGAGGAAGGCCTGTCGCTTGCGCTGAAACTGTTCGAGCTGCGACGGCGTGAGCCGCAGCCGGAAGGGTCGGTGGACGGGCAGCGTGCGCGCGGCGGCCTCGCCGTTTTCGGCGATCAGGGCTTCGGGGGGAATGGCCGCCCACTCGGAGAAGAGGCGCAACGACTCGCCACGAACGGGATAGACCGTAACGATTTCGGCGACCTCGGCGGGAGGCGGCAGCGGCGGAGGGGTCTTGTCCGCGAGCGGCAGCAACGAACGCGGGCTGTCGGCAGTCGGTGTGGATGCGGCCGCCGAGGCGATGGCCGCCGGCACGGCCCCAGGCGTTTCCGCGGCTGCGCCGGACGTTCGCTCGGCCTCGCAGCACGGCCAGAGCAACGGCGCGGCCAGCACGACCCAGTGTGCCAGGCTGCGGGGGGCGAACCACGCCGGCACCCGACCCGCCGAACGGAGCGCTCGCGGTTTCGGACCCGCAGGATGTGACGGATTGTGCAAGCGTCGCCCCCTGTTGCACGCGCAGCCGCGGACGAAGTATCCCGCAGAAAGCGAGGTCGGCAAGTTTTCGGCAGTCGGCGCGACGGTCGGCTCGCAAGGACGGTGGCGGCAGGCTAGCCGAGCGGGAGCCCGAGGCGTTCCCAGCGGATGTGGCCGTCGGCCGGGTCGCGCGACCAGAGGATCCAGAGCGGCCGGCCCAGGATGGCGGTCGTCAGCACGGGACCGAAATCGCAGCTGTCGAGCCCGTCGAGCGCACAGCGGTTGTCGCCGAGCACGAAGACGTGCCCGGGCGGCACGGGGCGGGGCGCACAGTCGCGCCGTTCCCCGTCCCGCACGAGGAAGATCGGATAGAGGCGCGGCGAGCGGCCCTCGACCTCGGCCTGCCAGGGGCCCCGCTGCGTCGCCGCGCGGGGAGCGGCGGCCAACTCCACGCTGCCGAGCGCCCGCCGAGCCATGGGCTGGCCATCGACGACCGGAACGCCGGCGTCGACCCCCGCGATCGTGCCCGAACCGGCGACCACCCGCAGCACGGTCTCGGCGCGCCCCGGTGGCTGCACGACGACGAGGTCGCCCGGCTGCGCGGGTTCGGCGGCGTACGCGTTGCGGTCGTAGTAGAGGATGTCACCGGGCAGCAACTGCGGAAACGCCTGCGTGTCGCCGACCCCGTGCAGCCCGAGCCGCGCCCCAAGCCCGAGGCCAAGCCCCCCCCAGAGCGGTGCGAGCCCGAGCGTCAGCCACAGGCCGGCGTAGACGATGGGGTGGTGCACGCCGCGCAGCAGCACGCGGCCGCCAAGCGCGCGCAGCGTGCGCACCGTGGCACGCGCGAGCGCCACCTCGAAGTAGAGCAGCAGAGCGCCGTAGATGAGCGCCGCGCGAGGCAAGAACACGTCGAAGTGCCACGCACCGACCCAGTAGCCGGCCGTGGCGCCGGCAGCGCCCGCGTAGACCGCGAACGCCGTACGCAGCCGTCCGAGGTACACGTGGCCGAGCCCCGGCATGGCGAGGCCGAGCAACACGGCGAGCACGGCCCGGCGGGGCGCTTCCTCGCCTCGGTAGAGCGCCTCGGGCGACGCGGTCGGCATGCGAACTCCACGGCCTGGCGGGGGTTCCGGCGCCGGGCGGCGCTCGTCACATTGGCACCGTCATCCGGCGCCGGTCAAGGCCGTTTTGGGGCGGCGGGTCGCCGCCGGGCAGCGCTTCCCGAAACGATGCCGGACGGAGGTGCGTCACCGCCGCGTTGCGCTCGCCAAGGGGGCGTGCTACCTCTCTCACGCACGCGATGGGGTTGCCCGGCAAAGCGCCCGGGGGCGTGCGGCGTTCGAGGGGGCGGATCCGGCGTGGGCACCCAACGCGTGAGCATCCCGGTCGGCGTGGGCTTCTTCGGCCCGTTTGGCGTGCCCGCGCTCGTCCGGTACGCGCCAAGGCGTCGGCCGGGCGCGCTTCTGGCCCGGTTGCCCGTTCCCCACGCCGCCGTCGACGGCCCTTCCCGAGACGCCGGTCGTCTGGAGCCGTGATGCCGTTTGCCAGCCAGTACTTGTACGCGGGTTGGGTCGTCCTCGACGTGCGGCTCCTTCTGTTCGTCGTGCTGATCAGTCTGTTCCTCTCGGTGAGCGTCATCTCGCTGTTCGTGCGTAACAAGCGCTGGCACGAATACGCCACGCTCTTCGTGGCGCTCTATTCGATCACGTTTCTCGTGCTGCTCGTCATCTTCAACGGGCTCGCGCGCTATCCCGTGTTCCAGGTTCGTGCCCTGTTTCCGTTTCCCTGATAGGGTCGCCATAGACTGCGCCAGGCTGTGGCCGCCCCTGCCGTCCGGCAGCGGCGCGCCTCGCGCCGGAAACGCCGTTTCCGGCGACCCTGTGACGAGGCCGAGCGCCGGGCTACGGCTGGGGGGCGGGCGTGGGCGGCGGCGGGAGCGGAGCCGCACCCGTCGGCGGGGCCTCCACGGGCGGCTGAGCCGCCGGGGCGGGGGGCTTCGCGGGGGCCAGGCGGACGCGGACGTTGGCGTTCGGCGGCGGCTGCGGTCCGTGCGGCGCCGTCTGCTCGGCCGGGGACGCGGGCGGCCTGGACTCGGTCGGCGCCGGCCCGGCGAGGTTCGCGAAGCACGCCGCGCCCCGCTGGGCCAGTTGCGACCAGAACAGCAGCAAGGCCACGAGCACGAAGAGGAGCAGCGCCAGGTGCAGGCCGGCCCGGCGGGGCTGGGTTTCGCGGCGGCGGCGTTCGAGACGCAGGAACTCGGTGCGGCGCATGACGCGTCACCTCGCCGGCTGGGCCGGCGTGCTGGGGAGCGCAGCGGGCACTAGTCGGCGTACATCCATTGGATTTTGAATTTGCTGAACCGGAAGGGCACGCCCACGTCGTAGTCGAGGATGTTGGGGCCGTTGACCTTGTGGTTGAGGATGACGACGAAGAGTTTGCCGTCGGCCGTCCAGGCGCATTCTTTCATCATCGTGGTGGCGAGCTTGCCATCGGATTCTTTGACCGTGGTTTCGCCGAGTTTCCCGATGCGCGGTTTGGCCATGGCGAACACTTCGAACAGTTTGCCGTCTTGCGCGCCCATGATGGTGAACTTGCCGTCGGGTGAGGTCTGACCGAGCACCGTGGCGTCGTCTTTGACCCCATACTGGCGCTTCACCTTGGGCAACAGTTTCTGTTCGTCTTTCGGCTGGTAGTCGATGCGCTTGACGGCCGTGCCGTCGTTCGTGTCGTAGACCATGAAAGCCAGACCCGTGTCGGGGTCGTACTGCTTCACGAGAAAGTACTTGGCGTCGCCCGAGAACCCGACAAACGACAGGCTGCGCTTGCGGTCCTGCGCCTGCGCGTGAGCGGCGGCAGCCAGGACCAGCAGGCCGACCAGAAGGCAAGTCGCTCGTTTCACGGTGTTTTCCTTCCCGCCGGGGCTAGAGCACGATGAGCCGCTGGAAGGACTGTTCTTCTTCGAGCGGCGGAAACTGGAACGCTTCGAGAACGCTGCGCAGGCACGTCGGCAGCCGCGGGTCGGTGGTGGCCTGCTTCGTGTCGCTGACCTGGACGTCGGTAACGACGCCGTCGCGCGTAACCTTGAACGCGAGCCGCACTTCCATCGGCTCGTCGCTCACCTGGAAGCGGCAACGGAGAAACTGCGTGAGTTTGCCACGCAGCAGGCGGTTGATCTTGGGGCCTTCGAGCCGCGTGCGCTTGGTCTGGAGACCGACCGTGCCCGGACCGAGCGGGACGGCGGCTTCGGCGATTCCGTCGCCCCCCGTGAGCGCCAGCGCCGTGCCGCCCGGCTGCCCGTCGCTGCGCCGCCCGAGGAAGGCGGAGCCTTCGGCGTCGGCGCCGGCCGGCGCGTTGCCCGCGTCAGACGCGCCCGCCGCCTGCGCGCGGGCTTCGGCGCGAAAGTCGATGACGCCGAGTTCGAGCTCGTCTTCGTCGTCGGTGCGCATCGTGCCGCCTTCTTCCTCGCCGAGCGGCACCGCCTCTCTGAGGTAGACGCTGGGCCCGGCGCCGCCCCGGGCAGCGTGCGGGTCGGCGTCGACGCTCGCCTTTCTCGGCGGCGCAGCGGGGCCCGGCGCGGGCGTGGACCGCGAAAGCACCAGCCCGAGGACGGTACCGGCCACGGCGAGCACGGCCACGGCCAGGCCGATGAACAGCCAGCGCATGCGACGATTGGGGCCGGGGCCGTGGGTGTGCAGTTCGTCGTGCGGCACCACGAGCGGCGGCGCGAAGGCCTCGTTGCCGGCGTGGATGACGAGCGGCGGCGGGCCGCCCCACCAGCCCGCGTCGTCTTTCTCGATGTCGGACAGGCGCACGTCTTCGGCCTGGCCCGCGGCGAAATCGGCCTGGGCTTCGGCGAAGAAGGCTTCGACCCCCGCATCGCGTTCGGCTTTGGGCCGGGCCGGCGCCGGACGCTTGGGCGGCTCGACGTGCGCGGGCGGCGCGGCGGCGGGCGGGGCGGACTTCGCGAGCAGCGGATCGTCGGCGATGGCGCCACGCAGCACGGCCATGACCGCGTCGACGGAGCCCTTGCCGCCGGCTCCCCCCGGCCGTGGCGCGGGCGCAGCCGTCGGGGCTGCGCCGGGCGCCGTGGGTGAGGCGGCCGGCTGCGCCGGGACTCGAGGCTCGGCAATCGTGGCCGCGACCGGCGCGGGCGCGGACCCCGCGGGGCGCTCGGCCGCCGCGACCGGCGCGGGCGCCGGACGCTGCGCCGCGGGAGAAACGCCGACCTCGGCCGGCTTGGCCGGCGCCGCAATGGCGGGCGCCGCGGGCTCGACGGGTGCCGCCGGTTGGGCGGGGGCCGCGGCCGGCTTGGCCTCGGCCTGCAGCAACGGCGCGAATTGCGCGACGGTGCCGAGCGTGACCCACTGCGGCAAGGACGGGTGCCACACGTAGTTGTCGGCCAGGACGTCGCCGCACCGGATGAGGGCCTCCAGCGTCTCGGCCTGGAGCGGGCCCTGCTGGCGCCCACGCACCATGGCATGCCAATGCGATTGCAGGGCTTCGGGCGTGTCGAACGCCGGCCCCTCGGTGGAGACGCCGCCGTCGCCCTGGCCCGGACCGCGCACAATGATGCGGGCGCCGCACTTGCGACAGCGGATGCGCACGACCCGGCCACGGGATTCCTGGTCGGTGAGCCGGTAGTGTGTTTCGCAGCGGGGGCAAGAAAACAGCATGGAATTTGGCCTCGCCGAAGGGGCAAAAAATCGCGG
>CAYRCM010000107.1:0-20092 GCA_964422715.1 uncultured Myxococcales bacterium | reverse complement strand
GCGCCCCGGGGTGGCGGCCGGGCCGGCGAGCGGCGCGCCGACGAGCACATCGCCAAACCCGTCGCCGTTGACGTCGCCCGCCCCGGCGACGGCCAGGCCGAACCGCTCGCCGGCCGCGCCCGTGAGCCGCGTGCTGCAGGCGGCAGCCGTGGGGTTTGCCGTACCGTAGCAGACGAGCACCTCGCCGGGGGCGGGGCCAGCGGCCGACCCGGGGGCGCCGATGAGCCAGTCGGCGAGCCCGTCGCCGTTGATGTCGCCGGCCCCGGCCACCGCCACGCCGAGCAGCGCCTGGTCGTGTGGCCCTTGCCATTCGGCGACCGGGACCGCGGCAGGACCCGCCGGACTGCCGAGGTAGAGGAACGCCTGACCCGGCCGCGGCCCGGCCCCGCGGCCGAACGGCGCCGCGACGAGCAGATCGCCAAAGCCGTCGCCGTTGACGTCGCCGAGACCCGCGAGCGCCGCGCCAAAGGTGTACCCACCCCTGTTGTGCCAGCCCACCTCGAACGAGACGGCCGCGCGGGCGGGGGCCCGGAGCCCCACGACGAGGCCCACCACCATCAGCCACGCACCGGCGCACCGGAACCGAAGGAGAAGAGCGTCCGCCGTCAGCATGTTGCCCTCCCGGGTGCCCGAACCTGCGCCTTGGGTCAAACGAGTCGGGACTATGGGTCGGCAGGAGGGTCGACCGCGGCCTGGCCGGTGCCCGGAGCCTCGGCCTCGGCGGGCACGGGTTCGGGCAGCCACCAGCCGCTCATGTCGAAGGCCACGGCGGCGAACGGTTCGGCCCGCACGCTCTCGTCGCCCCCGCAGACCCCGAGCACCACCCAACGGCCGGCTTCGAGCCCGTAGACTTCGAGGGTTTTGGCGAGCGGATCGACGAGCCAGAGATGGGGCACGCCCTCGCGGGCGTAGATGCGCATCTTGATCGAGCGGTCGTAGCGGGCCGTGCCCGGCGAGACCACCTCGCAGACCCAGTCGGGGGCGAGTGTCATGGCGGCGGCCGCGGGCAGCACGGGCAGGCGCTCGCGCCGCCAGCCGGCAAGGTCGGGCACGATGACCGTGGCCCGCGGGTTGCCCGGGTCTTGCGGGTCGGGCAGGTGGAGTTCGGGTTCGACGAGGATCCACCAGCCGCCCGGCGGGTCGGCGCCGCCGCCCTGCCTGCCGTGAAACGCGGCGCCCACCCCCACGTTGAGCTGACTCGACGCGAGCGCGTGCGGCAGCGCCGGACGCGGCGACAGCACGAGCCGCCCGGCGAGAATCTCGGCCACGACGTGCGGCGGCGCGTCGAGCACGTCCTGGTAGGTGGCGCGGAGCGGTGCCACGGGTTTGAGGCCGGGAACCTCGTGCCGCGGCGTATCGAGGGGGCATTGAACCTTGGCTGTTGCTTCCATGCGACCTCCGTCGGCGAAGCCGTGAAGGCATCTTAGCACGCCGACTGGCCGGGTGCCCGGCGCCGCCCGCGGCCGTTCTCGGGCGCCGCCGGGGCGCACGCCGGCGGGCGGAACGGCCAGCCGCCGGCACGTGGCCGACTCACTCGGCCGGCGGGTAGCGGAATTTCGCCCCCCAGGCGTTGCACTCGGCTACGCTCGACTCGGCCTGCGTGGCGCGCGCAACCGAGAGCTCGCCGCCGCCCTGGCCCGAGAGCGCCACGACCTCGGCCCCGTCGGACTTGCGCGTGAGGTTGCCCGTGACCCAGGGAAACAACTCGAAAATCACGTACAACATGGTGGCGTCGGGGGCGGCGCCGGGGGTCATGCGGGCGTGGGGCCCGTTTGCGGCGTCGGCGGCGGCGAAACGGCGCTCGGCAGCCCCCGGCGGTGAGTCCCTCGTGGCCGAGACTCTTGTATTCGGCGACCCGGGTGCCATCGGCCCATTCGCCGGCGATGGCCACGTTGCCGCCGCGCGGCACCCGGGTGCCGACGCTGCCGCACCGCGCGGTGCGGGACCAAACGGCTGCCGTACCGCAACCCGCGACGCTTGCGCTACTGCCACGGTCCGAGCGGGGCGGCACAGGCCCCGCTGCCCAGTGCGGCGGCGAAAAGCGCCTGGGCGTCGGCGGCCGTGAGGCGGCGCTCGCCCGTGCAGTCGGCCGAACAGCGCGCGCGGTAGTCGAGGCTTACGAGCCCGAGCACGGCGGCAAAGGTTTGCTGGGCATCGGCGGCGGTGAGCGTGCCGTCGCGGTTGACGTCGCCGTCCGGTCGGCAGGGCTCGAGGCAGTCGGCGAGTCCGTTCAGGTCGCTGTCGGCGTCGGAGCGCCCGCAGCCGCAGGCGCCGGCGGCCGTCTTGCGCCCGTCGCCGGGACAGCCGTCGGCACAATCGCCCACCCCGTCGCCGTCGAGATCGCCGCTGCAGCGCGAGAGGTAGACCGAGACTCGACCGTAGGCCGTGTCCGTGAAGAAGCCGTAGCCCGGCCCGGCGACGACGATGTCGCCGAACCCGTCGCCGTTGAGATCGCCGGCGCCGCCGAGCGCCAGGCCGGTGCGCTCGCGGCGGTCGGCGCCGAGCGCGCGCCACAACGGACCAGCCGCGAGCCCGTGCGGCTGCCCTCGGAACAGGACGGCCGCGCCGCTCTGCTGCGCCGGCCCGCGAAGCCCTGGGACCCCCAAGAGCAGGTCGGCCAGTCCGTCGCCGTCGACATCGCCCGGGGCCGCGAGCGCGAGTCCCCAGTAGGCGGACGTGGCGTCGCTCTGGCTCGCGAAAGCGGGTGTCGGCGCGAGCCCGGCGGGCCCACCGCGGTACAGAAAAACCGCGCCCTCATGGGACGGGGTCTCGCTCCAACTCGCGGCCCCGACGACGACGTCGGCGTAGCCGTCGCCGTCGACGTCGCCGACACCGGCCAGCGCGACGCCGTACTGGCCATCGGCCCGCACCCCGCTCGCGCGCCAGTCCGGCGCCGCGGACAGCCCGGTCGGGCCGCCGAGGTAGAGGTAGGCACTGCCCTGCCCGCCGAGCATGTTCTGTTCGAGCGGCGCCCCGGCGATGACGTCGGCATAGCCGTCGCCGTTGACGTCGCCGGCACCGGCCAGCGCCGAACCGAAGGCCCCATCCCCCAGCGCCCCGGACGCGCGCCAGTCGGCCTCGGCCGAAGGGCCGCCCGCGGAGCCGAGGTAGAGCCAGACCCGTCCCTCGGCCGCGCCATACCAGTAGTAGGGCGCCGCGACGAGCAGATCGTCGTAGCCGTCGCCATTGACGTCGCCCGCCCCCGCCACCGCGAGGCCGTACAACGCGGCCTCGGCCGGGCCCAACGCGCTCCAGGACGGGCTCGGCGCGAGTCCGGCCGCGGAGCCGAGAAAGACGTCGGCCCGGCCGGCGTACGCAAAGGCCTGGCCATCGGTGGGGGCGCCCACGACGACATCGCCGAACCCGTCGCCGTTCAGGTCGCCGGCACCGGCCAGCGCCGGGCCGAGACCGTCGTGGGCCGTGGCGCTGCGGACGCTCCAGGCCGGGAGCGACGCGGGCCCCGCGGGGCCGCCGCGGTGGAGGAAGACGGCACCGTGACAGGCCGTCTCGTCCGGCACGCAACGTTCGCCGACGAGCAGGTCGGCGAAGCCGTCGCCGTCGATGTCGCCGGCGCCCGTGGCTGCGATGCCGTATTCGACGGCGTAGAGGGAGCCGACCGCGTCCCAATCGGCGTCGGGCCCGAAGGGCACGGCCGCGCGCTCGTAGAGCAGCGCTCGGCCATCGCGGTCGGCGAGGTGGCTCCAGTAGGGCGCGCCGACGGCCAGTTCGGGCTGGCCGTCGCCGTCGGTGTCCCCCGCAGCCGCGAGGGCATAGCCGAGATACGTTTCGGCGGCGAGACTGTCGCCCGCCCAGGCTGGGCTCGCCGCGAGCCCGGTCGGGCCGCCCGCAAAGACCTGCACGGCCCCCCGGCTGCCGTACGCCACGGTGGCGGCGCCCGGAACGCCGACGGCCACGTCCGGGTAGCCGTCGCCCGTGAGGTCACCCGGCCCGGCGAGGGCAAACCCGAAGAGCGCTCCGCGAACCGAGCCCCGCTGGCTCCAGCTTGGCGTCGTGGCGAAGCCCGTCGCGCTGCCGCGGTAGAGGGTGACGCGCCCTTCGTCGAGAGCGGTGCCGGCGGCGTTCGGCGCGGCGACGAGCAGGTCGGCAAATCCGTCGCGGTCGACGTCGCCGGAGGCCGCGAGCGCCGCGCCGAAGGCCGCACCGGGCTGCTCGCCAACGGCCGACCAGCTCGGGGCGGGCCGAAGCCCGGTGGCCATGCCGAGGTAGAGTTCGACCCGGCCGGCAGGCAGGCCGCCGGCCAGCGCCCCGGGCGCACCCACGAGCACGTCGCCGAACCCGTCGCCATTGACGTCGCCAAGCCCGAGGACGGCCTTGCCGCAAGCGGCGTCGCGGCCGCTGCCGCTGCGCGTCCAGACCGGCTTCGGGGCAAGCCCGCCGGGCGTGCCGACGAACAGGGCAACGCGGCCGTGCCCCGGTGTCACAGCGGTCCCCGCGAGCGGCGCCCCAACGAGCACGTCGGCATACCCGTCGCCGTTGACGTCGCCGGCCCCCGCCAGGGCCGCACCGAACTGCTCGCCGGGGCGGCCCGTGACGCGGGTGCGGCAAGCCTCGGCCGTGGGGCTGGGGCTGCCGTAGCAGACCAGCACTGCGCCGGCGACGCTGCCCGTCGGTTGCCCCGGGGCGCCGATGAGCCAGTCGGCGCGCCCATCGCCGTCGATGTCGCCTGCCGCGGCCACGGCGAGGCCAAGCTGTGCCTCGGCATGGCCGCCCTGCCATTCGGCGACCGGATCGGCGGCAGGCCCGGCAGCACCGCCGAGAAAGAGAAACGCCTGGCCCGGCCCCGGTCCGGCCCCGCTGCCGTACGGTGCCCCCACGACGAGGTCGCCGAAGCCGTCGCCGTTGACGTCGCCGAGCCCGGCGAGCGCCGCACCAAACGTGTGGCCGTGGCTGTCTTGCCAGAGGGCTTCGAAGCCCACGGCAGCCGTGGCGCGCGCGGGCGCCACGGTCAGCAACGCCGCGACGAACGCGTTGAGGAGCCCGAGCCGACACCGCGCCATGGCGCACCTCCGGCCGGAAGGGGTGAGAGACGTGCGCCGGTGAGTCGGCGCCGCCTTGCCTGCCGTGGAACACGGCGCCCAGCGCCACGTTGAGTCGACCCGGGCGGGTGCGGCGGCCACCGGCATACCGTACCACACCCCGGCAGCGCTCACGCCGCCGCAGGACGCACGATCCATGACCCGGGCAGGGCAAGACGAGCCGACGCCCACCCAAGTGGGCGCCAGAGATGCAACCGCTGCGATTGGGAAGAAGAATGAAGCGCGGTCGGGAATCAGAACGAACGGACGAATCGGCCTAGAACCACTCGCCTTCGCCTTCGCCTTCGCCTTCGCCTTCGCCTTCGCCCTCACCCTCGAACGGGATCTCGCCTTCGCCTTCGCCTTCACCCTCGAACGGGATCTCGCCTTCGCCTTCGCCTTCGCCTTCGCCTTCGCCCTCGCCCTCGCCTTCACCCGGCGTGCAGCCGGCCGGCGTGCAGACCTGGCACTGTTGCTGGGCCTGCTCCTCGGTCAACGAGAAGTCCTGGCTGCCTTCACAGGCGCACATCCCGTTTTCGCAGTTGTACTGGGCCTGGCACTGGCAGTTGCCGCCGCCGCCGCCGTTGTCGTCCTCTTTCTTGTCGTCGCAGGCCACGAACAGGGCGGCCGCCGAGAGCACCGTGAACAGAGTTGCCAACCGTCGGAACAGCATGCTATGTCCTCCCACGTTTTGGGCTAACCGGCTCGTCTTGCGCCGGCGCCTCTGGAAACGCCCCCCCGAAAGGCCCCCAAACGGGCAACTCGCCCACGGGGTGGCGGGGAGTCTAGCGACGCCCGCAGGCCCCGTCAAGCCAGAACCGGTGCGGCCGCGGCGCCTGTTCGGCGCAGCCGCGGGGCGCGTACGGCTCCCCGCGACAAACGGCTGCCGGCCTGTCCCGGCGCGGCATCCGCGAGGTGACGATGAGCGGGACGCAGTCCAATCTCGTCTGGAGTCTGGTCGTCGTCGTGGTGGCGCTCGCGGCCGGCCTCGCCGGCTTCTATCTCGGCCGCGTCACTGCGCCACGGTCCGAGGCGGCGGCGACACCCTCGCCGTGCGCCCCCGGGCCCGACGACCCGAGCATCACGAGCGCCACGCTGCCGGCGCGCACCATGCCCATCATCGACGTCCACGAGCATCTCCTCGACGAACAGGAAGCGCGCCGCGTGCTGCCGGCCATGGATGCGCTCAACATCCGGCTCATGGTGCTCATGGGCACGCCGCAGTACACGCTGACCCTCGACCGGCGCTACGGTTTCGAGCAACACCTCGAACACAATGAAGAAATGCTGCGCATCGCCGCGCGTTGGCCCGACCGCTTCCTCGTGTTCCCGACCCTCCTGCCGAGCGAGCCCGGCAACCTCGAGCGCGTCAAAGACTACGTGGCCCGCGGGGCCCAGGGCATCAAGTTGTACCTCGGGCACGGCGAGTCGACGGGCAAGGGGCCCTTCCACGAGATGCCGCTCGACGACGAACGCCTGAAGCCGTTCTACCACTACGCCGAGTCCACGCAGTTGCCGCTCATGTACCATATCAACCTGCAGAAATACGGGACCGAATTCGCGCGGGTCATGAAGGAATTCCCGCACCTGCGGGTGTGCCTGCCGCACTTCGGGCTCTCGAAGAACGACCAGAAGCGCATCGCGCTGCTCGAACGGCTCTTCAGCCGCTACCCCAACCTCTACATCGACGTGAGTTTCGGCTGGCACAAGTTCCAGGAAGCCGGCTTCCGCAAACTCGCCGTGCAGGCCCCGCGCTTTCGCGAGTTGCTCACGCGTTTCGCGAACCGGTTCCTGTTCGGCACCGACATGGTGCTCGAACGCAACAAGACCGACGACTACATCACCGACACCCTGCGTTCCTACATGCAACTGCTCGAAATGCCGAAGTTCCGCTTCTTCCTGAAGCCCGACTGCCTCTGGACGGGGCTCGCCCTGCCGCCCGAGACGCTCAAGGCCATCTACTGGGACACGCCGCGTGCCTACCTGCTGCTCGACGAGCAGGGCCGGCCCCCCGACCGCCGCCGCGGCTGGCCGTGGCCGGGCTACGAGGGCAAGCCCATGCCGGGGCTGCCGGCGACGGCCCCCGCGGGCCCGCCGCAGTGACCGCTACTCGGCGGCGGACCGCGGGGCGAGCGGCGCGACAAAGGTGAGCGGGAAATCTTCGGGGCGCGGCTCAGCGGCTGGGTCGAGGCCGAAGAGCGGGGCCACCATCTCCCAGGCCGTCCGATCGTCGAACATGCCCGTCGCGATGAGCGCATCGAGCAGGTCGCGGAACTGCACGCGCGAGGCCACCTGCAACGTGGTGGGCACGCCCGCGGCGAGGCTCACCGTGACCTGGCCCTCCCGCAGGTTGAGCGTGCCGAGCGGATTGGCCGAATCGCCGATGGCGAGCGGCAGCAACGCAAACGGGAACGTCCAGGGGTCGGCGGCGGGCGGGGTGAGGCCCTGCACGACCGTGCCGCGGTCGGGTTGGCCGTTGCCGTTGAGGTCTTCGCCGAGCGCCAGCGGCAGGCCCTCGGGGGTTTCGCCGGCCACACCGAGCAGCATGCTCGGCACGTAGGCGGCGAGCAGGTTTTTCATGCTGTCGCTGACGTCCGGCTCGATGACGTCGGTGGCCTGGCCGTCGCTCGCGTACACCGTGTCATAGCCCGGCTCGAAGCCTTCGGGCACCTTCTCGAAGACGACGTCGAGCAGCGCCTGCAACTGGTCGTCGCGCCGCTGCCAGAAGTGCGCCGTGTGCGTTTCGTAGAGGTCGCCGAACGGATAGGCGGTGAGCGTTTGCGGCTTCTCGGCGGCGCAGAGTTCGAGCGGATAGCGGTAGACGCGGGCCTCGACCTCGGCCACCTGCCCCTGCACATCGGCGGTGATGGCGCGCGCGGCGGCGAGTTTGGCGTAGGCGCCGGCCTCGTCGCCCGCCCGCGCGAGCGCCACGCCCTCGTAGAGCAGCACGGCGTGGGCGGCGCGCCAGGCCAGGATGTCGGCCGCCGCGCGCAGTTCGAGGAAGCGCCGCGCCACGGCCTCGGCCGCGATGTCGCCCGTGCCCGGCCCGGGGTCGGCCGCGCCGAGATCGGCGGCCACCGTGGCGAAACGGTCGCGCAGGGCCCGCAGCGGCGCGAGTTCGGTCGTTTCCCAGGCCTCGAACGCCGCGGCATCCTTGTGGAACACGTCCCAGAACGGCACCTTGACGGGTCGGCCGACGAGCCCGGACGGCGCCCCCAACTCGTCGTTCTGCGATTCGCCGGCAAGGTAGTAGAAGAGGTACGGATCGCCCGCGAAGAACGCCTCGACCTGAGCCGCCGTGAGGTCGCGGAGCGCCTGCGTGACCGCCGGGCCGGCGCTGCCATAGAGGGCCGCCACGTCGGCGAGGTAGTCGTCCCAGGTGAAACGCGGGTCCCACGTGGCGGCGGCGAGGAAGTGGTCGTACATCCAGTAGGTCCACTCGATGCCGGTCGTAAACGTGATGTGGCCGGTGAGCGGTGTCTCGCCGAGCAGCCCGGGCAAAACCTGGGCGAGATCGTACGCACGGGCAAAGCCCGTGATGGGCAGCAGCAGCGGCAGGTTGTTGTCGAAGCCGAGCCACCAGGCCGTCTCGGGGAAGTAGACGAGGTCGCGCTCGCCGCGCGCCGCGACGAACGGCCGCTGCGCGTGCGTGAAGTCGACGTTGCCGTAGACCGGGGCCGGGTGTTCGAGGTCGTAGAACATGGTGGTGTGGACACAGAGCCCGACGGCCGGCGCGGCCTGCAACGGCAGGTGGTAGAAGAGGGTGGCGCCGTCTTCCGCGTAGAGCGCCCCGGGGATGTGCAGGTGCGCGAAGAGGCGCAGCTCGGGGGCGGCCGTCGCGGCCCAGTTCACCAGTTCGTCGAACCAGGCCAGCACCTCGCCGTCGGACACGGTCGTCATCTCGCTCGTGGCGAACGTGACGTGCAGATGGGCGAGGCCGAGGTCGAGGGCGAGCAGGTCGTCGAGCGCCGCCCGCAGCTGCTCGCGTTGGTGCGCGATGCGCTCGGCCTCGGGCAGGGCGGGCGCCACGTCGGCGATGAGCCGGAAGCCGTTCTGCTGCTTGTCGGCAAACGCCAGCACCAGGCCGACCTTGACGCCATGGCGCCGGCCCTCGGCCACGATCCACTGGCCGTGCGCCTGCCAGGCCGGCAGGTCGACCGTGGCCAGCATGTGCCACTGGAAGAGGTTCTGGCGGTTGCGCAGCAGCCAGCGGAAGTACTCACTGATGTAGGGCCGCCATTCGGCGGCGGGCCTGAGCAGGAAGTCGCTCATGGGGATGGGGTGCTGCGTGTGCTGGTGGTAGCCGCGCAGTTCCATCGCCGGAGAGGCGACAACGGGCGTGGCAAACGCGTCGGGCAGTGTCGCCGCCGCCCCCCGCGGCACGAACGATTCGCGCGGGTGGTAGTAGCGCGCGCCGAGCCGGGCCGCGAGGTCGTAGAGGCCGTAGGCGAGCCCGAGGTCGCAGCGCGCTTCCACGCGCAGCACGATGCGGCCCGGGTGGGCTTCCTCGGCGATGACGTAGCTCTCGGCGAAGCGCGGGTCGCTTTCGGCCGGGGCGCCGGTGAGCGGCAGCGCCGCGGCGTTGGGCGGCCGCACCCCGGCGAGCACGACGAGCGGCCCCGCGACGCTCGTCGGGTCGAGCGTGGCCGCGCCCGCCACGACCACCTCGGGGGCCGTGAGCGCACCCGCGCGCTCGCGGGCCACCTCGCGGAGATCGGCCGCGGCGAAGCGCAGCGCCTCGGAGGCCGTGGGCGGCACGACCACGACGAGGGCGCTCGAATCGCCCACCCGCAACGCACGGCTCGGCGGGGGCAGCGGGGCCGGTTCGCCCGTTTCGCTGCACGCCGCGAGCCCGAGCGCGACGCCGACGAGTACGAGCCGGGTGAGACGCCGGCCCAGGCAAGTCGAAACGGTCGGACGCAAGCGCTGGAGCATCGCCATCCTCCGGCAGGAAACGTCGCGGCGCAGCATAGCAGGCAGGGACGACGCGGGCCAGCCGGGGTTCCGGGCGACTACCGGTCGGGAAAGCGGCCGAGCGCCTGGAGCAGTTGCAGTTCGGCGAGCCGCAGCACGAGCCGCTGTTGTTCGCGGGAAGTCTGGGCCTCGAAGAGCGCCAGGTTGGCGTCGCTGAGTTCGATGGCCGTGGCGACACCCTGGCGCACGCGTTCCTGGACCTCGGCCTGGTTCAGTTCGGCGATGCCCACGGCCCGGTCGGCCAGTACGACCGCGCCCCGGCTCGTGTCGAGCTCGACGAGCGCCTGGCGGATGTCGGTGGCGAGCCGGCGCCGCAGCCGGTCGCCCGTGAGCATCAGGGCCCGCAGTTGGGCGTCGCGGGCGGCCGCCTCGGCGTAGCGCAGCCCGCCGTCGTAGAGCACCCAGGTCAGCGTGAGCCCGACGTTCCAGTCCCAGGCTTCGCCGCGCAGGCCGGATTCGTTGTCGGCGCGGAACTGCGCCGCGAGCCCAAGGCTCGGGATGAGTCGGAAGCGCGGCTCGCGCGCGCTCTGACCCGCGGCGGCGACGCGCGATTGCAGTGCGTGCAAATCGGGACGGACGGCCTCGGCCTCGGCGACGAGGACTGCCGGGGCGCCCGCCGGCAGGGCCGAGTCGGGCGGTACGACGAGCGGCGCCGTGACGACCTCGCAGCCCATGAGGCTCGCGAGCGCGAGACGGGCCGTAGCGACCGTGCTCGCGGCGCGCGTCTCGGCCAACTCGGCGGTTGCGACGTCGAGCTCGGCGCGGCTGCCGCGCAGCTGCCGCGCCAGCCCGGCCTGCAACTGGGCCTGGACGAGCGCGAGGTTGGTGCGCGCGACCGCGAGCCGTCCCCCGGCGACGGCGGCCAGCCGCTCGGCCGTGAGTACGGCCAGGTAGGCCCGCGCCACCTCGAAGGCCAGCGCCCGGCGCACCTCGACGGCCTCGGCCCGCGTGGCGACAAGCGTGTGGTCGGCCGCCCACAGGGTCGGAAAGTTGGTCGCGTCGACGACGTCGCTCTGGAGCGTGAGCGCCGTGCCGAGGGCGTTTTCGGCCTGCATGACGGTGTTCTGGCCGCCAAACGAACGCACGACCTCGCGCGCGCGGCGCGTGTAGCTGCCCGTGAACGCGAGGCTTGGCAACAGCGCCGCGAGCGCCTTGCGGCGCAAGGCCGCGGCCTCGACGACGCGCGCCTCGGCCAGTGCCGGGTCCTCGTGCTGGCGCAGCGCCGCGTCGATGGCGGCCGAGAGCGTGAGGGTCGATTCGGCGCGCACCCCGCCCGAGACGGCGATGACGCCGAGAAACGCGAGGCAGGCAGCCATGGGGCGCCGGCGGGTCATGCTTGGGCCGCGCCTTCCGGCCGTTTCGCGCGGCGCCCGAGCCGGCCGAACGCCCGCGACAAGCCCTCGAAGTAGGTGTAGAAAACCGGCGTGACGTACAGGGTGACGAGCTGCGACACGACGAGCCCGCCGACGACGGCGAGCCCGAGCGGACGGCGCGCCTCGGCGCCGGCGCCGAGCCCGATGGCGATGGGCAGCGTGCCCATGAAGGCGGCCATGGTGGTCATCATGATCGGGCGGAAGCGCACGAGGCAGGCCTCGACGATGGCGGCGGCGGGCGGCTTGCCCTCGCGTTCGGCGGCGATGGCGAAGTCGACCATCATGATGGCGTTTTTCTTGACGACGCCGATGAGCATGATGAGCCCGACGTAGCTGTACAGGTTGAGGTCGGCCTTGAAGAGGTAGAGCGTGAGAAGGGCCCCGAAGCCGGCAAACGGCAGCCCCGTGAGGATGGTGATGGGGTGGATGAAACTCTCGTACAGGATGCCGAGGATGAGGTAGATGACGAGCACCGCGAGCAGCAGCAGCCAGCCGAGGCCCGCGAGCGAGTCCTGGAACGCTTGCGCCGTGCCGGAGAACGTCGTGGTGATGCCGGCGGGCAGCACGTCGCGGGCGGCCGCTTCGACGGCGCCGAGCGCCTGGTCGAGCGACACGTCGGGCTTGGGGTTGAACGAGAACGTGACGGACGGCAGTTGCCCCGAATGGTTGACCGTGAGCGGGCCGACGCCCGGCGCGAAGCGCGCCACGGCCGTCAGCGGCACCGGCTGGCCGGCCGCGTTGCGCAGGTACAGCAGGTCGAGCGCCGAGGGGTCGCGCTGGTACTCGGGCAGCAGTTCGAGCAGCACCGCGTACTGGTTGTTGGGCGCAAGAATGGTCGACACCTGCCGGCTGCTGTAGGCGCTGTAGAGCGCGTCTTCGACGGTGCGCACCGAGAGCCCGTAGGCCGCGGCGCGGTCGCGGTCGACCTGCACCTCGATTTCGGGGCTGGCGATGCGCAGGTCGCTGTTGACGTCTTGCAGTTCGGGCCGGGCGCGCAGCGCCGCCAACAGCCGGGGGGCGTGTTCGATGAGCGCCGGCAGGTCGGGGCTCTGCACCGTGAACTGGTAGAGGGCGGTCGCGAAGCGCGCCCCGATGTTGATGGGCGGCGGGTTCATGACGAACACGCGCAAGCCAGGAATCTGGGCGAGCGCGGGCCGTAGCGACTCGACGATCTGGTCGGCGGTTTCGGTCCGCGCGCCGCGCGGTCTGAGCCGCAGGAACATGCGCCCCTGGTTGCTGACCCAGTTCTGGCCTCCGACGGTGGAGATGAAGGCTTCGACCCCCGGATGCCTGGCCACGACGGCCGCGGCGGCCTGCTGGTGGGCCAGCAGGTTCTCGAAGGACGTGCCTTCGGCCGCGTCGGTCGTGGCCGAGAGCGAGTCACGGTCTTCGCTCGGCAGAAACCCCTTGGGCACGACGCGCAGCAGTTCGACCGTGCCCCACAGGATGCCGAGCGAAAAGACGACGGTGACGATGCGCCAGCGCATGGCCCAGCGGAGCGTCACTTCGTACACGCGCAGCGTCGCCAGATAGCCACGTTCGGTGATGCGGTAGAACCAGCCGTGGCGCGCTTCGCGGCTCGGCCGCAGAAACCGGCTGCACAGCATGGGGGTGAGCGACAACGACACGAAGCCCGACACGAGGATGGCGGCGCCGATCGTGATGGCGAATTCGTGGAACAGGCGCCCGACGAGCCCGCCCATGAACAGCAGCGGGATGAAGACGGCCGCGAGCGAGAGGGTCATCGAAACGATGGTGAAGCCGATCTCCTTGGCCCCGTCGCGGGCGGCTTGCGGCGCCGGCTTGCCCATCTCGAGGTGCCGCACGATGTTCTCGAGCATGACAACGGCGTCGTCGACGACGAAGCCGACCGACAGCGTCAGCGCCATGAGCGACAGGTTGTCGAGGCTGAAGCCGAGCAGCGCCATGACGGCGAACGTGCCGACGACCGAGAGCGGCAGCGCCAGACTGGGGATGAGCGTAGCCGACACGTTGCGCAGGAAGAGGAAGATGACGAGCACGACGAGCGCCAGGGTGAGGAGCAGCGTGAACTGGACGTCCTGGACCGATTCCTCGATGGGCTCCGAGCGGTCGATGAGCACGCGCAGCCGCGCGGCGGCGGGCAGTTGGCTTTCGATGGTGGGCAGCAGTGCCCGCACCGCCTGAGCCACGGCCACCGTGTTGCTGCCGGGCTGGCGCTGGACGGCCATGACGATGGCGCGCGTGTGGGTGCCCTCGGCCGGACTGATGTAGTAACTCGCCGTGCGGTCGGACTCGACGCCGTCGATGACCCGGCCGAGCTCGGCAAGCCGCACGGGGGCGCCGTTCTTGTAGGCCACGACGATGGGGCGAAAGCCCGCGGCGTCGCCGAGCTGCCCGTTGGCCTGGAGGTTGAGGGCCGTGTCGGCGCCCCAGAGCGTGCCGTTTGGCTGCGTTACGTTGTTGTCGGCAATGGCGGCAAGCACGGTTTCGAGGCCGAGTTTGCGCCGCGCGAGCTCGCGTGGGTCGAGTTGAACCCGCACGGCGTACTTCTGCGGAGAGAAGAACATCACCTGGGCGACCCCGCTGATGGTGGCCACGCGGGGCGCGATGAGGGTCTCGCCGTATTCGTTCAGGGTGGACAGCGGCAGGGTCGGGGAACTGAGCGTCAGGATGAGGATGGGCTGGTCGGCCGGATTGACCTTCTGGAACGACGGCGGCGTGGGCATGTCGCGCGGCAAGTTGCGTTGCACGGCGCCGATGGCCGCCTGCACGTCCTGGGCGGCGGCGTCGATGTCGCGGTCGAGCGCGAACTGGAGCGCGATCTGCGTGGTGCCGAGCCCGCTCGTGGACGTCATGCTGTCGAGCCCGGCGATGGTCGAGAACTGCTTTTCGAGCGGAGTGGCCACGGCCGCGGCCATGGTCTCGGGGCTGGCGCCGGGCAGCGCGGCGCGCACCTGGATCGTCGGAAAATCGACGCTCGGCAGGTCGCTGACCGGCAGTTGGCGGTAGCCGAGCACCCCGAACAGCAGGATGGCGAGCATGAGCAGCGTGGTGGCCACCGGCCGCTCGATGAACACGTTCATGGCCGGCCCCCGCCGGGGCCTGTGGCTGCGGGCGCCGGCGCCGGCGCGGGACCACCGAGGCCGCTTTTCACGACGACCGGGCCGCCGGGCACGACGCGCAGGTGACCGTCGACGACGACCGTCTCCCCCGCCGTGAGCCCGGAGGCGACGACCGTCTCGCCCGCCACGCTGCGGGCCACGACGAGGTCGCGCTTCTGGGCCTTGCCGTCGGGCGTGACGACGAAGGCGTAGGGGCCGGTCTGGCCGATCTGCACGGCCGCCGAGGGGACGACCAGGACCTGCGGTTCGAGGGCCAATACGAGTTCGACGTCGAGGGCCTGTCCAGGCCAGAGGCGCTCGTCTTCGTTTGCAAACTCGGCCTTGAGCAGCAACGTGCCGGTGGTGTCGTCGACGGCCGGATCGACGAAGACGACCTTGCCCTCGGCCGGCCCGTGGCCCGGGACGTCGACCCGCACGGACAGGGGGCCCGCGGCCGCACGCCGACGCACCTCGGGCAACCACTGGGCCGGTACGGAGAATACGACCTGGATGGGGTGAACCTGGAAGATCTCGACGAGCGGGGTCGGGTCGCCGGCGCGGACGAGGTTGCCGACGTCGAGGCCCAGGCTGCCGGTGCGCCCGGCGAGCGGCGCCGCGATCCGCGTGTAGGAGAGCTGCAACTTGGCGTCTTCGATGGCCCGCAGGTCGACCTGCACGGCGGCCTCGGCGGCGGCGGCGGCCGTGCGGGCGTCGTCGTACTCGGCCTCGGTGGCGTAGCCCTTGGCGCGCAGCGGGGCGAGCCGGCGCGCGTGTGCCGCGGCGTTGTCGGCCTGGGCGCGACCGCGCTGCAGGACGGCCTGCAAACGCTTGACCGCGTACTCGTAGGGCGTGGGGTCGATTTCGAAGAGCAACTGGCCCACGCTGACGCGGTCGCCCTCGACGAAGCCGACGCGCTGCAGGATGCCGCCCACCTGCGCTCGTACCGCCACGCGTTCGGCCGGCTCGACCGTGCCGAGGGCGCGTACGCTGAGCGGCATGGCCTTCGCGACCACCGGAGCGACGAGCACGGGGGCCGCCTGAGGCGCCCGCGGACCGGAGGGCTTCTGGGCTTCGGCGCGGCAGGCGCCAAGCAGCAGACTTGCGAGCAGCGGTAGCAGGGCGGGCAGGGCCAGAGAGACGTTCGCGATGCGCACGGAGCCGAACTTCCTTCGCGCTTCGCGGCCCCCGTCCCGCGACGGGCAGCCCAAAGCGGGGCGCATTATAGCCGACGGCGCCGGAAAAAGTGGTTGCATCGACCGCAGCCCGGTGGTAGTCGAACGCCACACCGTCCCCGGGGGGCGCGGAGAGGTGCTTCTGGCTGGGCCACTCGCCAGCCAGCAATCGTTCGAGACGCCCCGTCTACACAAGGAGAGCCCGATGAAACTCAACGCTCGCTGGTCCGTGCTCGTCGCCGTGGTGGTCGCCGTTCCGTTCTTCTACGGTTTTGGCATCGGCAAGCCCAAGGTTCCCGCCGGCGTCGGCCCCGACGGCGCCAAGGAACTCGCCGAAGCCCAGAAACTCGTCATGGAGCTCCAGGGCCGCTACGTCGTGATCATGGGCATGTTCGACGAGATGACCGCGCTCGCCGGCCAGGTGGCCGCGGCCCCCAAAGCCGAAGAGCTCCAGGGCCTCGATCTCGCCGGTTTCAAGACCCTCATGACCCAGTGCATGGATGCCCCGAAAGAGGCCATCAAAGACGGCAAGAAAAACGCCCTCGATCTCGCCGACGCGGCCAAGCAGTTCAAGAACCGCACGGCCATGCGTGAGGCCAAGGCCGCCAAGACGGCGCTCGAAAACACCTACAACACGGTCAAGGCGTGCCCCGGCGCGCTCAAAGACGGCGCGGCGGGCCTCATCGGCGCCGCCCCCGACGCCGCCAAGGCGTTCGTCACGGGCCGCCTCCAAGTCCTCGACAACATGCGCCGCCTCGGGCTCGCCATGAAAGACGAAGCCGTCGACCTCGCCAAGGCCGCCCCGGGCGCCGTCGCGAAGATCGCCTCCAACATCGCGCTGGTCGAAGGCTACAAGAAGGCCCCGGGCGCCGACGGCGGCAAGATCGACAAGAGCCTGGCCGGGCTGAGCCAGCTCAAAGCCGAAATCGGCGACATCTCGAACGTGGTCGCCACCGACATGACGGGCCTGCCGGCCAAACTCGTCAAGGCCCTCGACGACGCCAAGAAAGCGTTCCTCGGCTTCTGATAGCCGCCCCGCGTGGGAGGGGGCGCCCGCAGGCTGCCTCCCGCACCGTCCGCCTTGCCCCGCGCGCCACCCGCCCCTGCCCGCTCGCTCGTCTGCCGTTCGGTGCGTTCAGCGATAGTTGCGCAGCAAGACCTCGGCCACGACCCCGCGCCGGTCGCCACGGCTGTTGATGGCCCGCCGCGCGGGCACGGGCGTCAGGACGGCGGCGTCATAGAGACCCCTCAGCTGCGGGCTCTGGTGGTTCGAGAGCATGGCGTGCACGCCGCGCGTCGTGAGGCGGGCGAACGTCTCGGCCAGCCGCTGCTGCTCGGCCGCGTCGAAGCCGCCCCGCGCGTAGGCCGTGAAATGGGCGGTGGCCGACAGCGGCACGTAGGGCGGATCGAGGTAGGCGAAGTCGCCCGGCGCGGCGTCGGCCAGCGTCGTCGCGAAGTCGCCCGGCCGCAGTTCGGCGCACTGCAGCGCCGCCGAGGCCGCCCGCAAGCGCGCCTCGTGGAACACGGCGGGGCGCACGTAGCGGCCATACGGCACGTTGAACCGGCCCTGGCGATTGACCCGGAAAAGCCCGTTGAACCCCGTTTGGTTGAGGTAGATGACGAGCGCCGCACGCTCGACGGGGTCGCCCGGCTCCGCGTTGAAGCGTTCGCGGGCCGCGTAGTAGTGCGCTTCGTCGTGGCCGTCGCGCAGTGGGATGAGCGCCTCGATGAGCGCGTCGACGTGATCGCGCACCGCGCGGTAGGTGAGGATGAGGTCGCCGTTGACGTCGCCGAGCACCGCCCGCCGCACGCGCCCACGCCGCACGAGTTCGAAGAAGAGCGCCCCGCCGCCGAGAAACGGCTCGAAGTACGTGCCGAATGCGCGCGGCAACAGCGCGGCGAGGAGTGCGAGCAGTTGGCGTTTGCCGCCGGCCCACTTCAGAAAGGGGCCGGCCGCGGCCGGCTCGAGGCCGGCGTCCGACGGGGAGGGCCCTTCGAGCGTTGCGGTGCGGGCCGGCTCGTCTGCCGGCGGAAGCGCCACGCCGCGCTACCGGGCGGCAACGAGGATGCGGTCGCGGATGGCGTTGATGGCCGGGTGTTCGACCTGCATCGCCACGATGCGCTTGACCCGGCCGGGCGCGAGGACGACTTCGAGGATTTCCTCGGCGCCATCGTCGACGCCGCGCTGCGGCCGGTAGCCGTCGGCGAGGGTGTCGACGCGTTGGGCCGCGACGACGGCGCGGATGGCCGCCATGTCGGCCGCGGCGAGCGTACGGCTCGGGCCGGCCGGCAGCGGCGCGTCGAAGCGCTGCGGATACGGGCAGTCGCCACGCACGTTGCGTTGCACGAAGAAGCGCCCGTCGTCGTACAACACGAACCGGAGGTTGCCGCGGCAGCCCTTCATGAGCGACAGGACCTGGTAGCGCACCAACGCCCCCGCGGGCAGCGGCGAGAGGTCGGCGCCTTCTTCCGGCTTGAGGTCGGGCGCCGGTACCGGGCCGCCGTCGGCCGAGTCGGCGCCGACGTTGGCAGTACCCACACCGAACCCGCTCTGGTTTCCCATGGCTTGCTCCGTGGCACGCCCTTGTGGGGTGCGCTGCACCGAAGGCGCCGAGGCCGCGAAGCCGGGGCCCTGCTGCAAGACGAGTGTCACGACGAAGGCGGCGAGCCCGCTCATGCGCGGCCTCCGGGATGGCGCCGGCTCAGGTGGAGATTTTCCAGTCGCTGCGGTTGAGCGTGGGGGCCGTGAGCGCCCCGAGCGCTTCCCAGAACGTGACGTAGTGCATGGGGCGCACGTCGAGGCCGCCGTCCATGATGCTCGACGAGTCTTCGCCGGGCTTGCGGCTGCACGTGGCCTCGGCCACCTTGGTGCCAAACGCCTCTTCAACGAGTTTGAAGTGGTCGTTCTGGCCGCCGCCGGGCTTCTGGTATTCGTCGTGCAGACCGATCATGTGGCCAAATTCGTGCCCCGCCACGTCGTAGTCGTTTTTCCAACTCGCGGGCAGGTTCTGGATGTCGACGTCGACGCGGCGCCACTCGGGCCCGGGGCCCGCGCCTTCCTCGCCTTTGGCCACGATGATGATGTCGTGGTTGGCGTTGGCGCTCGTGCCCAACGCCGCCTTGACCGCTTCGGCACGCTTGCGGGCGATGTCGAGGTTGACCGCATCGGTGCCTTCGGTGGACGCCCGGCCGACGAGTTGGATGGTGATGCGTGGATGCTTGACCTGGGCCAACAGATCGCCCGCAGCCTTGAGTTTGGCGAGCCCTGCGGCATCGCTCGCGACGGCCGTTTCGTCTTGCTGGAACGAAACTTTCGTGGGCGCCGCAGCCTTGATGCGGCCGACCTCGGTGTTGCGCGTGCTCTCGCTCCACTGGTCTTTCTTCAGGTCGACGTCGGTATCGCCGAGGTTGACCGTGCCGGGGCTCGTGAACGTGCCGAGATCGCCCGGGTTGCGCTGCGCCCCACCCTGCCCGCCCGGCCACTGTACGGCCGAGCCGCCGTAGTGCGTGCCCGCGGCCATCTTCTTGACGTTGAGTTTGAAGTGCGGGTTGGTCTTGTCCTGCACGACGGCCACGTTCGTGTGTGCCACGAGGTCGTCCCAGTATTTCTTCGTGCAGAACATGGTGTACTTGTCGGACCAACGCTGCTTGACGAGTTGCTGGTATTTCAAGAGCCAGGCGGTCTCGTTGATGGCGCGTTCGAGCGCGCCCGCAAGCCCCGTGCCGCCCCAGGTCTCGCTGCCCTGGTCTTCGGCCTTGAAGTCGACTTTGACGGTGATGTTGAGCGTGCCGGCCTTGGGGTCGTAGACCGCATCGAAGGCCCCACGGCCCGTGCTCGGCAGAACGTTCTGCTTGCTGTAGCTCTTCTCCTTGAACTTGGCCTTGTCTTCTTCGGCCTTGGCCTTGGCCTCGGCTTCGGGGTCTTTGGCGTCGCCGCCGAGTTTCTGGTCGGTCGACGGGTTGGAGGGCCCGAGGCCCAACGTAGCGTTGTCGCCGGTGCCGCCCTTGTTGCCGTCGCTCGTGAGCGCGCCGGGCTGAGAGCCGGTTTCCAGGGCATTCGTATTTTTCTTTTCGGCGGTTTCGTTCCCCATGTCCCTCTCCCCCTACGATGCGCGCCGGCTGCGGGCGGTTCGGCCGAGGCTGCGGCCCCCGAGTCGGGCCGACGCCGACGGCCAACACGAAAAGAACGGATAAGATTCTCGCATTGCTGTCGAGCCGACGCAAGCCCGTCAGCCCGACCGGGCCATCGAGACGAGGCTTCGCGGATGGGCAGGCGGCGCGCGGCCGGGTCCGCCCCCCGGGAGGGGAGCGGGCCCGCCGAAAACGCTGGCGGTCGACCGAGAGGACGTAGTTTTCGCAGGTCGGTGCCGTGCTCACCCGGTAGACGCGCACGAGCACGGTGGTCGGCCAGCCCACGTTGTGTAGGTCGCAGTCGTTGGCCTGGCCCGTGTCGG
>CAYRCM010000106.1:1738-20183 GCA_964422715.1 uncultured Myxococcales bacterium | reverse complement strand
GCCACGCGTTCGGCCGGCTCGGCGGCCCGCGGGGCGTCGTCGGCCGCCGCGGCAGCGGGGCTGTCCGTGACGGTGACGGCGGCCGGCTCGTCCTCGTCGAGCCCACTGTCGAGGATGGTGGCCGTCGGCGGCAGGCACTCCTCGCTGTCGGTAAGCGGGGCCTGGCTGCTCGGGGCCGGCCGGGCCCCCGCGCGGCGGAAGCGGAAGTAGCTCTCGCCCTGCGAGGTGTGGCACTGCGCCACCTCATCGTCGGGCAGGCCGAGCGTGGTCGCGAGGAAGCGCTGCAACACCCCCTCGCCGGCCGCCGTGCGCGCCTGCATCCAACTGACCTCGTGCGGCCCGGTCGAGGCGGGCGCGTCGGGCCCGGCCCCGTCGCGCCGCACGCGGCAGACGAGCAGCACGGTGTCGCCGTTGCTCTCGAACGTGAGGGTGAGGAAGCCGCCCGGCTTCACGGGCCGGCCGAGCACCAGCACGGCGCCGCTCGGCGCCGCGCGGCGCATCTGGACGTCGCAGGTTTCGCCGTCGATGACGGTCTTGGCCCGGCCCTCGCCCGTCCGCGCCGGCGTTCCCTTGTCCTGGCTCATCGCCCCCTCCTGCTGGCCGAGCGCGGCCGGCGGCCGCGGCCCCCGCCGGCTCACACGAGCTCGAAGTACTTGCAGAACACGTATTCGCCCGTGGCTTCGATGCCGATTTCGGGCCCCTGGGCCTCGCCGAGCCGCAGGCGCGGATAGCCGAGCGAGCAGCGTTCGGCGACGGGTGCGAGATGCGCGCAGTCGCGGCAGCGGTAGCACAGCCCAAACGTCTGCACGTCGTGCCGGAACCGTTCGTTTTGGGCCGCGTACGGCGTGCCGTCGTTCGTGCCGCTCATGCTCCAGCCCCGCGTCCGTCGCGCGGCGTTGCCCGCGCCCCGGGTGGCGCCTAGTCTACTGCCCGGCCGGCGCGGCTGTCCAACGCCTCCCGGGCCGTGCGGCCGTGCCGTCCCGCGGTTGACGGCGCGGGGTGCGGCGGCTAGAGTGCCAGCGCTTCGCCGTCCCGGTGGGCGGGCGCGGCGCGCTGCGAACCCCCGCTCCGGAGGATGCTTTCCTGATGGGCCTCAAAATCTACGACACCCTCGCCAAGACCAAGCGCGATTTCGTGCCTCTCCATCCCGGCAAGGTCGGCATGTACGTGTGCGGGGTGACGGTGTACGACTACTGTCACATCGGCCACGCCCGCGTCTACGTCGCCTTCGACGTCATCGCCCGCTACCTGCGCCATTCCGGCTACGAACTGCGCTACGTGCGCAACTTCACCGACGTCGACGACAAGATCATCCGCCGCGCGCACGAAACCGACCAGACCTGCACCGAACTCACCGACACCTACATCCAGGCGTTCCGCGACGACATGGGGGCGCTCGGCGTCGGGGCGGCCGACGTCGAACCGCGGGTCACCGAGCACATCCCGCAGATCGTGGCGTTCGTGCAGCGCATCATCGACGCGGGGCACGGCTACGTGGTCGACGGCGACGTCTACTACGACATCGACTCGCTGCCGGCTTACGGCAAACTGTCCGGCCGCGACCTGCGCCAACTCATCGCCGGGGCGAGCGGCCGCGTCGACGCCACGAAGGCGCTGCGCAACCCGCTCGACTTCGCCCTCTGGAAGAGCGCCAAGCCCGGCGAGCCCGCCTGGCCGAGCCCCTGGGGCCCCGGCCGGCCCGGCTGGCACATCGAGTGCTCCACGATGAGCGCCGAGCACCTCGGCCCGACCTTCGACATCCACGGGGGCGGCCAGGACCTGATCTTCCCGCACCACGAAAACGAAATCGCCCAGAGCGAAGGTGCGCACAGCCAGGAGATGGCGCGCTACTGGGTGCACAACGGCTTCGTCAACTGCCCCGTGTACGTCTACTTCGCCGACCCCGCCGACCCGACGCAACGCTACGCGCACACCGAGGTCGAGGCGGTCGAGAGCCAGTTCTTCCACCGCGCGAGCGGCCGGCGGCTCAACCCCGTGCTCGTCGAACGCGACGCCGTGCGCATCGACGAGAGCGAGGGCAAGCGTACGGCCTGCCACTGCCAGATTCCGGGGCTCGAACTCAAACTCGAACAGAAGATGTCCAAGTCGCTCGGCAACTGCTACACGGTGCGCGACGTGCTCGTCGAACACCACCCCGAAGCCGTGCGCTACTTCCTCTTGACCACGCACTACCGCGCGCCGCTCAACTTCAGCCTCGAAGCCCTCGACGAAGCCACCGGGCGCGTCGAATACCTCTACGAGACGCTCGACAAGATCGACCGCAAACTCGAAACGCTGAAGCCGCGTCCCGGCGAACAGCCCGTCGAACCCGAGCGCATCGCGCGCATCGCGAGCGGCTTCAGCGAAGCCATGGACGACGACTTCAACACGCCGCGCGTGCTGGCCGTCGTGGCCGACGCCTTGCGGCTCGCCAATGAAGTGCTCGAAAGCACGGTCAAGGCCGGCAAGGCCGCCACGCTCCAACGGCTGCGCGCCGAACTCGGCCCCGTGCTGCACACGCTCGGGGTTGGTGAACGGCCGCCCGCCAGGGTGCTCGGCGAAATCGGCGAACGCAAGATCCGCCGGCTCGGCATCGATCGCGCCGCCGTCGAAGCCCTCATCGCCGCCCGCACCGAAGCGCGCAAGCAGAAAGACTTCGCCCGCGCCGACGCCATCCGCCACCAACTGCTCGACCAACGCATCGTGCTCATGGACTCGCCGCAGGGCACGGCCTGGAAGGTCCAGTGATGTCGCCCGAGGCGCCGCGGCAGTCAGCCGCCGGGCCGGGTGCCCGCGAGCCGAGTGCAGCCCCCCCGCCGGCCGCTCCCGAAGCCGCCGCCACGGGGCTCGTGCCGCTCGCCGAACGCGACGCCATCCTCGAAAAACTGCGCCAGGTGCGCTTTGCCGACTACTTCGCCATCCTCGGGCTGCGCGCCGAAGGGCCGCTCAGCGACGACGACGTGCGCCAGGCCCACCGCCGGCTGCGCGTTCTCCTCGACCCCATGCGCTTCCAGACGCGCGTGTCCGACGACTTCATGGACCACCTCATCGAGATTCGCGAGGGGCTCGACGACGCCGTCGAGGTCCTTGCCGACCCGCTCGTGCGCGAGCGCTACCGCCGGGCTCTGCGCGAGCGCCGAGAGGAGGCGAGCTAGCCATGGCCGTGCTGCCCATCCGCGTCTTCCCCGACCCCGTGCTGCTGCAGCCCGCCCTGCCCGTCGAGCAGTTCGACGACGCCCTGCTGGTACTGCTCGACGACATGGCCGAGACCATGTACGTGTCCGAAGGCATTGGGCTTGCGGCCCCCCAGGTGGGGGTCTCGAAGCGCGTCGTGGTCATCGATGTGGCGCCGAAAGAAGAGCAGGGCAAGAACCTCATCGAACTCGTCAACCCCGTCATCGTGGGCCAGGAGGGGTCGTGCGAGTCCGATGAAGGTTGCCTCTCGTTTCCCGAACTGTCCGTGAACGTCAAGCGCGCCGCGTCGGTCGTGGTCGAATACTACGACCGCCAGGGGCAGCACATGCGCATCTCGGCGGGCGGGCTGCTCGGCGTGTGCCTGCAACACGAAATCGACCACATCGACGGCGTCACCATGGTCGACCGGCTGAGCGGCATCACCCGGCGGCTCAAACTGCGCGAGTTCTCGCGGCTGCGCAAGGCGGCGGGGAGGTAGCGGCCGTGCGCATCGTGTTCATGGGCACGTCCGAGTTCGCCGCCACGGTGCTCGGCGCCATGCTGGCAGCCGGCTACCGCCCGGTGGGCGTCGTCACGCAGCCCGACCGGCCGCAGGGCCGCCAGAACCGCGTGCTGCCGACCCCCGTCAAGGCGCTCGCCCTCGCGGCCGGCCTCGAAGTCATCCAGCCCGTCAAACTGCGCACGGGCAGCCTCACCGCCGACACGCTGCAGCGCTGGGCTCCCGACCTCAACGTTGTCGCGGCCTACGGGCGCATCCTGCCCGAAAACGTGCTCGCCTGCCCGCGGCTCGGCTGCGTCAACGTGCACGCCTCGCTCCTGCCGCGCCACCGGGGGGCGGCGCCCATCCAGCACGCCATCCTGGCCGGCGACCGCGAGACGGGCGTCACCCTCATGCGCATGGATGCCGGCCTCGACACGGGCCCCATCCTGGCCACGCGCAGCCTGCCCATCGGCCCCGAAGAAACGGCCGCCGAACTGCACGACCGGCTGGCCGCGCTCGGTGGCGCGCTGCTCGTCGAGTCGCTGCCGGGGCTGGCCGCTCAGTCGCTCGTCGCCGTGCCGCAAGACGACACGTTGGCCACGCTCGCCCCGCCGCTCAGCCGCGACGACGGGTGCATCGACTGGTCGCTGCCCGCAGCCGTGCTGCACGACCGCGTGCGCGGGTTGCACCCCTGGCCCGGCACGCACACGACCTGGGGCGGGCAGCTCGTCAAGGTCTTTCCGCCCGCCCTGGCCGACCCCGACGTGCGCCCCGACGCGGCGCCCGGCACGCTGCTCGCGACCACCGGCGGCACGCTGACCGTCGCCTGCGGCGCGGGCGTGCTGCGGCTTTGCGACATCCAACTCGCCTGCAAGAAGCGCATGCTCGTCGCCGACTTTCTCCGCGGCTGCACGCTCACCGTGGGCGGCCGGTTCGGGGAGCCGTGACCGTGGGGTACCCCGCCCGCAGGCTCGGCCCGAGCCCCAGGCGGCGCGTTGCGGCAAGCGGCGCGGTCGCTGCTGCGACGCTGCCCGCCGTGCTGCTTGCGGCGGCACTCTGTGCCGGGGCGTGCACGGGCGAAGAGCCCAACGTGCGCGCGCGCCTCATGAGCGAACTCGGGCAGGCCGCCGAGCGCGCCGTGCGGCCGTCGCCCGTGCCCTGGGAACTGCCCGTCGCCCAGGGCGGCCTCGGCTGGGCGAAGGCGGTCGCGGCGTTCGGCGGCGCCCGGCTCACCGTGCGCTCGTTCTACGAGGCCGGGGTCGGCGCGCGCACGGCGCACCTCGACAGCGAGGCCACGCTCGAAGAGCGCAGCGACGGCGCCTTCCGGGTCGAGGTGAGCCTGGCCTACGCCACCCCCGACGGGCGCGAGGGCCGCCGCTCACGCTCGGGGCTCTGGCTCGGCGGCCGGCTCTACACGCGGCTCGACCAGCAGCCCTACCAGGTGCGCGACAGCCTGTCGTCGGCCGAACTCTCCTGGAAGGCCGCCGCCGCCGGTGTGCTGGCGACGCTGCAACAGGTGCTCGGGCCGACCCTCGTCTGGACGGCCGCGGGCACGTCCGGGGCCGACGGCCAGGTCGTGACCCTGGCGCACGCGGCGCTCGGCCGCGACCCGCACCCGCCGCTGCCGCTCACGGCCCTCGCGCCGCTGCGCGACAACGTGCAGACGTGGCCGCGCTGGTGGCGCGGCACCTATCGGCTCACCCAGTTGAGCGGGCAGCGCACGAGTGTGCCGCCCGCCGATTTCCTGCGCGACTTGCAGTTGCGCTTCGAGGCGGTCACCGACGCCGGCGGCCAGGACGGCATCCTGCGCGTGGCCGTCACGGCGCTCATTCGCCCGCTCGACCCGGCGACCCCGGGCTTTGCGCCACCGGCCGACGCCGTCGAACCGGCCCGCGAGCGCGAGATCCTGCGCACGCGGCGCATCCTCAAGCCGTTTCTGCCGCCGCCGGCCCCCGATGCGGGGTCCACCGCGCCCTGACGGGCCGCCTCCCTCTTGACCCCAATTCCCCACCTATCTCCCGTTTCGCGAGCGGATCCGCGCCCGATTGCGATGTCGACTGCGCCAATTTGGTGCTCGACGTGGCGCTGCCACGCCTGCGCCCCAATCGGCTTGCCTCCTTGCACTTGGGCCCGCCTCCACTCGCTCGGACCAGGTCGCCGGTGGGGAATTGGGGTCTTGACAGCGCCCCCCCGACGGGTCCATCGTGCTTTTTGCTACTGACAACCCGAGTCGGGGATCGTCAGGGAAGGAGACCCAACGATGTGGAAATGGTTGGTTCCGTTGGCCCTGCTAGCCACCGTCAGCATGGCGGGCTGCTGGCACGGGGTGGTTCGCAACAATGGCGCTCAGGGGCATGCCTGGGTGGCCGGCGGCGGCGGCCCGAGTGTCTACCACTGTGTCGCCACGGGCGGGCAGGCGACCTGCAAAGCCGTCGTGGAACAGGAGAAGTAACATGAAGCGCATTTGGGCTCTTCTCTTGTTGCTCGTGGCACTCGCCGCGTTCGGCATGTCCTGCTCGTACATCGGCTCGACGGCGTCGTTCAGCGGCCCCGAGGGCAACGGGCTCTGGTACAGCCGCAACCGCATGTTCTTCGGCAGCGACCAGATCTTCTACTGCCCGGAACCGGCCCAGGCCGGTGTCGCGGCGCAGTGCGTCGAAGCCGACATCCAGGACTAAGAGGGTCGCCAAAAACTGCGTTCCCGCTGCGGCACGCCCCGCGACGGAACTCGGTTTCCGGCGACCCTCCAGGCGCCGTCCGCACGCGCCGCGCTCGGCCTCGCCGGGCGCGGCGTTTCGCTTTCTTGCCCGCCATTCCGAGCCGGGTCAGGGCGTCCCCCGCAACCCGCGGGTGCGTTTTTCGCTACAGCATCAACAAGGCGAGCAGCCCGATGTGGAGTAGGCCGTCGAGCGGGCCGCCCGCGTCGGCCTGGGCCGGAAACACGTCGAGGTACGCGCTGAAGCCGACCGGACCCCAACTGAGTCCGGCGAACGCGCGGATGCCGACGTCGAAGCCGCCGGCCACGCGCAGCGGCACGCCGAGCCCGGCATCGAACGACGGCCAGTAGGGCGGGTTCGGGATGGGGCTGTGGACGCCCACCGTCGGGGTGACGACGAGCCGGCTCGTGAAGTCGCTGTCGGCGCTGAGCGCGTAGTGCACGAACGCCGGGTAGGCGACTTCGTAGCCGAGCCGCGCCGAGAAGCCGTCGGGGCCGGCCCCGAGCGTGCCGCCGAGCCCGACGATGGGGCCGCCGCTGTGGAAGGCCGGCCGGCTCGCGCGGTGGAAGGTGATTTCAAGGATGGGCGGCACGCCCGCGGCCGCCTCGAACGTCGCAAGCGGCGCGCCGTCGGCCACCCCATCCTGCCAGCGGCCGGGCACCTTCGTCGGGCGGGCGCGGCGCGCCGCCTCCGGGTCGACGAAGCGTGTTTTGAGCGCGTAGCCCGCGGGCGGGCGGATCGCGACGCGCACGGGGTGGCGCGCCTCGAACTGCGCGCGTGGCGCGAAGCGGATCTCGATGCCGCGGACGAGTTCGCGCCGGCCGCCGACGGCGCGGTCGGCGACGAGGTGGCGCGTGCGGATGGCCGGCGTGTCGATGGGGTCGGCCTGGTCGTAGCCGGCGATGACGCCACCGCCGAGAACGAGCGTGGCGCTCGCGCCGGCCGGCACGGTCAGGCGGAAGCCGTGCCGGTCGACGTCGGCGGGAATGGGGTAGGGGAGTTGCTGCAGCCCCTCGGCGTTGAGCACCACGGCGTCGAGCGCGGCGGCGGCGGCGGCGTCGAGCGCCTCGGCCGCGGTGGCCGCCTCGGCCTGGACCTGCACGTCCTCGGTGTAGAGGTGGTAGCAGGCGCCGCGCAGTTCCTGCGGGGCGGCGCCCGGGTTTTCGAAGGTGTAGCTCGCGCGGAAGCTGCACGTGCCGTCGGTGCCGAGCGTGCGGCAGTCGAGGTCGAGGGTCTCGGCGTTGAGCCGGGCCTCGGTCGCGGCCGGCAGCCAGGGGCCGCCGATGCTGCCGCGGAAGCGCTCGTGGGTCGAGAACTCGGGCGGGGCCTCGGCGGCCACGGCAGGGGCACCCGCCCACAGGGCGGCGAGCACCACGAACGCGGGGATGCGCACGATTTCGGCTCCTTGCGGGCGGGAAGGCCCGCCCGCGGCTCCGCTGCGGTTGCCGGGCACGCGGATCGACCCCGGAGTATCCGGGCGGCCCTGCCCGGGGTCAAGGGGCCGAGTTGCCTCACCCCAAATCTATCCGAAGGGGCATCGTTGCCTCACGAAAGGAATCTATCGGAACGCGGCAGGCGGCCCGTGGGGCCGGGGCTCCGCTGGCGTACGACGACCCCCATGCACATCTCTCCGTGGCCTTTCATGGGGTTGCTGGCGCGCAAGGGGCGTGCTCGGCCGGTACCGGCTACGCTGCCTCCGTTCAAGGTGCCGTAGCGACGGGCTGTCGCGGCGGGGCGCCTTCGCGGCCCGGCGACCGGCGGGCGGCCGCCGACGCGACCGCCGCAAGCGGCAGGAGGATGCAATGGGGACTCAGACGACCACAGTTCGGCGGCGGTTCGGCTTCGGGTTCGTTTTGCCCCTCGCCATGGCCTGGATCGCGGCCTGTGGCGGGGGCGGCGGCGGGGGCACGCCCGACGCCGCGGCGGAACTCGGAGCCGATGTCGGCTCGGAGCCCGACGCCTCGCCGGACACGAGCGGCCCGCCGGACGCGAGCCTTGCCGACGAGAGTGTCCGGCCGGACCAGGGCACCGACCCCGACGGCACGCCACTGCCCGACCAGGCGGGGACGTCCGACGGCGTCCCGGACGATGCCGGTGCGCTGCCCGACCTCGTCGGTCCGGGCGACGCCGCACCCCCGGACGGCACGCCGGCCGATGCGTCCGGCGGCACGGACGCCCACCCCGACGGTGCGCCGCCCGACGGCACCCAGCCGCTCGACGGCGGTGCGCCGGACGGCACGTCTCTCGACGGCGGCGGCGACGCGCCCTGCGTGCCGGATTGTGCCGGGCGGGGGTGTGGCAGCGACGGTTGCGGCGGCCTCTGCGGGACGTGCGAACCGTCTGCCGATCCTTGCCTCGACACCGTCTGCACGGACGGCGTCTGCACGAACCCGCCGCTCCCCGACGGCACAGCCTGCGACGCCGACGGCGATGCGTGCACGGTGGACGACGCCTGTCTCGCCGGCATGTGCGTGGCGGGTGCGCCGGTCGACTGCGCGCCGCCGGCGGAGCCGGAGTGCCAGGAGAACCGCTGCAATCCGGTGTCGGGCGGCTGCGAGCTCCGGAGCATCCGCGAGGGCGAAGGCTGCGACGACGGCGCGGGAGTCTGCGCGGCGGGGGCCTGCGTGCGCCCTGCGGTCACCTTCGTCGCGGTCGATGCTGCGGTCTTCGTGCCCCGTTGCGGGGCCTGCCACACCGGGCCGCTCTCGACGCCGCCGGTCAACTATCCGCGCTTCGTCAGCCGCTACGCCGAGACGCAGCTGCCGAGCAGCCGCGGGGGCACCGTGGCCGAGCGCATCGTCCACCGCGCAGCCACTGTCGACACCATGCCGCCGAGCGGCCCGCTCAGCGCCGCCGAGCAGGCCCTCGTCCAGCAATGGCTGAGCGACGGCGCGCTGCCCTGAGTCGACCCCCGCTCACTTGCCGCCGGCCGGCGGCAACCGCAAAGCCGGCGGCGACATCCAAACGGCGTCCGCGAGCGCCCGCGGGCCCGCCTGCATGGCCCCAGCCCCCGTCCGAACTCGCGTTTGCCTCACGAAAACGATGGTGCTAGCGTCCCCGGTTCATCGGGCCCATTCGCGGGGCAGCCCGGCGCGGCCCGAGCACTGCGGCCGGCCCGCGCCCGCCGCCGCGCTCCGCCGCCGCGCCCGCCCCGCTCCGCCCGCAAGGAGAGTCGCCATGACCGTTCCGTCCGTCGCCGCGTCCCGCGTCTCGTCCCGTCCGCTCGCCCCCGCCCCCTGGCGCCTGTGCGCCGGCGTGCTGGCCCTCGCCTGTGCCCTCGTCTGGGGCTGCGGCGGCGGCACGAGCAGCCCGCCCACCGAGGACGTCGGCCCCGGCGGCGACACCGACCCTGGCGCCTGCTCGCTGTTCAACCTGGGTGGCGCCTGCCCCGACGGGCAGGTGTGCGTGGGCGGCGCCTGCATGCCCGACACGGCCTGCTCGGCCGAGAATCCCACCGGCACGTGCCCCGCGGGTCAAGTCTGCGTCGACGGCGTCTGTGCGGCCGACCCGGCCTGTTCAGCCGAGAACCCCACGGGCCGTTGCCCCGAGGGTCAGGTCTGCGTCGAGGGCGCCTGTGTCGCCGACGCGAGCTGCTCCGCCGCACGGCCGACCGGCAGCTGCCCGGCCGGCGAAACGTGCCTCGACGGCGTTTGCACGGCCGACGACACGCTTTGCAGCACCGCGCTGCCGCAGGGGCTTTGCCCGACGGGCCAACGCTGTGTCGACGGTCTCTGCGTCGCCACGACGGCACTCTGCGCGCCCGACAACCCCACGGGGGCCTGCGCGGCGGGTTCGAGCTGCGTCGACGGGGTCTGTCTGGCCGACGACACCCTTTGCGCCGCCGCGCAGCCGAACGGCCTCTGTCCGCGCGGGCAGACCTGCGTCGACGGCACCTGCTTTGCGAGCGACGCGGTGTGCTCCGGCCAGAACCCCGGCGGGCTCTGCCCGGCCGGGCAACTCTGCCTCGACGGTCTCTGCCGCGCCGCGGCCGACCTCTGTTCGGCCGACAACCCGGCGGGGCTCTGCGAAGCCGGCGAGCAGTGCCTCGACGGCGCCTGCGTCGCCGCGAACGAACTCTGCGCCGCCGGCCGGCCGACGGGGCTGTGCCGCGCCGGCTACACCTGCCTCGACGGCGTCTGCGTCGAAGATGCGCGGCTCTGCGCCGCCGCCGTGCCGCTCGGCCTCTGCCCGGCCGGCGAAACCTGCCTCGACGGCACGTGCACCCCGGCCGGGGCGCTCTGCAGCGCCACCAACCCCGCGGGCGCCTGCGCCGCCGGGCTCGCCTGCTACCAGGGCCAGTGCGTCGACCAGACGCTGCTCTGCAGCGCCGACAACCCGTTTGGCGTCTGCGGCCCGGGCCAGACGTGCCTCGACGGCGTCTGCGAAGCCACGGCGGCCCTGTGCTCCGCCACGAACCCCACGGGGCTCTGCGCCGGTGAGGCCACCTGCCGCAACGGCGTCTGCGCCACCGACCAGCCCTGTTCGCCCGCCGAGCCGCAGGGCAGCTGCCCGGCCGGCGAGACGTGTCTCGACGGCGCCTGCACGCCCACCGCGAGCCTTTGCGGCGCCACCAACCCCGACGGACTCTGCGCGAGCGGTCTCGCGTGTCTCGACGGCACGTGCGTCAACGCCACGGCGCTTTGCAGCGCCGAGCGGCCCTTCGGCCTCTGCCCGGCCGGCGAGAGTTGCCTCGACGGGGCCTGCACGCCCACGGCCGGTCTCTGCTCGGCCACGGTGCCGACGGGCCGCTGCCCCGATGGCGAAACCTGCCTCGACGGCATCTGCCGCAGCGACGACCTGCTCTGCAGCGAAAGCCAGCCGAGCGGGCTCTGCACCGTCGGCATGGTGTGCTTCGAGGGCAGCTGCGTCGCCGCGGCCGCGCTCTGCAGCGCCCAGAACCCCTCGGGGCTGTGCCCCACCGGCCAGACGTGCCTCGAAGGCGCCTGTGTCGCCGACGCGTTTCTCTGCGGCCCCACGAACCCCACGGGGCTTTGCGCCGGCGACTTCGTGTGCGTCGAAGGGGTCTGCCGCGACATGACGACCGCGTGCAGCGCCACGAACCCCACCGGCTACTGCCCGGCCGACGAAACCTGCCTTACCGGCGAGTGCGTGGCCGACGTGTTCCTCTGCAGCCCGACGAACCCGAGCGGGCTCTGCGCCGGCACGCTCGTCTGCGTCGACGGAACGTGCACCGACACGTCCACCGCGTGCAGCCCGAGCCACCCGCAGGGGGCCTGCCCCGCGGGCGAGACGTGCTTCGAGGGCAGCTGCGTCGACAGCGATCTCCTCTGCGGCCCGCAGAACCCGAGCGGGCTCTGCGCGGGCGACGACACCTGTGTCGCCGGCGAATGCGCGGCCCCGGCCGAGCTGTGCAGCGCGGCCAACCCCGACGGGCTCTGCGACAGCGGCGAGACGTGTCTCGACGGCGACTGCGTGGCCGATGCGCTGCTCTGCGGGCCCGACCGGCCGACCGGCCTCTGTCCGGCGGGCAACACGTGCCTCGACGGAGCCTGCGTCGCGAACGCCACGCTGTGCAGCCCCACGGTGCCCGCGGGCCGTTGCCCGAGCGGCCAGACCTGCTTTGCCGGCAGTTGCGTCGCCACGTCGGCGCTCTGCTCGCCGCAAAACCCGACGGGCCTCTGTCCGGCCGGGCTCGTTTGCGTCGGCGGCTCGTGTCAGACCGAGGCCGAGCCGTGCAGCGCCGAGCACCCGACCGGCCGCTGCGACGCGGGCGAAGTGTGCCTCGACGGCAGTTGCGTCGACACCGACCTCGTCTGTGCGCCGGCGGTGCCCGATGGCCTGTGTGCCGCGGGCAGCGTCTGCGTCGACGGCACGTGCGTCGCCGAAGCGGCGCTCTGCGCCCCCGCCGTTCCCGATGGTATCTGCCCGGCGGGCGACGTGTGCCTCGCGGGGGTCTGTGTCGCCGAAACGGCCGTCTGCGGCCCCACGAACCCCACGGGCTACTGCCCGCCGGGCGACGTCTGCGAAGGCGGCGAATGCGTGGCCGGCGCCGGGGCGTGCAGCGAGTCCAACCCCACGGGCATCTGTCCGCTCGGCCAGGTCTGCCAGAACGGCGACTGCGAACCGCTCGACGAATCGGCCATCTGCGACGACGCGAACGACTGCACGCGCGACACCTTCGACTACCTGCGCAACCGCTGCTCCCACGAGGCGCAGGCCGTGGCCTGCTCCGACCGCAACGCCTGCACCACCGACCAATGCGTGGCCGGCGAGTGCGTCGGCACCCCCATCGTCGGTTGCGTCGAGCCGCCGGTCGTCTATCCGGTGACGTCGCCCACCAACATCGGCAACCTCACGATTCAGGGCGAACGCGCCCCGGGCGACGCGATCTGGGTCAACGGGGAAGAAGCCGTGGCGGGCGACGAAGACCCCGCCTGGGCCGTCGAAGTCAACCTCGCCCCGGGCACCAACACCTTCGAAATCTGGAGCGTGTCCGACGGCGGCCAGGCCTCCGAATCGGTCACCATCGAGGTGGTCTACGACGTCGACGCGCCGGTCACAAAGGCCACGCCGGGCGGCGGCATCTTCCCGGCCCCCATCACGGTCACGCTCGCCACGAACGAGCCGGCCTGGGTCTACTTCACGATGAACGGCGCCACGCCGAGCGTGTACTCCGAGCGCTTCTTCTCGGTGCGCACGTTCCGCATCTTCGACTGGACGAAACTCAAGTTCTACGCGGTCGACCTCGCGGGCAACGTCGAGGCCACGGTGCACGACAGCACCTTCGAAATCACCGACTACGCGAACGGCTGGAGCGACCGCACGGCGCTGCCGGCGGCCTTCGTCCACGGCGCCGGGGCCGGCTACGGCACGCGCTTCTTCGCGTTCGGCGGCTCCGACGGCACGGCCCCGCTCACGAACACGCGCATCTACGACACGGCCACCGCCCAGTGGTCGGCCGGCGCCGCGCTGCCCGCCCCGCGCAGCCAGGCCGCCGCCGCCGTGCTCGGCGACCGCATCTACGTCGTCGGCGGCGAAACCGATGGCGAGCCGCTCAACGCCGTGTCGGTCTACAACCCGAGCGCCAACTCGTGGAGTTCGGCCACCGCCATGCCGTCCACGCGCTACGGCCTGGCCCTCGTCACGTACAACGGCCGGCTCTACGCGCTCGGCGGCAAGACCACCGACAACCGCGTGCTCACCGTCATCGAGATCTACGACCCGACGACCACGCTCTGGGTCACCGCCCCGGCCCCCTTGCCGCGCGCCCGCTACGGCCACGGTGCCGTCGTCCACCTCGGCAAACTCTACGTGTTCGGCGGCGAAGACGCGGCCGGCCTGCCGATTGCCGCCGTCGACATCCTAGACCTCACGACCAATGTCTGGACGACCGGCACGCCCATGCCCATCCCGCGCAGTTTCGCCGGCACGTGGCTCGTCACCGACCCGGGCCATTTCGACTCCGGCCATCGCGGCGCGCTCGTCGCCGGCGGCCGCGTGCTCGGCGGGGCCGCCACCGACAGCACGGCCGAGTACATCTTCGCGAGCAACACCTGGAAAGAACGCCGGCCGCTGCCCGTCGCCTGGCACAGCGGCGCGTACGGCGAACTCACGCTCACCGACAGCGATGCCGGCAACGCGTTCACGGCCTGGATCGCGGGCGGGCAGGGCACGGGCGGGCTGACCTCGGCCGTGCGCGCCTACCGCCACGTCGAAGAGCCCTGGTCGCGGCTCGCGAACATGCCCGTCGCGCGCTTCGAGCACGCCGCGGCCGCGCTGAACGGCTTCCTCTACGTCACCGGCGGGCGCAGCCCCTCCGACGACACCAGCACCTGGGCGCTCGACCCCGAAGACGAGGGCTACATCCCCTGCGCGCCGCTGCCCGTCGTGCAGAAAGGGGCCGCGGCCGTCGGGCTCGGCGACAAGGTCTACGTGCTCGGCGGGGCCAACGCGTTCGGCACGGCGCGCGCCACGGTCAACGCCTACGACCCGGTCGGCGACAGCTGGCAGACCATGGCCTCCCTGCTCTCGGGCCGGCGCGACCTCGCGGCCGTGGCCTGGGGCGACTTCATCTACGCCATCGGCGGCGACAACAACGGCCCGCTCCAGACGGTCGAGGTCTACGACACGCTCGCCAACACGTGGGCCTCGGCCGCCGCCATGCCGGCCCCGCGCACCGGCGCCACGGCGCTCGTTTCCGGCCGCTACATCTACGTGTTCGGCGGTGTCGGCCAGGGCGGCAGCTACCTCAACAGCGTGTTGCGCTACGACCCCGTCGGCAACGCCTGGACCACGCTCAGCGGCGCCCTGCCGACGGCCTTCGCCTACGGTGGCGGCTTCGTGCACGGCAACGACGCGGCCGTGCTCTTTGGCGGGCGCGCCTCGGCCGCCGGCAGCCCCAACGGCAACATCGTCGGCTATCTGCTCGGCAGCAACGGGGCGGCCTTCACGGTGGCGGGCGGGGCCTATTTGCCCATGCGCACGGCCGCCCTGCGCTTCCCCACCGTGCCGCTCAACGGCGAAGTCTACGTGCCGGGCGGCACCACCGACGACGTGGCGGGGCTTGCCGGCATCCAGAAGTTCCACCCCGAACGGCTGCACATCTGCTCCGGCCTCGAAGACTTCGAGCACGGCGGCAGCGTCGGGCCGCTGCCGTGGACCGGGCAGTGGTCCATCCAGACGGGCGGCAGCGGTTGGACGCCGCACGGCGGCAGCTACGCCTACCAGTCCGGCGGCGGCACGCACGGCGCTTCCTGGACGGCCTCGGTCTCGGTGCGCACGGGGGCCGGGCAGTTCTGCTTCTGGCTGTCGGGCTACTCGGAGTCGTGTTGCGACGTCCTGCGTTTCACCATCGACGGCAGCCAGCAGCTCAACGTGTCCGGCGACCGCCTCGCCTGGAATCAATACTGCTACTCGGTCACGGCCGCTCAGCACACGTTCAGCTGGACCTACAGCAAGGACGGCAGCGTCCACTCCGGTATCGACCGCTTCCAGATCGACGACGTGACCTACCCCACCGGCTGCGCCGATCCGTTCTGAGCGTCCGCCCCTCCGCCCCGCCCGGCCCCGTTCGTCCCGCACGTCCCCATTGACTCCACGTCGCGTTCCCGCGATGCTGTCGCGGCACAATGCAGTCCCCACGGAGAGGAAAACCGATGAGCAACGCGTATCGATTCGACGGGAAGGTCGTGGTCGTCACCGGGGCCGGCAACGGGCTTGGCCGGGCGCACGCGCTCGGGTTTGCCAAGGCCGGCGCCAAGGTCGTGGTCAACGACCTCGGCGGCTCGCACCGCGGCGAGGGCCAGAGCCCGGCCGCCGCCGACCAGGTGGTGGCCGACATCCGCGCCGCGGGCGGCGAGGCGGTTGCGAACTACGACTCGGTCGAGGCCGGCGAACGCATCGTGCAGGCGGCCCTCGACGCCTTCGGTCGCATCGACGTGCTCGTCAACAACGCCGGCATTCTGCGCGACGTCAGTTTCGCCAAACTCACGGCCGAAGACTGGGAGCTCGTCTACCGCGTCCACGTGCTCGGGGCGCTCAAGACCACGCAGGCCGCCTGGCCGCACTTTCGCGCCCAGAAGTCCGGCCGCGTGCTGTTCACGACGTCGGCCGCGGGGCTCTACGGCAACTTCGGCCAGGCCAACTACGCGGCCGCCAAGATGGCGCTCGTCGGGCTCGCGAACACGCTCGCCATCGAAGGCGAGAAAAACAACATCCGCGTCAACACCATCGCGCCCATCGCCGGCTCGCGGCTCACCGAGACCGTCTTGCCGTCCGACCTCATCGCGGCGCTCAAGCCCGAACTCGTCACCCCGCTCGTGCTGCGGCTCTGCCACGACTCGTTCACCGAGACGGGCGGGCTCTACGAGGTGGGCGGCGGCTTCTTTGCCAAGGTGCGCCTCGAACGGGCCCGCGGCAAAACCTTCCGCCTCGGCCGCACCGTGACGCCCGCCGACCTCGAACGCGCCTGGCCGGACATTGCCGGCTTCGCCGACGCCAGCCACCCGACGAACCTCATGGAATCGATGGGCCCCGTGCTCGAAAACGTGGCCTCCGGGCCCTCGAAGGGTGGCAACGAGCTCATCGACGCCGACCTGGCCCTGGGCTACGTCTACCCCGACCAGCCGGCGCGCTACGACGAGCGCGACGTGGCGCTCTACGCACTCGGCATCGGGGCCGCGAAAGACCCGCTCGACGAGCGCGATCTCCGCTACGTCTACGAACTGCACGGCAGCGGCATGCTCGCGGCGCCCACCTACGGCGTCATCCCGGCCATCAACACCATCCTGCAGTTCGCGCGCGACGGCATCCAGGCGCCCGGGCTCAACTACGGCCTCGACCGGCTGCTGCACGGCGAGCAGTACCTCGAACTCTTCCGCCCGTTGCCGGTCAAGGCCACGCTCACGAACCGGGCGCGGGTGCGCGACATCTTCGACAAGGGCAAGGGCGCACTCGTCATCTTCGAAGTCATGAGCCACGCCGAGACGGGCGAGCCGCTCTTCAAGAACGACCTCACCATGTTCATCCGTGGGGCGGGCGGCTTTGGCGGCGAGCGCGGGCCGAGCGTCGACATCAACGTGCCGCCGGCGCGCGAGCCCGACGCGGTGGTCGAAGACGCCATCCAGCCGAACCAGGCGCTGCTCTACCGGCTTTCGGGCGACTGGAACCCGCTGCACGTCGACCCCGATCTGGCGCGCGCGTTCGGCTTCGCGCGGCCCATCCTGCACGGGCTGTGCACCCTCGGGCACGCGGGGCGCCAGGTCATCCGGCAGTTCGCGCCGGGCGGCGACCCGCGCCGCTTCCGCAGCATCAAGGTGCGTTTTGCCGACCCGGTCATCCCCGGCGAGACGCTCCAGACCGAGATGTGGCGCGAAAGCGAGTTCCGCATCGTGTTCCGCTGCACGGTGAAAGAGCGCCAGCGGCCCGTCATCACGAATGCGGCCGTCGAGTTCTTCACCGAACTGCCCGAGCGCTGAGGAGGCCGGCATGGCACACAACGTCTACGTCATCGGGGTTGGCATGGTGCCCTTCCAGAAGCCGGGCGCCTCCGACGACTATCCGCTTCTGGCCGCCGGCGCCATCCGCCAGGCGCTCGCCGACGCGGGTCTCGAATACCCCGCCATCGAGCAGGTGTTTGTGGGCTACGTCTACGGCGATTCGACGGCGGGCCAGCGCGCGGTCTACGAAGTCGGCCAGACGGGCGTTCCCATCGTCAACGTCAACAACAACTGCGCCACGGGCTCGACGGCGCTCTGGCTCTCGCGCCAGGCCGTGCTCGGCGGGCTTGCCGACGTCGTGCTGGCCGTCGGCTTCGAGCAGATGGAGAAGGGCGCCATCGGCGCCAAGTTCACCGACCGGCCGAACCCGCTCGACCCGCATGCGCGCGTCATGGTCGGCCTGCAGGGCTTCGAGAACGCGCCCGTCGCGGCCCAGATGTTCGGCGGCGCTGGCCGCGAATACCGCGCCAAGTATGGCACCCGGGCCGAAACGTTCGCGCAGATCAGCGTCAAGGCGCGGCGGCACGCCCAAAACAACCCGCGGGCGCTCTTCCGCACCCCGCTGACCCTCGACGAGGTGCTGCAGAGCCCCATGGTCTTCGACCCGCTCACGCGCTTCCAGTGTTGCCCGCCGACCTGTGGCGCGGCGGCCGCCGTCGTCGCGAGCGAGGCGTTCGTCAAACGGCACGGCGCGTCGCGCCCCATCCGCATCGTGGCCCAGGCGCTCACGACCGACCCGCCGACGGCCTTCGAGCCGGCCTCCATGATTCACATGGTCGGCTACGACATGACGCGCGCCGCGGCCCGGCGCGTCTACGAGGCGGCCGCGGTCGCACCCGAGGACATCGACGTCGTCGAACTGCACGACTGCTTCACCAGCAACGAACTGCTGTCCTACGAGGCGCTCGGCCTCTGCCCGGAAGGCGAAGCCGAACGCTTCATCGTCGATGGCCAGAACACCTACGGCGGCCAGGTCGTCACGAACCCGTCCGGCGGGCTCCTCTCGAAGGGCCATCCCCTTGGCGCCACCGGGCTTGCCCAGTGCACCGAACTCGTCGAGCAGTTGCGCGGTGTGGCCGGTCCGCGCCAGGTCG
>CAYRCM010000106.1:0-1638 GCA_964422715.1 uncultured Myxococcales bacterium | reverse complement strand
GCGGGGCGGGCTACTGGTCGGCCCAGCGCAGCACCGTGTCTTCGATGGTGGCCGGGTGGTCGGCCGTGAGCGTGCGGTTGCTCATTTCGCTGCCGTCGGCGGCCTTCTCGACGGTGGCCCAGTTGCCGCGGGTGTACTTGTACTCGACGAGCGTGTTGAAGGGCAGGTCGAGGTTCGCTTCCCAGGTATTGGGAGCGACCTCGTCCAGGAGCCGCATGTCGCCGAAGCCCTCGCCCCAACCGCCGAGTTCGGCGATGTTGCCGGCCAGATACACGCCGTCGCCGGCCGGTGTCGTGGCGGGCACCGTGACCCGCCAGGTGATGGTCACGCGGTCGTCGGCCGTGACCTCGATGCCGGCGCTCGCTTCGAGCCCCTCGTAGCGCGCGTGCAGCGTTGTCGCGCCGACGGCGACCGGGATGAGCCGGAAGTCGGACCCGACCCGCGCCACCCCCACGTCGTCGACCTCGAACTGCACGGCCACGTTCGGAATGGTGAGCGTCAACTGCGCAAAGGCCCGGCGCACGACGAGCAGCGTGCCCGCCGGCTGCGTGAGGCTCAGCCGCGGTGCGACCGGGGTGACGCTGAGGGTGGAGGCGCCGCTCGTCAAGTCCGCCGGCGATCCGTAAAGGAAGCGCAGAATCATGGGCAGGCGCGCTTCCCAGGCCTCCTCGTTGTGGATGGCGCCCGGGATCTCGTCGTAGGCAAGCCGCGTGCCGAAGGGCAGGCCGGCAGCGAGCAGCCAGTCGCGCACCTGGCGGTTCGTCTCCATGTAGAGTTCGGCGTCGGCGACATTGAGGCTGCCCTCGGCCGTGCCGACGTCGAGCCAGGTGCGGTCGGGCAAGACCCCCGGAGCGTGCGTTTCGGTGTAACGCAGAAACTCGCCGAGCGCCCCGGGGTCGCCATACCAGAAGGCGTTCGAGACCCCGCCGACGAGCCCCCACACCTCTGGGTAGGCAAGGGCGTGCGAGAGGCTGGCCACCCCCCCCATGCTGGAGCCCATGAGCGCCGTCTGACTGCGCCGGCAGTCGGTGCGGAACTGCTGGTCGACCCACGGTTTGACGCGCTCGGCGAGGAAACGGCGGTAGCGCGCGGCGAGCGAGTCGTCGTCGACGGTGGGGTCGGCGCCCGAGCGGTACTCGTCGAGCCGGTCGTTCGTGTTGTCGATGCCGACGACGATGAGCGGCGCGATGTCGCCGGCCGCGGCGAGGGTGTCGACCGCGTCGTCGACTTCCCAGGCCTTGCCGAACGTGGCCTCGAAGTCGTGGAACAGGTTCTGCCCGTCGTGCATGTAGAGCACCGGGTAGCGGCGCGTGGGCTCGGTGTCGTAGTCGGCCGGCAGGTAGACGACGACGCGCCGGGTGCGCAGCCCCTCGCCCGGGAATTCGTCGACCACGCGGTAGCGGCCGGCCGTGCGCACCGTGACGTTCGGCAGGTCGGCGGGCACGGGTGGGCAGGTCTCGGACGGCGTCGCGTCGGCGTCGGCCTGGGCCGCGTCGGCGCCGGCGTCGGGCGGGCCGGGCGCGTCGCCCGCGCCGTCGGGTCCGCTCTGGTCGGGCGGCGGCGGCTCAACGTCGGGGGCGGCGTCGGGCGTGGGGCTGTCGGTCCCCGGGGCATCGGCCGGCGGTGTGTCGGGGCCCG
>CAYRCM010000105.1:17716-20307 GCA_964422715.1 uncultured Myxococcales bacterium | reverse complement strand
TGGCGGCCCTGCTCCTGGCCGCCGCTGCTGCGTTCGCAAGAGCGGCGCGGCGCCGCCGCCCGGCGCCTCAGCCCTTGGCCGTCGAACGCAGCCGGTAGTCGGCCACGGCATCGCGGATGGCCTCGGCAGCGGGGCGGAACGTGCAGCCGAGTTCGCGCTTGGCGAGGTCGGAGCGGTAGTAGAGCGGCGCGGCCGCCGCGACAAGCAGGCCTTCGGAAACCGGCAGTCTGACGTAGCGCGAGAGGGCTCCGACGGCCCGACCGAGCCCGGCGAAGGCGACCCGCGGCAGACTGAAGCGCGGCGCCGGCCGGCCGAGTTCGTGGGCGATGGCGGTGTAGAGCGCGCGGTAGCTCATGGGCTCGCCGCCGAGGATGTAGCAGGCCCCCGGACGGCCGCGTTCGGCCGCGAGCCAGTGGCCCTCCGCCACGTCGTCGACGTGCGCCACCGTGGTGCCGCCGGGCGGAGCCGCGAGCACGGGCCAGCGCTCGATGGCCTGGATGTAGGCGGCCCCGTTCAGATGCACATCGCCCGGGCCGAACAGGGTGCCGGGCAGCACGCACAGCGCCGGAAAGCCCTGCGCCGCGGCCTCGAGCACGGCGAGCTCGGCCGCGCGCTTGGTGTTCATGTAGCCGAGGCCGTAGCGCTGCCAGTTGGAGGGCGTGCCCTCGTCGCCGACGGTGCCCGGCGCCGGGATGCCGCGGGTGTTGACCGTGCTCGTGTGCACGAAACGGCGCACCCCGGCAGCCTGGGCCGCGGCAAGCACGTTGCGCGTGCCATCGACGTTGATGCGCCACTGCAACGGGGCGTCGGCCGCCCGGAAACTCACGAGTGCGGCCGTGTGGAAGACGACGTCGACGCCTTCGAACACGGGGAGCAGGGCCGCCGCGTCGCACACGTCGGCCGGGACGTGCTCGACGGGCAGGTCGGCGACCGCCGCCGTGGTGTCGCCGGGCCGGTAGGTGATGCGGACCGCGACGCCACGGGCCAGCAGCAATCGCGCGAGCCGCGAGCCCAGATGACCGGTGCCGCCGGTGATCAAAGCGCGCATCAGCGTCCTTCCTCGAATGGGGCGCCCGCGACGCCGTTCAGCGCGTCGACCGCCGCGAACACGTCGCCGAGCGAGTAGAAATCGACCGTCACGAAATTGGGCAGGTGCTGCAGTTCGGCCTGGCACTGCCGCGCCCGTTCGATCAGAAACGGGTTGGCATTGACCTCGGCGGCGGCGGTCTCGGAAGCCACGAGGTCGGTCACGAAATGGTTCAGGATGAAGAGATCGCTGTCCGGCGAACCACGGTTCGTGCTGCACGAAAACTCGTCGGCACGCGCCACGTCGAAGGGGGTCTCGAAGGCGTACTGCCAGACGTCGAGGTACCAGGGGAGGATGCCGCCATCGAGGTCGGTAAACACGACGAGCCGCTCGCCGCGGTCGATGAGTTCACCAAGCGTCGGCCAGGGTGCATCCGGGTCGTGGGCGTGCACGTAGGCCAGGAGCCCGCTCTCGGCGAAGGCCGCCGCGGTGGCGTCGGCGTCGATGTACGCCTCGAAGATGAGGCTCACGACCTCGTGCGGCGCGCCGTCGAGAAACGTGCGGATCTCGGCGAGGCCCTCGACGAGCGGCTGGCTGCCGAAGACGCAGTAGCCGTGGCAGAGGAGGAGCTCGCCGTCTTCGTCGTGCGTGTCGAGCATGAGCGCGCGCACCCCGTCGAGCAGCTGCTGCGGCACAGCCTCGTACTGGTTTGGGCCCGGCCAGCCGTTTTCGGCGGACGACATGGCGTTGTGCGTCGTGACGTAGGCCACCGCGTTGAAGCGCCGGCCGCAGAGTGCTGCGTGGCCGTTGCAGGCGCGGGGGGCGGGGCCGACTTCGCCGCCGGCGTCGCGCGCGTCGGGGCCGGGCGCGTCAGCGCCGCCGATCTCGGCAAGCGCGTCGCGCGGCGCGTCGCCCACGGCGTCGAGGGCCGCCGTTTCATCCGGTGCGGCCGCGTCGCCCGCGGTGCCCGGCGCACCGTCGCAGGCCGCGAGCCACAGCCAGCAGCCGAACCCCAAAAACCACCGGCTACGCATGCGAGAAGCCTCCGGCAACGATGGGCGGGCGCGCCTCGGGGCGGCGGCGCCGCGGCCGCGCGGCGCTCCGGTCGCGTGCATTGTCGACGCGTGGCGTCGGCCGCGCAACTGCCGCGGCACAAAAGTCGCGGCCCCCCGCGGCGTCGCGGACACCGGCGTTCGGCCCGCATCGACCCCCGGCCGCCGCCGAGGGTGTCGGGGACGAGGGCCCGAGCGAGTCCTTGACAGTCGGGGCGCGGGACGCCCACACTCGCCGGCATGGGGTGTGGCGCGGCCCCCCCAGAAGCCCGCGCGCCATTCGCCGAAGGAAGCAGCCCATGATGACGCGTTCGCTTGGCCGGTGGCTGTCTTGGGTCCTCAGCGCCGTTTTTGTGCTCGTCCTCGCGCGTTGCGGCGGCAGCGGATCGGGCCCGGGCCCGGACGACGTTGCCGCCGACGGCGTACCCGACGCCCCGGCGCTCCCCGACGCGGCGCCCGACGCGGCCCCTGAAGCCGCGGCCGACGACACGCCGGCGACACCCGACGTGCCC
>CAYRCM010000105.1:0-17616 GCA_964422715.1 uncultured Myxococcales bacterium | reverse complement strand
CGGCGACACCCGACGTGCCCGCCGACACGCCGGCGACACCCGACGTGCCCACCGATACGCCGGCGACACCCGACGTGCCCACCGACACGCCGGCGACACCCGACGTGCCAGCGCCCGACGTGGGCCCGGAGTTGCCGCCCGGCGACGCCCCCCACGACGCGGGCCCCGACGTCGTCATCGACCCGTTCGACCGCCTCTACCCCGGCATTCGCCCCGAATGCCGGCCGCCCGACCTCGGCTGCCCGGGCGACGACTGGTGCGCGGGCGAAACGAAGTGCATTGCCGGGGCCTGTCAGCCGGCCGTGGCCGCCCCCGACTACGCGTTTGGCGCCGTGCGCGTCGTGACGGCGCTGCGGTTGCCGCCGGGTGACGGGGGCAGCGGTTTCGACTACACGGGCGACGGACTGCCCGACAACGCGCTCGCCGACGCCGTGGCCCTCTACCCCGGCGGCACCGAACTCGTCAACGCCACGGTCGCCCGCTACATCGACCGCGGCCTCTACACGGTTCTCGCCGAGTTCCGAGGCGTTCCGGCCGACGCGTGCGGGCCGCTGCAACTCGCCATCTTGCCGGCGACGGGCGACCTCGACCGCGACGGGCTGCCCGACGGCAGCGGGCAGTACCAAGTGCGCCCCACGGGCTTCCGCGCCGATGGGTACGGCCCGGCGGCCCAGCTCAACCTGGCGGCCATCGACGGTTCGCTCGTCGTGAGCGGCGCGGGCACCGCCTTCAACGCCCTGCTGCCCCTGCCCGACGGCACGGTGTTCGAGGTGCCCATCGAAGGGCTGCGGCTGCGCGCCGAGCTCGACCTCGCGGCGAAGTCCGGCCACCACGCCAAGGACGGTCCGAACGCCGAGTTCGGCGGCTACATCCGGCTTGCGAGCCTCGTTGCGGCCTTCAATGCCGACGCGGCGGGGTGCACGTGTGCCGGGGTCGACGCCGACGTGCCGCCGGCCGAGCTCGTGGCCGACGAAGCGGGCTTGCAGGCGCGCTGCGTCGCGTCGTTCGACGATTCCGCGTGTACCGAGGCCGGCGACGGCAAGGTGTGTGCGAACCTCTCGGCCACGTGCCTGGCGCTGCTCGTCATGAGCACGCGGCTCGACGTAACGTCGGGCGCCACCACCGACCCGACGGGCGCGCCCATCCCCGATGCCCTCTCCATCGCGCTCTACGCGACTTTGGCCCCCGCGACGCTCGCCGAGCCGCCGCTCGCACCCGACTTCGACGCCGTGCCCGATACGTGGCGCGTGTTGCCCGAACTCGACCTCGCCGACGACACCGAGCCCGTGCAGATCGGTGTGTTGCTCAACGATTTCTACGATGCCGCCGTCTCGCCCGTCATCGTCGACGTCACGCAGGGGTCCGCCGGCGGAGCCGTCGCCGTGGGCCCCGACGGCACGACGGTACGCTACACGCCCACGCCCGGCTACTACGGCTTCGACGACTTCACCTACACCATCCGCGATGGCGCGGGCAACACCAGCACGGCCCCGGTCGAGGTGCGCATCACGACGCTCGGCACGCCCGACTGCCAGGCCGACGCCTCGGCCTACTGCGACCGGTACTGCCGCCACGACGCCGTCTGCGACCCCGACGGCTTCGGCGCCGCGTGGCCGACGCACGACGCCTGCGTACGCGCGTGCCTGAGCGACCGGGCGCCCGCCTGGCGCCTCGACACGGTCTGCGGCCGGGCCAGCCGTTGCATGGAAGCCTGCCGCATCATCTTGCATTGCGGCGCCATGCCGGAATTCGCAGCGGCCGTCGCCACCCTCCAGGCCGGCGGCGCCGTCACGGCAGACATGCCCTGCGGCGGCCGCATCGCCGACCAGGTTGCCGCTTGCGGCGCCTGTGCACCCGGCAGCTACGGTCCCGACTGTAGCCCCTGCCCCGGCGGCGCCGAGACGCCCTGCGCGGGGGTCGCCGAATGCCACGACGGCGCGTCCGGCGATGGGGTCTGCGACTGCGGCCCCGGCTTCGCGTTCACCGGCGCCGCGTGCCAAGACGTCGACGAGTGCGCAGAGACCCCGCCCCTGTGCGGCGCCACCGGCTTCTGCGTGAACTACGATGGCCGCTACGGCTGTTCCTGCGAGCCGGGCCTCGTCTTCGACGGCAGCGTCGGCGCCTGCGTAGCTCCCCTGGCCCCGTGCCAACCCAATCCCTGCCTGCAGGAACCGTACGCATCGAGCGGGGAATGCACCCCCGACCCCGATTCGGCCGTTGGCTACCGCTGCGACTGTGCGGCACCCTACGATTGGGACGGCCGCTACGGCGCCTGCCGCCTGCCGGGCGCGGGCTGCGAGCCGAACCTCTGCCTGCGCGACCCGCACGCGAGCGGAACGTGCTTCGACTACGGTGACGGTTCGTTCATCTGCGACTGTACAGCGGGCGGGCCCTACTTCTGGGACTGGGACGCGAAGCGCTGCGTCGACCCATGCGCGCAGCTCGACTGTTCAAGCGATGCGCACAGCACCGGCGAATGCTACGTGCCGAGCGCCATCGGCGAAGCCGAATGCATGTGCCTCGAGGGCTACTCGTGGCACTACTGGTTCGCCTGGTGCTGGGACCCGGCGGCCCCCTGCGAGCTCGATCCCTGCGGCCGGATCCCGCATGCCTTGCCCGGCACGTGCGTACCCAGTGACTGGTACAACGTCACCTGCGATTGTGACGAGGGCTACATGTGGAACGAGGGAGTGCAGGCCTGTGACCCCCCCAGCGGGGCCTGAGTAGATCCCGCTGCGCAACGGCCCGAGCCCCGTCTCCTGCCCGAGAGTCCCCTGCGTCGCGAGCGCGACGTGGCTGCCGGCCGGGAGCGCCGCGCGCAGCAGAACGGGGGCTTCGGGCTGGAAACGGGCTACGATCCGAGCCGCGCCTTGAGTGCTTCGAGTTCGGCGCGTAGCGCGTAGGGCAGGCGAGGGCCGAAGGTGTCGTAGAACGTCTCGATGCTGGCGATCTCACTCTGCCAGCCCGGGCGGTCGACGCGCAGCAGCTCCTGCATGTCGGCGTCGCTCACGGCGAGGCCACTGCGGTCGATGGCATCGACGGTGGGCAGCAGGCCGATGGGGGTTTCGACCGCGGCGCCCCGCCCTTCGAGCCGTTCGCAAACCCATTTCAGCACCCGGCTGTTGTCGCCGTAGCCGGGCCAGAGGAAGCGGCCGTCGGCCGCCGTGCGGAACCAGTTCACGAAGTAGATCTTTGGCAGCTTCGCCTGGTCGCTACGCAGCCCGAGTGTGAGCCAGTGCAGGAAGTAGTCGCCCATGTGGTAGCCGCAAAACGGCAGCATGGCGAACGGGTCCCGGCGCAGCACGCCGGCCCGGCCGAGCGCGGCCGTGGTGGTCTCGGAGCCGGCCGCCGACCCCATGAAGACCCCATGATTCCAGCTGTAGGCCTCGGTGACGAGCGGGATGGTGTTGGGCCGCCGCCCACCGAAAAGGAAGGCGTCGATGGGCACGCCTGCCGGGTCTTCCCATTCGGGCGCAATGACCGGACACTGGCCGGCCGGGGCCGTGAATCGCGCGTTCGGATGGGCGGCCTTGATCGGCTTGCCGTCGGGGCCTCGCTTGTCGGGGCTCCAGTCGGCGCCGCGCCAGTCGATGGCGTGGGCGGGGGCCGGCACACCCATGTCCTCCCACCACACGTCGCCGTCGTCGGTGAGCGCCACGTTGGTGAAGATGGTGTCGCGCGTGATGGTGTCCATGGCGTTGGGGTTGCTCTGCCGGCTCGTGCCGGGAGCCACACCGAAGAAGCCGTATTCGGGGTTGACGGCGTAGAGCCGGCCGTCGTCGCCGAGCCGCATCCAGTTGATGTCGTCGCCGAGGCATTCGACGCGCCAGCCGGGCAGCGTGGGCTGCATCATCGCCAGGTTGGTCTTGCCGCAGGCGCTCGGAAACGCGGCCGCCACGTAGTAGGCCCTATTCTCGGGCGACGTGAGTTTGAGGATGAGCATGTGCTCGGCCAGCCAGCCCTCGCGCCGCGCGAGCACCGACGCGATGCGCAGGGCGAGGCATTTCTTGCCGAGCAGCGCGTTGCCGCCGTAGCCGGAGCCGTACGACCAGATGGCGCCCTCTTCGGGGAAATGGGCGATGTACTTCTTCGCCGGGTCGGGCTCGCAGGGCCACGGCACGTCTTGTTGGCCGGGTTCGAGCGGCGCGCCGACCGAGTGCAGGCAGGGCACGAATTCGCCGAGTTCGCCGAGCGCGTCGAGCGCGGCCTGCCCCATGCGGGTCATGATGCGCATGTTGACGACGACGTATGGTGAGTCGGTGATCTCGATGCCGATCTTGGCCACCGGCGAACCGATCGGGCCCATGGAGAACGGAATGACGTAGAGCGTGCGCCCGCGCATGCAGCCGGCGTAGCGCGCACGCATTTCGGCTTTGAGATCTTCGGGATCGCGCCAGTTGTTGTTGGGGCCGGCGTCTGCGCGACGGGTGGGGCACACGTACGTGCGGTCCTCGACACGCGCCACGTCGGAGGCGTGCGAGCGGGCGAGATAGCAGCCGGGGCGCTTCGCGGGGTCGAGCCGCGTGAAAGCGCCCGATGCCACCATGCTGTCGCAGAGCGCGTCGGATTCGGCTTGCGACCCGTCGCACCAGTGGACGCGGGTGGGTTGGCACAGATTGGCGATCTCGTCGACCCAGGCGAGCAACCTGCGGTTGTTCGTCGGCAACGCCATGTTTCGCTCCTCGTCCCTTCTTTTGGATGAACCGATAGGCCCGCGACCGGCGCGCGCCGCCCGCTGCCGCCGCGTGCGGAAAGACTTCACTGTAAACGCACTGCCCGCGTTTCGTAAAGCGAAAACCCCTTTGCACCGCCGGACCGCCACTGGAAAGCGCCCGCAGACGCCCGGTTGCGCGGGGAGCCACCGTCGGATCGCGGCCGGTGGGCTCCGCCCTCCCGGGTTCCGGCAACGCCGGCCCGCGCACGGCGCTCGGCTGGGCAGGTCTGCTTGACCGACCGGCCGCACCGGCTACGATGACTTTCGCGTGCGGCCCGCGGCGGGTCGCACGAGCACCGGTCGGAAAACGAACGGCGCCGCCCGAGTCCGGCACGCTGCCTCCGGACGGCCCACAGCAGGTGCAGTCATGCCGAACGCTCGTTCCGTCATTGCCCTCCTGGCGCTTGCCCTCCCCGTCCTGCTGGCGGCGCCCGCCCGCGCCGAAGACTGGACGCGCGAAGTGCGCCCCGGGCTCGTCTCGTTCAAGCGCATCACGGGCGGCGACCGGCCGCAGAAGATCTACGCCGTCGGCGCCGACCTGAGCGTCCCCAACATCGGGCTGCACGCCTCGGCCGACGACGTGAACGACCAGTGGCGCTGCAACACGCTGCACTTCGCCGAGGAGGTCGGCGCCATCGCCGCTATCAACGGCGACTGGAGCTGCGTGACGAGCGGGTGCACCGGCGACCGTTGGTTGCGCCCGCTCGGCCTCGCGATCGAGGGCGGCATGATGTGGAACCCGCACCGCTCCCCCGCCGACCCAGAGGAACGCTGGGGGTTCCTCGCCTGCACCGTCGACAAACGCTGCACCGTCCGGACCATGGTCAAACCGCTCAACAACCCCGACATGGTCTTCGACCCGCTCCACAACCCGACCATCGCACCGCTGCGCTACCACAACGCCATCGGTGGCAACGGCCTCCGCTTGATCGCGAACGGCGAGCGAGGCAACGGCTGCTACGACTCGCAGAGTGCACCCCGCAGCGCGGCCTGCCTGCAGGCCGACGGCCTCCACCTCTGGCTCGTGGTGATCGACGGGCGCAACCCGGATGGTGGCGAAACGGGCATGACCTGCGCCGAAGTGCGCGATCTGCTGCTCGGCGCGCCCTTCAGTTGCTACAACGCCATCATGCTCGACGGCGGCGGCAGTTCGACCCTGGTCGTCGAAGACACGAACACGAGCCCCAACGTGTGCTGGACGCGCGGCGACAACAATCTGTGCGTCAAGAACAGCCCCTCCGACGGCTCCCTGCGCACCGTCGGCAACCATCTCGGCATCACCTGGAGCGACGCCATCGACAGCCGCTGCCGGCACGCGAGCGGCAAGTGGTGCGAGGGCACCCGCATTGCCCAGTGCGAGGGCGGCATCTTCCATGGCAGCGGAGACTGCGCGGCCTACGGCGCGACGTGCCAGGAAGACGGGCTCTTCGCGTTCTGCGTCGATTGGCGGTGTCCGGGGGGCAACGGCCTGAACGGCACCGCGTGCCTCGACCCGACGCGCATCGCGTCCTGCACCGACGGCCAATACGGCGAGGGCGACTGTGGCGTCTTCGGACTCGTCTGCGGTGGCGCGCCGGGTGCGGCGCGTTGCATGGACAGCCGCTGCCCGGCACCCGATGCCGCGGTGTGCGTGGGCGACACTTGGACCGTGTGCAGCGCGGGCGGCTACACGGGCGGCGTCGACTGCGCCGCCCAGGGACTCGTCTGCGACAACGAGCTCGCGGGGTGCATGGATGGCCGCTGCCTCGGCCCCAACACGGCGGGCTGCGTCGGCGACACGTGGACGAGCTGCAGCGCGGGCGTCTACAGCGGCGTCGACTGCGCCGCCCAGGGACTCGTCTGCGACAACGAGCTCGCGGGGTGCATGGATGGCCGCTGCCTCGGCCCCGACGCCGCGGGCTGCGTCGGCGACACGTGGACGAGCTGCAGCGGCGGCGCCTACAGCGGTTTCGACTGCGCCAGCGTGGGCCTCGTTTGCGACAACGCCGCCGCCGGCTGCCTCGACCCGCACTGCCTCGGCGCCGACTTCGCCGCCTGTCAGGGCGACGTCTGGACGGTGTGCAGCGCGGGCGTCTACACGCCCGTCGACTGTGCCGCCCAGGGACTCGTCTGCAGCGATCTCGCGGGCGGCTGCATCGACGGGCGCTGCCTCGCCGGCGACTCCGCCGGCTGCGTCGGCACGGTTTGGGCCGTGTGCAGCGCGGGCCAGTACAGCGCGGTCGACTGCGCGGCCCAAGGGCTCGTGTGCGACCCGGGTGCGGCCGGCTGCGTGCCGCCCACGATCCCGCCCGACGCCGCGGGCGCCGATGCCGGCAGCGGCACCGACGTGGCCGACCCCGACCCGCCCGATGGCACGACGAGCGGCGACACCGCGACCTCGGACGGCGCCCCGGGCAACGATGTGGCGCCCGGCCCCGACGCCGCGGGGCCCGACGCGGGCAGCCCCGACGGCCCCATGCCCGACGGCGGCCCGTGGCCCGAAGTCGGCCCCGCCAAAGACGCGGTTGACGCAGCCCCGGGCGTGCCCGACGCCGCCTCCGGGTCCGAACTCGGGCAGCGCGACGTGCCGGGCGGCGCGGCCGAGGTCGGCAGCCTTGCTGAACTCCCGCCCGTGCCGGCCCCCCGCGGCAGCGGCTGTGCGGCGGCTTCCGGAGCCGGCGCCGGCGCGGCCTGGCTCGGGCTCGCCGCCCTGTGGCTCGCCGTGCGCCGCCCCACCCGGCGGCGCGGGCGGTAGCCCTGCGCAGTGGCGACACTTCAGCGCGGAATGTACCGCACGTGGTGCTCGTGTTCCGCCTGCCAGGCCGGCGCCGTGATGCAAAGTTGCTTGAGCTTCCCACGGTAGTAGAACCGCTGGCCGGGCGGCACCACCACGACGTCGGTGGCGGCGACCGGGTACTCGCGGCCCTCGATCGTCCACACCCCGCTGCCTTCGATGACATAGAAGATGAAGGCGCTCCGGTCGTGGTAGAACTCCTCGGTGTGCCCGAACTCGGTCTCCTGGTACACGACGGAGGCGTTCGGACTGTCGTCCGCCCCCATGTATACCCACATGGAAACGTCGTTCTTGACGATTGGCAGGGCCTCATCGCGTTTGAAGATCATGCGGCCTCCAGTTGGGGCGGCGCTCCCTCGCGCCCACCGGCGAATCGGGGCCGCCCCGGGGCCCTTGTGGCGCCCGGGGCTTCGGGCTAGAGTAGCAGCCAATTCGTCGGCGGGCAGCCCCGCCGCAGAAGTGACAAACGATCGTCGCTTCGGCCGCGCACCTTCCGCCTGTCGGGGGGCAGCGGCCGGGAGGCCGAGTTGCCGCAGAAGGAGGGCATCGCATGAACGGGTCGTTCTGGCGCCGCACGGGCTTGACCGTGGTGTCTTTCACCCTGGCCTGGGGAATCCTGCCGCGGGTCGCACGCGCCGAGGCGCCCCCGCTCCTGAACGTCCAGGGTGTCGTGCGCGCGAGCGATGGCGAGCCGGCCAACGGCACGTTCAGTCTGCGCTTTGCGCTGTATGAGGCGCAGACGGCGGGCACGGCGTTCTGGAGCGAGGTGCTGCCGGCGGTGCAGGTCACGGGCGGCACGTTCGCCGCTACGCTCGGCCTCACCCCGGCCAATCCGTTGCCCGCCGACCTGTTCGCCGCCCACGACGAAATCTGGCTCGGCGTGCGCGTCGAGGCCGAAGCCGAGCTGCCGCGCCAGCGGCTCGTCAGCGTGCCCTATGCCATCGAGGCACGCCACACGCTCGAAGCCGACACGGCCCTCGGCTTGCAGTGCTCGGGCTGCGTCACGGTCGACCAGTTGGCGTTCGACCCGGCCACGCAGGCCGAGCTCACCGCCCTCTCGAACCAGGTGCAGCAGCTTTCGGCCGACCCGCTCGCCAACATCTCCTGCACGCCCGGCTACCTGCTCAGCTACAACGGCAGCGACTGGGTGTGCGCCGGCGGCTACATCACGTCCGCGGCCCTCGCCGACTACGCGACGCTGGCCGACCTCCAGGCCGCCATCGACGGGCTCGGCGCAACGCTCGGCCAACTCTCGTGCGCCGACGGCCAGATCCCCATCTTCGAGGGCACGGGCTGGCAGTGCGGTTCGGCCACCATGACCGAGCTGCCGCCCGACGGCCTCAACGAGATCTCCAACGATCTGCTCACGAACCAGTTCGTCGACACCGCCAGTTCCGCGACGACGCCGGTCTCGATTCCCGACAACAACCCCATCGGCGTTGCCGACCAGATCAACTTCCCGAACATCGGCATCGCGCAAGACCTGACGGTCACCATCGACGTCACCAACTCCAACATCTCGGGCATCTCGGTCTACTTGTACGACCCCGACAACACCGAGTACCTGCTCTACAACCGCGGCGCGACCGGCCCGCGGCTCAGCGCCACCTACCCGGCCCCGACGTCACCGGTGCAGGGCGACCTCGCGGCCTGGGTGGGCCGCAATCCGCAGGGCATCTGGCGGCTCAAGGTCATCGACCACGTGTTCCTCAACAACACGTTCGACGGCCGCATCGAGAGCTGGAGCATCCACATCCAGACTTTGTCCAACCGCCAGGTCGAAGTGCGCGGCAACCTCATCGTCGACGGCAACATCTCGGGCCCCGGCGGGCTCAGCATCGACGGCGCGCTCGACGTCGGCACCGACGCCGTCGTCGGCGGCGACCTGCACGTGGCGGGCAACATCTCGGCCACGGGCAGCATCGCCATCGGCAACGACGACGTCTGCGCCGCGGCGGCCGATGGCGGCAAGCTCCGCTGGAACCCGCAGAGCCAGCTGCAACTGTGCACGGGCGCGGCGTGGCGCACGCTCTATCCGTTCGCGCTCGGCAGCCTCGAAAACCCGGCCAGCAGCTGCCGCGCCATCCTCGACGGCGGGGCCTCGAACGGCGATGGCGTCTACTTCATCACGGTCGGCGGTAGCGTCTTCCCGCTCTACTGCGACATGACGAACGGCGGCTGGACCTACCTCAGCGCCATCGACGCCTCGGCCACGTTCACGACCTGTGGCAAGAAGGGCCGCGAAGGCCCCTCGCAGGCCGAATGCGATGCCGAGTACCGCGGCACGCCGCTCGTTTCGCGGCGCATGACGGTCGCGAACGGCATCCAGACCTGGACCGTGCCCAAAACCGGCACCTATCGCATCGAAGTCTGGGGCGCCGCGGGCGCCAACGGCTGCACCTCCTGCAACGCGGTGCGCGACTACTCCGGCTCCGGCCCGCGCAGCGGCGGCAACGGCGCCCGCATGCGCGGCGAGTTCTCGTTGACCCAGGGCCAGGTCCTGAAAATCCTGGTCGGCCAGGTGGGCTCCAAAGAAGGGCTCGACGGCGGCACCTACTCACACCAGCCGGGCGGCGGCGGCGGCGGCACCTTCGTGACCCTGCAAGACAACACGCCGCTCATCGTGGCCGGTGGCGGCGGCGGCGGCGGCCAGGCCAACTACGGCCAGACCGACGGCGACGGCGCCGTCACCGACACGGTTGGCACCAACAACGGCGGCACCGGCGGGGCGGGCGGCGGCGGCGCCTCGTCCTACAACGGTGCCGGCGCGGGCATCACGGGCAACGGCTCGGCCAGCAGCAGCGTGGCCGCGGCGTCCTTTGTCAACGGCGGCCGTGGCGGCTACAACCAGTCGCACGCGCTCTGGTCCGTCGGCGGCTTTGGCGGCGGCGGCGCCGGCGGGCTGCTGCCGGGCGGTGGCGGCGGCTACTCGGGCGGCGGCTGCTCGGGCTCGTGGTCCGGCAGCGGGCGCGGCGGCGGCGGCGGCTCCTACAACAACGGCAGCAACCAGTCCAACACGTCCGCGGCCAACGACGGCCCGGGCCGCGTGCTCATCTCCTTCCGCTAGCCCTGCCGCGGGGGCCCCGCTTCTCCGGCGGGCGTCCCCTCACACCCCGTTGCGTTCCAGAAGGTCCCGAAGCGCCAAGCAGCGATCGCCCGAGGTGCACTCCGGCTACGCCGCAGGGGGAGCGACACCGGCAACGAGGGTATCCGAAGGAAGGCGAGTGGGCATCCCGCGCCGACAACGAGACCCGACGCATCGCCGGGGGCCGCCGCGGGCTGGGGCGCCGTCAGTCCTGGAGCGGAATCTCCGACACCCGTCTCAGCCAGCGGCGCCAGCGCGGCGTGGCATCGAGCGCCGCCGCCACGCGCCGAGCCCGGGCCACACTCTGCGTCACGGCCGGGCGCTCGCCCTCGTTTTCGGCCGGCAGCACGCGCAGGCAGGTCTCGTAGGCCGCGATGGCCCCGGCCGCGCTCGCGCACCGGGCGGCGAAGGGCAGGTGCGTTGCGGCGGCCGCGAGCAGCAGCCGGGTTGCCCCGAGCTGCGCCCAGGCCGCGTCGTCGTTCGGCGCAAGTTGCGCCGCCTCCTCGAAGTCGCGCTCGCAGAGCCGCCAGGCGGCCACCGTCGGCCTTGGCCCGGCGACGGCGCGCAGGTTGCCGGCGAGCAGGTTGCCCACCGTGGCCTGGAGCCGGGCGAAGCCGCGGTTGTACAGAATCGCCTGGCGCGTCTGCGGGGTCGCGGCCAGCAGCGCCACGTCGAAGATGCCGACCGCGCGCCGCGGCTCCCCGCCGCGCCGCACGAGGATGCCCCAGCGGTTGAAGATCTCGGAGAGCAGCGCACAGGCGGCGGCGTCCATGCCGGTCACGTCGACCTCGTGGCGAAAGGTGCGCCGGAGGTAGGCGAGCGCCGCGTCGGGCTGCCCGAAATGCAGGCCCACCATGCCCTCGTGCACGTGGAAGCCGGCTCTGCCGACCACCTCGGCAATGTCGGGCCCGCGGAGCGTGGCCTCGAAGGTGGCGAGCACGGCGACGAGTTCTTCGGTCGTCCAGCGGCGGGTCTTGGCGGCGGTCATGGTGGGCCTCTCTTCGGCAGGGCCGCGCGCCGGGTCGCCCGGCTCACATGAGCGCGGCGCGCGCGCTCTCGGCCACGAGCCGCTCGACCGACTGCCCGGTCTCGGCCGTGAACTGCGTCATGAACGCCTGCGCCGCCGCCTGCGCGCGCTCGAGCCGGTCGAGAAACCAACCGTCCTTGGCGTTGCGGGCCCGCAGCGAGGCAAAACGGGTCTGGAGCGTGGTCGGCCGATCGAACTCGACGAGGTAGTCGACGAGCGGCACGATGCGCTGTTCGTGCGTGCGCGGCACGAAACTCTGCGCGGGCAGGCCGAAGCGCGCGGCCTCGTACGCGCGCAGTCCAAACAGGACGTGCGAGGCGCAGACGTAGGCCCCGTCGCGGTGACCCAGCCCGGAGAGCAGCCGGAAGCCGGCCACGCCGTGCAGCACGGGGTCGTGCGTGACAGCGCGGCCGATGTCGTGCAGCAACGCGAGGGCCCACAGGTGGTCGAGGTCGACCGGGCGCACCCGCTGGAGCGCCTGCCCCACGTGCCGCGCGGCCTGGGCCACGGCGTAGCAGTGTTGCGTCCAGGGCGCGCCCCGACCGTGTTCGGCGAGAAGATGTGCAGCCTCGGCGCTCGTCAGCATGGGGGGCTTCCTTTGCGGCCGACGCTCACGACGCCCGTTCGACGAGGTGCGCGCGCCAGGCCGCGGGCGCGAACGGCTCGGGCCAGAACTCGACGACGCGCCGGATCCGACCGTCTTCGACCGTGAAGAAGGAGAGGGCCCGCGCGTGCTGCACGCCATCGCTCACGCTGACGTCGGACACCGCCGCGCCCTCGCCCCCAACGATGCGGTGCACCGTAAAGACCCAAGCGCCATGCGCCGGGTACTCGGCGTTGACGCGCGCGAAGTTTTCGGCGCCGCGGATGCGTTCGCCGGACTGCGGCCATTCGAGCACGAAGTCGGGGGCGAGCAGCGCGCCCACGGCGTAGAAATCGTTGGTGGCGAGAATGCGCCAGAATTCCTGGACGACGTCGGCGGCACTCGGCGGCATGGTCGTTTCCTCCGGGTGGGGCGGGGGCCTGCGCGCGGCGCCCTCAGATACGGTTGTAGAGCCCATCGGGGGCCACGCGCATGAGCCAGGCCACGAGCCGCCAGCGGCGCGTCACGTAGGCGTGCGTTCTGCGGGCCCGGATGGCGGCGTAGATCTGTTTCGCGGCCACGCCGACCGGCGCCACCCAGAAGAGCCCCTCGCCCTGCGCCATGCGCGTGTCGACGAAGCCCGGCTGGATGTCGGTGATGCAGATCGGCAGGCGTTTCTTGGCCACCCAATGCCGCAACCCCTGAAGGTAGCGCGAGACGAACGCCTTCGAGGCGCCGTAGGCCGGCACGAGCCCGTACGCGCGGATGGCCGCCACCGACGAGATGCCGACGAGATGGCCCCGGCCGCGCGCCTGAAAATGCCGCATGGCGGCCGTGGCGACCGCCGCGAAACCCGTGACGTTGACGGCGAGCGTCTCGGCCTCGCGCTCCCACTGGAGCTCGGGGTTGAAGAGCCCGATGGCGGCGCTGATGACGACGAGGTCGACCCCGCCGAGGGCGGCGATGAGTTCGCCCATGGCCGCCTCGGCGGCCCGCGGGTCGGCGACGTCGGCCACGCGGACGTGCACGGGGGTGGACAACCGGGCGGCCACGGCTTCGAGTTCGGGCCGGCGCCGGGCGACGAGGCCGAGCGCGTAGCCGTCCTTCGCGAGCAGGTCGGCCAGCGCGGCCCCGATGCCGGACGAGGCCCCGACGATGATGGCGGTGCGGCTCATGGGGCAAGCCTCCTCTGCGGTTCGGCGCGCGCCGTGGCCGCCGGCACTCGGTCCGTGCGCACCCTCCCCGGGCGGACCGCGCCGGCGTTGCGCGCGCAGTGTAACGCCGCGCGGCGTCGAGCATCAACGGCCTGGGTGCGCGGGGGCTCCAACTGCGGAGCGGCCCACGGTTTCGCGGAGCGCCGGCCCTCGCGACCGCGCTGTGAGCGGGCCGCCACGGCTGTCGGGGCTTCGTGCGCCGATTTCGATTCTTGCGGACGAGGGTGAAACTCGCGCCGCGCGGGAGGGTGCCGCTGCCCCGGTCAGTCTCTTGCCAGCCGCGGCACAGGGCATCCACGGAAGGGCCGGCGCGCAAGCGGCGCTCTGGCCCAGGCGTTCATCCCGTCATGCAACCCGCAGGAAACATGCAGGCACTGCGACGAGGCGCCGTGGGCCCCCCGCTGCCCGGCCGAAGCCCGGGAGCGCGAGTGCCGCGCTCGGCCGCGCGAACTCCGGGCAACCGAGTGGGCTCGCTCGGTCCGATGCTTGCGCCGCGCGGCGCGCCCCGATAGTCTCCGGTCATGCACGGCTCACGCGTGCGACGGCACGACGGACGGGCAAACGCGCAACGCGGGGCCCGAGCGGGGAGAGGCAGGTCATGCGCGACCGCGGGAAGGGGCGGCCTTGGGGTTGCGGCAGCTGGGCCATGGCGCTGCTCTGGGGCCTGGTCGGCTGCGCCGTTGAGGAGTATCGCGGCCCATCTGCCGGCGCGGGCCGGGCTGCGCCGGAAACGGCCGGTGGCGCCGCGGAGGAGACGGGCCCGGGGCTCGAACCGGCCGCCGTGACCGCGGCCGGCGCACTCGAATTCGCCGGTCCGAGCCGCGACGGCTGCGCGCTGGCGGTCGCCGGCGGCTACGTCGACGGCGACCAGTGCCTCGGGGTGGCCAACACCTTCACCATCGAACTCTGGGTGCAGCCCACGGCCACACACGAGATCGACCCCGAGGCGACCGGCGGCGCTTCGGGCACGGTCGGGCAGCGCTACGCCATCTGGCCGACCCACGGCTGGTGCTGGTGCGGCGGCACGTTGTGCGCCGGGGTCGGCCTTTCGGTCGGCACGAACGGCATCAGCGTGTACGAGCACTCCGACGGCTACATGCCGCCCGTGCTCGTCTGGCAGGGGTGCCTCCGGGGCTGGAACCACATCGCCATCGTCTACTCGGGCGGCACGCCTGCGCTCTACCTGAACGGCGCTTTTGTGCGCACGGGACGGCGCAGCGGGCTCGCGGTGTACCCTTCGAACGGCCACGGCGCGGCGTATCCCGGCCAGTGGGGCGGCGTTGGCGCCGGCAGCTACGGCAACTTCGCGGGTTCCGTCGACGATTTCCGCATCTGGAACCACGCGCGCTCGGCCGTGCAGATCGCGGCAAACTACAACCTGCGCCTGTCCACTCCGCAAAGCGGCCTCATCGTGTACTACCCGCTGGACGAGTGCAGCGGCACCACGGCCTACGACGCCTCCGGCCACGGCCCGAACGGGGCCGTCCGCCCGGGCGCGACCTGGGCGTCATCGAACATGCCGAAGCCCGTCGGCTGCGACGACGGCAGGGTTTGCACCGATGACACCTGCGACAGCGGCGCGGGCTGCCAGCACACCTTCAACACCGCGCCCTGCAACGACGCCGACGCCTGCACCCGCGACGACACCTGCGCAAATGGGGTGTGCATCGGCGGGCCACGGCCCGACTGCAACGACGGCAACCCCTGCACCGACGACTCCTGCGACAGCGCCGAAGGCTGCCTGCACGCCTTCAACACCGACCCCTGCAACGACGGGAACGCCTGCACCCTCGACGACCGCTGCACAGACGGTGAATGCGCCGGCGGGCCCCCGCTCGACTGCAACGACGGCAACCCCTGCACCGACGACTCCTGTGCCAGCGCCGAGGGCTGCGTCCGCACGCCCGGCAACGAGGGCGAGGCGTGCGGAGCGGGCGCGCCTTGCCAGCCGGCGCCGCTTTGTCGAAGCGGTGCCTGCACGGCCCAGCCGCCTCTGCCGCGAAGCGGCGACGTCAGCGGCGACGGCGTGATCTCGGCCGGCGATGCGCAGCTCGCCTTCCTCATCGCGCTCGCCGCGTTCCAACCGTCGGCCGCCGAGGCTTGTGCCGCCGACTGCGACGGCGACGGCAGCGTGTCGTCGGGTGACGCCCAGAGCATCTTCTTTCGGGCGCTGGGCAGCGGCAGCGGCTGCCTCGACCGCGGCGCGCCATAGCCCCCCGCCCGTGCCGACGCGGGCGCCCTTCCCCTTCATCCCACGTCGCCTGCCTTCGGCTACCCCGGTGGCCTTCGTCGCGCGCCCGTGCGGCGTGGCGGGAGTACGCGTCGGAGGAGCGCTCCGCGGCGCCTCGGCATGCTCCAGAACGCGACTCGGTGGCCGTTGCCCGCGGCCAGGGGCGACCCGCTGCGCAGGAAACGGATGGGGGATTGGGGCGGATCGGGTGTCGCGCGACGGCCTATGCTTCGTTCGTTTCCTGAGGCGCAATCTCCGGCACGCGCCGGAGCCGGCGGCGCCAGCGCGGCACGGCGACGAGTGCGGCCGCCACGCGCTTGGCCCGCGCCAGACTCTGCGCTACGGCCAGCCGCTCGCCTTCGTTCCCAGCCGGCAGCACGCGCAGGCACGTTTCGTAGGCGGCCATGGCCCCCGCCGCCCGCGCGGGCTGCACGCCGTCGCTCACGCTCACGCCGGACACGGCTGCGCCGTCGCCCCCAACGATGCGGTGCGCGGTGACGACTGGGTCTCGGGCCGGCACCGGGAGGCGAGGCCGAGCACGTCGCCGTCCCTGGCGAGCAACCCGGCGAGCGCGGCCCCGATGCTGGACGAGGCCCAGACGACGTTGGCCGTTCGGCTCATGAAGGGGGCCTCCTGGTCGGGTCGGTTGGCGCACCTGCTGCCTGCGCCCCGGGCCGCGCGAACTCCGGACAGCCGCGTTGGCTGGCGCGGTCCGGCGCTTGCGTCGCGCGGCGCGCGCCGATAGTCTCGGGTCATGCACGGCCCACGCGTGCGACGGCACAACGGACGGGCAGACTCGCAACGCGGGGCCCAAGCGGGGAGAACCACATCATGAGCGACCGCGGGAGGGGATGGCGGCGGGTTTGCGGCGCATGGGCCATGGCGCTGCTCTGGGGCATGGCCGGCTGTGCCGTTGAGGAACAGGGCCCAGCGGCCGGCGCGGGCCAGGCCCCGCCGGAAACGGCCGTTGGCGCCGCGGGCGAACCGGGCCCTGGGATCGAACCAGCGGTCGCGACCGCGGCCGGCGCGCTCGAATTCGACGGTCCGAGCCGCGACGGCTGCGCGCTCGCCGTCAGCGGCGGCTACGTCGACGGCGACCAGTGCCCGTCCGTGGCATACAGTTTCACGATCGAAATGTGGGTCCAGCCGCTCGCCACGCACGAGATCGACGGCGAGTCGACGGGTGGGGCGTCGGGCACGGGCGGCCAGCGCTACGCCCTCTGGCCCACCCATGGCGCCTGTTGGTGTGGTGGGGCCAGTTGCCCGGGCGTCGGGGTCTCGGTCGGCACGAACGGCGTCAGCGTGTACGAGCATGCCGACAACTACATGCCCGCCGTTCTTGTGTGGCAGGGTTGCCTCGCAGGATGGAACCACGTCGCGGTCGTGTACTCCGGCGGCACGCCATCGCTCTACATCAACGGCGCCTTCGTCCGCACGGGGCAGAACAGCGGGCGCCAGGTGCACCCGTCGAATGGCCACGGCTCGGCCTGGCCCGGCCAGTGGGGCGGGGTCGGCGCCGGCAGCTACGGCAACTTCGCGGGCTCCGTCGACGATTTCCGCATCTGGAATTACGCGCGCTCGGCCGCCCAGATCGCCGAAAACTACAACCTGCGCGTTTCCACGCCGCAAAGCGGCCTCATCGTGTACTACCCGATGGACGAGTGCAGCGGCGGCACGGCCTACGACGCCTCCGGCCAGGGCCCGAACGGGGCCGTTGGCTCGGGCGCCTCCTGGGTGTCGTCCGGCATGCCGAAGGTCCTTGGCTGCAACGACGCAAACCCCTGCACCAACGACTCCTGTGACAGCGGCGCGGGCTGCCAGCACGCCTTCAACACCGACCCCTGCAACGACGACGACGCCTGCACCCTCGACGACATCTGCACGAACGGCGAATGCGTCGGCGGGCCGCCGCCCGAATGCAACGACGGCAACCCGTGCACCGACGACTCCTGCGACAGCGCCGAGGGTTGCCGGCACGCCTTCAACACCG
>CAYRCM010000104.1:0-20395 GCA_964422715.1 uncultured Myxococcales bacterium | reverse complement strand
GCCGAGGCCGCCGGCGGCGACGCCGCGAGCCCGGACGGCCGGCTGGCCGACCTCTCGCCCACCGATGCGGCCGCCGATGTGCCGCGGCCGGGCGACGCCGCGGCCGGCGACGACGCCGGCCCGCCCCCCGGCATCCCGTGCAGCGAACTCGACGAGTGCCTGCTCGCCCTGCCGGCCCGGCATGTGTGCGAGGAACCGGCCTGCGTCGAGGGTCGCTGCGTGCGCTGGGCCGTCGCGGGCTGCTGCACCGACGACGCGCACTGCATCGACTGGGACCCGTGCAACGTCGACCGCTGCCAGGCGACGGTGTGCGAGTACGCGCCGGGTGACAGCCCCCAGTGTTGCGCGGGCACGGTGCTCGCCGCCTACGACTTCGAAACCGAGGCCGATTTCGAACAGTTCGACCGCCCCGACGCCACCGGCTCAGCCGCCGTCGGCTGGCATCGGTCTCAGCGCTACCACACGAGCGGGCTGTGGGCGGCGGCCTTTGGCGACCCGGCCGAGGGCAGCTACGCCACAGGCAACCGCGTCCAGGGGGCCCTGCGTGGCCCGGCGCTCGAACTGCCGCTCGCGGGCCGGCCCGTGTTCTCGTTCGATCTGCTGCTCGACACCGAATGGCGCATGTACACGGGGGCTTGGGCCGACCCGAGTCCCTTCGTCTACGACCAGTTGACCCTGTCCATCGACGACGGCGTCGACACCACGCCGGTGTGGTCGTCCTACGCCCCCGACGTTCGCGGAACGACGTGCGACGCCTTCGCGTGCCGGCCGCGGCGCTTCGCCGTCGACTTGTCGGCCTACCTCGGCCGGACGGTGCGGCCGGTGTTCACCTTCGACTCGGGCGACGGCACCGACAACGACTACGCCGGAGCCTTCGTCGACCACATCGAAACCCGCATGGTCTGCGGGCCGCAGCCGGCCTGCTACAGCACGGTCGGCTGCGACGATGAAAACCCCTGCACCGACGACCTGTGCGCCGCGGGTGTTTGCCAGTACGAGCCAAGCCAGGTGCCGGGCTGCTGCTACCCCTTCGCGTACATGACCTACGACTTCGAAAGTGGCCAGTTGCAGGGCTTCGCCGTCGACCCGGCCACGAGTTCGGTCCAGTGGCAGGTGACGGCCGTCCGCGCCGCGGCCGGGCTCTACAGCCTGGGCTTCTTCGACGCGGCGACGGGCGGCTACGCCGACGGCGCGCGCCGCGCCCAAGGCACGGTCCGCGGGCCGGTCTACACGTTGCCGAACAACGCGCGCATCGCGCTGGCCTTCTGGCTGTTCGTCGACGTCGCCGAACCCACCCGCGACGTTCTGACGGTGCGGCTCTTCGACGATCGGGACGCCTCCGAAACCGAACTCTTCCGTTCGACGACGCTCACGCCGCGCGATCTCGGCCGCTGGGTCGAGGTGACCGTGCCGCTCGCCGCCTGGGCCCAGCGCTCCGTACGGTTTGTGTTCGCGTTCGACACGCTCAATGGGCTGCGAAACGAAGGCAGCGGCGTGTACGTCGACACCGTACGCATCATCCAGACCTGCCCCTGACGCGTCGCCCGCACCGGTCACCGGCCGCCGTCCCGCGGGCCGCGCGGGCCGCGCTGCGGGCGCACCGCGAGGGAGAACGAGGGCGATGACCGCGTCCAACGGGAAGTGGGTGCTGTTCAAAGCCCGCTGCGCGCCTTGAGGGTGGGGCCGCGGAACAGACGAATCAGCTCGGCTGCCGCGAGCCGACGCCGTTCGGCGGCGTCGGGTCCGGGCGCGAGGTCGGCGATTTCGTTGAAGGCACGCGCCCGCAGGACGGCGACGAGGGTATCGCGACGCGGTCCGGTCCCCATGGCCGGCGGGCGGGCACAGACCTCGTGCAGCAAGGCCTGGCGTTCGAGCGTCGGGGCCCCGGCGGCGCGGGCGAGGAGCGCCCGGTACAGCAACTCGAAGGCCCGCGGCTCGGCGGGCCCGGCCTGGACGGCCAAACTGCCCTGCTGGCGGGCCTCGCCGAGCAGACTCTGCCGCTCGGCGCCCGAGCAGTAGCCCGCGAGTCGCAGCAGGCCGGCGCCAAAGGCGATGCGCAGCATCAGGTCGCCGCCGGGCGCCGCCAGCAGGGGCCTGCAGACGTCGAGGCCCTCGCGCAAGACGGGCACGGCCCCTGCTCCAGGCAACCGCGCGGCCAAGCGCAGCAACGCTTCGGCGAGGCGCCCGCGCAGCAGTCGGCAGCCCGTCTGCGGGTCACACACGCGTCGGTAGCACTCGCAGGCGTCCTCGAGCAGGGCCCGGGCGCGATCGACGCGCGGCGTGAGCGCGGCCAAGGCGCAGAGGGCGTCGGCGCGGCGCGCAACGAGTCCCTGGGCGCCCCCGGCTTGCGGGTCGGGAGCCTGAAGCGTCGCCACGGCCTCCTGAACGAGCGCGCGGCGGGCCCCGAGGTCGCTCTCGCCGCCCGATAGTTCGAGCAGCCGCTGGCCGAGGAACGCGCGGATCTCGAGCCATTGAGGGAAGCGTTCGAGCGCGAAGCGGGCGAGCGCACAGGCCGTTTGGCCGAGTTCGCCGCGGGCGGTGCCGCCGTAGCGTTCGGCGAGCGGCGCCAGGTGCCAGGCAATGCGCGCCGCCAGCGCCGCGGGGTTGTCGCTTTCGGCGCGCGCCTGGTCGAGCAGTTCGAGCAGCGGCCGCAGGGTCAGCCGGTTGACGCCGACGAAGGCTTTCAGCACCTGCTGGCGGAGCCGCGCCGTCTCCCATGGGCTGAGCCGGATCACCTGGGGCTGTTCAGTCACGCACCGCTTCCGCTCATAGACGACGTTTGAGAACCTGCGCCAGATCGGCGAGTTCAAACGGTTTCAGCAACGTCGGCAGCCCCGTGCTCTTGAGGAAACGCGCCGTTTCGGGACTCACCGCGTCGCCCGTGACGATGACCAAGCGGTCGACGCGCTCCGGGGCCGTCTCGAGCAGTGCGGCGTGGAAGGCCCGGCCGTCGAGGCCCGGCATCCGCAAGTCGCACAGGATGAGGTCGTAGCGCGCGAGCTCCGGATCGGCCAGCGCGAGCGAGGCGTCGCCCACGGCGTGGGCTTCGACCTCGAGGCGCCCGAGCGATTCGACGAGCGCTCGGCGCACCCCTTCCTCGTCGTCGATGACCAGCACCCGCCGCCCGGGGAAGTGGGGCAACGGCGTGGGCCCCCGGCGCTGGCTGCGGGTGCGCTGGTCGGGTTCGGCCGGGGCGCCCGGCAGCGCCACGGTGAACACGGCCCCGCCCGTGGGGTTGGGTCGAACGGTGAGTTGCCCTTGGTGTTCGCGCACGATGGCAAGGCTCACCGACAGGCCGAGTCCCGTGCCTTGGCCGCTCGCCTTGGTGGTGAAGAACGGATCGAAGATGCGGTCGCGCAGTCCCTCGGCCACCCCGGGGCCGTTGTCGCTGACGGTCACGAGGACCTGGTCGCCCTGCCGCGCGGTGGTGATGTCGATGCGGCCGGCGTTGCGCTCGGCGTCGCGGATGGCCTGGGCGGCGTTGTTGACGAGGTTCAGGAGCACCTGTTCGAGTTGGTAGGGGTCGGCAGAAACGATGGGCCGACTGCCGTCGAGGTGCTGGACGAGGGCGCAGCCTCCCGATTCGATGTCGTAGCGGCGCATGGCGCACACGGCTTCGACCACGCTGTTGACGTCGGTCGCCTGCCGTGAGAGCGGGTGCTGGCGCGCGAAGGTGAGCAGGTTGCGCACGATGCGACTGACGCGCCGTGTCTCTTCCACGATGCGTTCGAGCGCTTCGACCGTGGGCCCGCCGGCCGCGTCGAGTTGGGCCGATTGCGCGGCCGCGAGAATGGTGGTCAGCGGATTGTTGATTTCGTGGGCCACGCCCGACACGAGTTGGCCGAGCGCCGACATCTTCTCGGACTGTAGCAGCTGCGCCTGGAGTTGCGCCTGCAAGGTCACGTCGCGCGCCACGACGAGCAGCGAGCCGACCGTGGCCCCGTCGCGCCCGTAGGGCACGGCCTCGACCCGCAGCACACGCGGCTCGGTCTGTCCAACGGCCGGAGGGATCTGCACTTCCACGTCGTGGACCGAGGTCCCCGTGGCCAACACGCCCTGGAGCGCCAGACGGAGCCGCTCACGGTGTTCGGGCAGCACGAACGCGTCGAGGCTCGGAGAGCCCTCGATGTCGCCGTCGTAGCCGGTCCACTCGCTGAAACGGCGGTTGGCGTAGCGGATGCGCAGCCGGTCGTCGAGGATGAACACGGCGTCCGTCAGGGTCTCGGTGAGCGTACGATAGCGGTGCTCGGATTGCTGGATGGCGTCTTCGCGGGCGGCAACCTCGTCGGCGACCCGGTCGAAAAGCACCTCGAGCTGCCGGGCTTCGTCGCGAATGTGTGGGATGAGGTCGCGCGTGTCCTCTGGAATGAAGCGGTGGGCATGTTCGAGGATGCGCGCGCGCGTCCGCCGGAGCGGTCGGACAACGGTGCGGGCCATGAGCAGCATGAGCACCGCGGCGATAGCGACGAGCGCACCCATGAGGGCCGTGAGCTGCGTCGTGACCGTCATCGAGAGGGAGAAAACCTCGTGCTGGGGCGCGAAGAACAGGAAAGCCAGCCCCGGCTCGCTGACCGTGGCGGCCGACGCCACGTAGCCGGGCGCCGCGGGCATGGACTCGCGACCTGAACGCTGCGCCGCCGTGAGCGCCGCGACCCACTCGCGCAGTTTGGCGTCCTCCGGGCCGGCGCTCGTGCCCACGATGATGTCGCCGTCCTCGTTGACGAGGTAGACCGCGCCGGAGCGGATGCGCGTGCCGATCTGCGCCGAGAGTTGGCGCGGTGACAACACGGTGCCGAGGACCCCGAGCAGCCGTCCGGCGTTGTCTCGGTAGGGCGCGAGCGCCACGAGCAAGGGCTGACCGTCGGTCGCGGGCAGGCACACGAGTTGCGCGCGCAACGTATCAACGTCGTGGCCGGCCGTCTGCTGCACGACACGTTCGAGTGCGGCCGGGTCGGGGGTGGGCCCGTCCTCGTACACGACGGCGCGCAACCCGTCGTTGCGGTTCCACCCGAAGCCGGCCGACGCGAGTCCGCCGAGCACGAACTCCATGCGCCGAAACATCTCGGCCAATGACTCCGGGTCGCCGCTGCGCACTTCAGCGAAGTCGGCGATGGCGCTGACGAGCGCCCGGTGTCGTTCGAGCACGTCGTTACGGAACGTCGCGGCAACGGCGCCCGCGTGGTACTCGCTTTCGGCCTGCAACCCCGCAAGCAGTTCGCCACGGAGATGCATGACGATGGCAAACGCCCCGAGACCCAGCGTCAGTGCCAGGGGCAGCACCAGGAAGAACGCGATTCGACTGCGGATGCTGAGGCCGGCTTTCATCGCTACCCCACGAACTGCGAAGGGCCCGGCTGGCTTTGCACGTGCAGCGGCTCGGGACGCGCCGCCTGCCGCCGACAGTGTAGCCCGTCCGGCGCAGCGCACAACGGCCGCGACCGCTTTGTGGGGGGACGAAGACGGCGAGGGGCGTTTGAGGGACAGCGGCAGGCGCGGGTCGACCCGCTGCCGCGGGGGGTGAGCAAACCCTGCGCGCCGCGCGGTCACGCAGGCTGGCCGAGGATGATGTTCAGCAGCCGGTCTTCATCGAAGCCGGAATCGAGCCACTCCAGAGTGCGCAGCAGGCCGAAGCGGTCGAGGCATTCGTCGAGCCACGCATCGAGACTCCAGGGCGAGGGAACCGCGTACGCGCTCATGTTCGCCTCCACGGCGCTCGGCGTCGGAGCGCCCATGGCAAGGTAGACGCGTGAGCGGAATGCGTGGTCTGGCGGCCCTTTGGACTTGCCCGGACGAGAGCCCGCCACCGGACGCGCGGCGTGGCGCCGCATGGGCGTTCCGGGTGACATCGGGTAGGCCCCCGTTGGAGGACCCGTGGCGGGTGGGGCCGGTCGTGTGACAGGCCTGCCCGGTTTGGCTATCATGCGGCGCATGGAGGGGCTGCCGCGGCCCCGGGAGCCGACCATGCCCGTTCCTGGCCCAGCCCGTGCACCACGCGTTGCGCCGCTCCGCCGAGCGCAGATCCTGGCCGGCGCCTGTGCGCTCGCGCTCCTGGCCGCACCGGCGTGCGGCGAGCCGCAGGCCGCGCCGGGGTCGGCCTCCGGCGCCTACCTGCGAACGCTCGCAGCCCTCTCCGCGGGAGATGCGGCGGCGCTCCTTCCTTTGCTCGAAGACGGCGCGCAGCGCGATCTCGAGGCCAGTTGCGTGGCGCTGAACCGGGCCGCCGAGCTCGTCACCCAGCACTACCCGGCCGATCGGCAGGCCGCCGTCCTCGGCGGGCTTGGCGCTGGGCGTTGTGCCCGCGGAGCGGCCGGGCTGCTTGCCGCTCTCTGGGCCCCGGCCGGTTCGCGAACGCTCAAGACCCTGCAAGCCTGGGGGGCCCGGCCGTCCGGGGAAACCCCCGACGCCGCGGGCACGCGCGTCAGCGTGGCGACCCTGGCCGGCGATGTTTTCACCTTCGCGCGGCGCGCCGACGGCACGTGGGGCTGGGTACTGGCCGACGCCGACCGCGCCGCTATTCGCGCCGCGCTGGCCGCCGCCACGACCAACCTGCGGGTGGTCGAGGCCGAGGCGGCGCGACTCGACGCCCTGCGCTCCCCGCAGGGTCTGCCTACGCCCTGACGGCCGTGGCCGCGCCCCCGCCGCACCGGGTCGAACTCGGCGATGCCGAGCAACCGAGTCTGCTGTGTCGCCCGCTCGGTCGCATCGACTGCCCCGCGGCCTGGCGCATCCAGGAGGCCACGCGAGCAGCTTTGTTGGCCGGCAGCGGCCCGCCCACCCTGTTGCTCCTCGAACACCCCCCCTGCGTCACGCTTGGGCGGCGCGCCGGCGCGGCCGATCTGCGCCTGCCGGCGGCGGCGCTGGCGGCGCGCGGCATCGCACTTCACAGCGCCGACCGCGGTGGGCTGGCCACCTATCACGGGCCGGGCCAGCTCGTGGGCTACCCCGTAGTGGCGCTGCCCGCCCTGCGGCTCGGCGTGCCCGACTTCGTCCAGCGGCTGGCTGAAGCCCTCTGCGGAGTGCTCGCCGCGTGGGGCGTCGCGGCGCGCTACGACCCGGACCGGCCCGGCGTCTATGTGGGTCAGCGCAAGATCGCGGCCATCGGCATCCACGTACGCCAGGGGATCAGTACGCACGGCTTCGCGCTCAACGTGGCCCCCGATCTCTCCGCGTTCCGCTTCATCGTCCCCTGCGGCGACCCGCACGGCGAACCCACCTCGATCGCGGCCGAGTCGCCCGCTCCTCCGCCGTTCGGTGCCACGGTGCGGCCCGTGGCCGAAGCCGTCGCTGCAGCGCTCGGGCTGCGGGTCTGCTACGCGGCCGGCGCGCCCCCCGCCTCCTGGGGCGCTGAATAACGGTCGTTCGCCACGCGTCCGAGGCCGAGTGTGTGCGTTGCATCGCGCGCATCACCGGACAGGAGGTCACCATGAACCCCCGACGCTTCGTCACCGCGCTGCTCGTCAGTTTGGGCCTGGTCGTACCGATGGCGTTGCCGGCCGCCGCCTTCGCCAAGGAAGGCGAACAAAGCCAGGTCGAACGCAACACGCGCCGGGCCTACGGTCCGCGCCGCTACGTGCCCGTTCGGCGTGCGGGCTATCGGCCCGTCCGCGTCGTGCCCGCGTACCCGGTGCCCGTCGTGCCCGCCCGCCGCTTCGTTGTGGTGCACCCTGCCCCGCCCGTGGTCGTCGTGCCGCCACCGCCGCCCGTTGTGGCCGTGGCGCCGCGGCCGGTGGCCTACGTGCGCGAAGCCCCGCCGCCTGCTCCGGCCCGCCCGTCCGACCCGCGGCTCGGGCTGTACCTCGGGGCGGGTGGGGCCGGCCTGCTGCTCGCCGAAAACCGCGAATCGGACATCACGCACGTCGTCAACAACGGGGGCGGCTTCGAGCTGTTCGGCGGGCTGCGCTTCAGTCGCGTCGTGGCGGCCGAATTGGGCTGGCTCGCCAGTTTCCATGCCACCGACCCGACCCTTGCGACTTTCGAGCGCGGCATGCTCAACGGCGTCACGCTCGACCTCAAGGTGTTCCCCGTGCCGGGCTCGATGCGCATCGAGCCGTTTCTCCAGGCAGGGGCTGGGTTCTATGCGTTCAACTCCACCTTCCACGACGACTTGGCACTCATGGGCGGCGGATTCCAGCTCGGCGGCGGGGTCGACATCCGGTTCACCGACGACTTCGTGCTCGGCCTGCGCATGCTGTACCGCGGCATCTACGTCGACAACAGCGAAACCATGTACGACTATGGCCGCTACTACGCCGCGCCCGCCTTCGAATCGGCCTACATGAACGCCTTCACCGTCGCGGCCAACTTCCAGGTGCATTTCTAGCAGCCCTGGAAACCCTGCCGCACGCTCTCCCCATCATTCAACCCCGTTCGAGACGGTCCGAGGCCTGGCACACGGCCTCGCAGGTCCCCTCATGAGCATTCGACACGCCGCCTGCGCGCGCCGGTCGGATGGCTTGAACCCACGGCCAACTTTGGATATCTTGCGGTCGCGCGTCGTTTGGGCCCCGCCGGCCCAACCGCCAAAGGAGCAGTGGATGCGACCCGTCGACAAAACGCTTGTGTACGCCCTCCTCCTTGCGGTGGGCGCTGTGCTCTGGCTCGGGGCCTGCGAAGACCCCCTCCCGCCCGACAATGACGGCACGCAGCCCAAGGCCCTCGGGCTCGTGGCCAATTTCCTGGTCAAAGACGACATCGACCCGACGCGCGGCGACAAGGAAGACTGGCGCGACTTCTCCACGTTCGAACTCTCCGACGTCAAGGTCACCTACCTCATCGGCGAAAAGTTCGGCGGCGGCCACAAGATGTCGGGCGTCATCGAACTGTACGACGTGCAGGGCAACCTCATGCAGCGGCGCGAAGTCGAGCCGGGGGTGCGCAACTACGACTTCGAGTTTCGTGCCGAAGCCAACAAGCACTACTTCTTCCGCTTCGTGGCCCGGCGCGGCAAAGCCAACTACATGATCGAGAACACCGTGAAGCCGGTCGATCCCTGCGCGCTGTGCCTCGCCGAAGAGCAGTGCGTCGAGGGGCGCTGCGTGCCGGCCGGAGCCTGCGTGCCGCCCTGCAAGAGTGGCGAGACCTGCCAGGACGGCGAATGCGTGGCCACCTCGCGCTGTCCACGAGGGCAACGCTGGGACTCGCGCAAAAAAGAATGCGTTGCGCGACGCGCCGACTGCGATCCGCCGTGCGGCGACAATCAGATCTGCATGCGGGGCAACTGCGTCGCCCGGGTCAGCGACCCCGGCACGCCCACTGGCGAAGACCCCGCCGCGGTGACCGCCAAGACGCACGTCGATGGCGTCATCCTCAACGTGTGGCCGTCCGGCAAGGGCAGCATGATGCTCATCAATCGCGGCAGCCAGCACGGCATCAAGAAGGGCGCGTCGGGGTCCATCGCGGGGGGCGGCGGGTTCACGGTCAAGGAGGTGTTCCCGTTCCAGTGCAAGGCGTTCACCAACCTGACCCGCGAGCAGCTGGCCGAACGCAAGAAGGTCACCATCAAGTTGTAGCGCCAACCTCACCCGCGGCCGCGGCGGCCGCCCGCAGCGCATCGAGCCCCCCCGTCTGACGCAGCGCCTCGAACAACGCCACGCCCACGGCATTGGCCAGATTCAGGCTGCGAATCGCCGGCAGAACCGGAATCCGCACAAAAGCCCCCGCGAAACGCTCGCGAACCGCATCGGGAAATCCGCGCGACTCGCCGCCAAACACCAGGTGGTCGGCGGGCGCATAGCGCACCTGTTCGTAGGGCAGGCCGTTGCGGGCGGAGAAGAACCACGCCCGCGCCCCGGGGTAGGCTGCGAGCCAGGCGTCGACATCGGCATGGCGCTGTAGCAGCACGTGGGGCCAGTAGTCGAGGCCGGCGCGCTTCAGGTAGCGGTCGGCGAGCGAGAAGCCGAGCCGACCGACGAGGTGGAGCGGGGTCGCCGTGCCGGCGCAGAGCCGGGCGATGGAACCGGTGTTCTGGGGGATCTCTGGCTCGATGAGCACGACGTGCATGGACGCTCCTTCGCGTCGGCCGGCGCAGGCAGACTGCGGCCGCTCGTTCGTCGCGCCGGGCCGGGTCGAAGCCCTCCCGAGGGCCGGCGAAGCGACGTTCGGGCGGTGGGCCCGGGGGCCGAGCGGCCGTTGCGTCGCCCCCCGCCCCGGCGCATAATACCGGACCCGGCACACCCCGGGGCAAGCCCGCCGCCGGAGAAAGGAGCAGGGATGGAACTGAAGGACCTGACCGCTGAAGTCATCACCGCCGCCATCGAGGGCTTCTACCAGACCTTGTCGCGCCACCTGGCCTTCATTGCCAAGGAGGTGGGCAACGAGTCCATGTCCGTCCCGCGCATCCCGCGCAAGATGGGCACCTTCCGTTTCACGTACTTTTTCGCGGCCGAGCTCGACCAGATCTTTCGCTTTGCGCTCGGCGGGTTGCCGGCCCAGAAGCGCTTCGTGCTCGACCTGTGTGCGCTCGTCGAGCGGCTCCTGTTCTCGACCCCGCACGGCGAGCGGGTGCCCGTTCCCGACGCCTTCTGGAACACCACGCTCGGTTTCGCCATGCGTGCGGCCCAGGCCCGCGTCCGCCTGCGCTTCGAAGACCAGGTGAGCGGCGCCGACATCGCGTTGCTGTGTACCCTGTCGCCCGCCGAGCTCGATGCGGTTGGCCTCGCGGGACCGGGTCCGTTTGCCGCAGAAGCGGTGCGAACCGTGTTCGAGAAGCACGAGATTCCGGCGTAGAGGCGACCTCCATGAACAGCGGGTTTTCGTTTCCGGCGGGTCTTGTTTGTCCCCTGCACCACGTGCCGCTCGATGCAGCCGACGCTGCGCTGCTTTCCCGGCTCAACGCCGCCTGCGAGGCGGGGCGGCTACGCACGCGCGCCGGACGCGTGGTCTGCGAACCGCTCGAGGCGGCGCTCGTGACCCGCGACGGGCAGTGGGCCTACCCTGTCCGGGGTGGGCTGGCCGTGTTGCTCGTCGACGAGGCCATGCCCGCCACGGCCGAATAGCCCTGCCCTGCGCCCACCCCGGCCATGCGCGGCGGCTGGGAGCACGGCAGACGCAGCCCCCCGAGAGGTAGCATGCCCATTCGCAGCATGACCGGCTTCGGCAGCGCCCGAGCAATGCTCGGCGGCGGCGACTTCAGCGTCGATGTGCGCTCGGTCAACCAGCGGCACCTCGAAGTGCGGCTGCATCTGCCGCCCGCCTGGATGTGCCTCGAACCCCAACTCGTGCGGCGCATCAAGGAACGGCTCGCGCGCGGGCGCATCGAGGTCGGCGTGCGCGCCGAAACGCCCACGGGCGACCTGACGGGCGTGCACGTCGACCGCGGCCTCCTGCGCGAGTACCGCCGGGCGCTCGACGCGCTGGCCGACGAGCTCGCTCTGCCGCGCCCCAAGCCCGACGTGTGGGCGCTGGCGCAGCTGCCCGGCGTCGTAGCCGTCGCAGCCCGGCACTGGCGCGACGACGAACTCTGGCAGGCGCTGCAGCCTGCCCTCGACGGGGCGCTCGACCGCCTCGTGCAAACCCGCGAGCAGGAAGGCGCGCACTTGGCCGCCGACATCACGGCCCGCCTCGAGGCCCTTGCGGCCGTGCTCGCCCGCCTCACCGCGCGTCTGCCCGATGTGCGCCGGCTCGCGAGCGAGCGGCTGCAGCGCCGCCTGAGCGAACTGCCGGCGGCCATCGAGCCGCAGTGGCTCAACGGCCGCGTCGAAAGCGAATTGGCGCTGCTCGTCGATCGGCTCGACGTGACCGAGGAAGCCGTACGCATCGGCAGCCACCTCGCGGCGTTCCGCGAGGCGCTCGCCGGCTCCGAGCCTTGCGGAAAGCGGCTCGAATTCCTGGCCATGGAACTCGGCCGCGAATTCAACACGATCGGCAGCAAGAGCCAGGATGCCGAGATGTCGGCCGGGGTGGTCGAGGCCAAGTGCGAGATCGAACGCATTCGCGAACAGATCATGAACGTGGAGTAGCCGTCGTGGCCCCCCTTCCGGCGCTGTTCATCCTCTCGGCCCCGTCCGGGGCTGGAAAAACCACCCTGGCGCAACGGCTGCTCGCGGCTCGGGCCGACCTCGCCTTTTCGGTGAGCCACACGACGCGGCCGCCGCGGCCGGGAGACGTGCCGGGCAGCAGCTACCATTTCGTCGACCGGCCCACGTTTGAGCGGCTGCGCGCCGCCGATGGGTTCCTCGAATGGGCCGAGGTGCACGGCCAGCTCTACGGCACCGCAGTGGCCGAGGTGCGCCGCATCCACGAATCGGGGCGCCACGCGCTGCTCGACATCGACGTGCAGGGTGCGCGGCAGGTGCGCGCCCGCTACCCGGATGCCATCTCGGTGTTCATCGCCCCGCCGAGTCTGGCGGTGCTGGCCGCCCGGCTGCGCGCCCGCGGCAGCGACAGCGAGGACAGTGTGCGCCGGCGCCTGGCCGGGGCCGCGCACGAAATCCTCGCCGCGGGCGAATACGACTACATCATCGTGAACGACGAGTTGGACCGCGCCATGGCCGACCTTCTCTCGACCGTCCGCGCGGCCCTCATCACCGCCCGCAGGCAGGCCGCGCAACTCGGCGCGCTGCAGCACGAAGCGGCCCTGCTCCAGGCAACTCAGGCGTGAGGCAACGAATGGCTCCGAGCACCGTGAAAGTCCGTATCGCCCCGAGCCCGACCGGCGACCCGCACGTTGGCACCGCCTACATCGCGCTCTTCAACTACGCGTTCGCCCGCCACCACGGGGGCAAGTTCGTCCTGCGCATCGAGGACACCGACCAGGCCCGCTCATCGCGTCAGAGCGAGCAGGCCATCCTGCGCAGCCTGCGTTGGCTCGGCCTCGAATGGGATGAAGGACCCGACATCGGTGGCCCGTGTGGACCGTACCGCCAGTCCGAACGCGCAGCCATCTACGCCGAACACGCGCGCACGCTCACCGAGAGAGGGCGCGCCTACCCCTGCTTCTGCACGCCCGAACGGCTCGAAGCGCTGCGGGAAAGCCAGCGCAAGGCCGGCCAGCGGCCGGGCTACGATGGTCACTGCCGCGATCTGCCGCCCGCCGAGGTCGAGCGCCTGCTTCAGGCCGGCACCCCGCACGTGCTGCGTTTGCGCATGCCGGACAGCGGCGAAACGGTCGTGCGCGACCTGCTGCGCGGCGACATCCCGTATCGCAACGAAGAAATCGACGACCAGGTGCTCATGAAGTCCGACGGCCTGCCGACCTACCACCTGGCGAACGTCGTCGACGACTACCTCATGGGCATCACGCATGTCATCCGCGCCGAGGAATGGATTCCGTCGACGCCGAAGCACATCGTGCTGTACGAAGCGTTTGGCTGGCCGCTGCCGCAGTTCTGTCACATGCCGCTGCTGCGCAACACCGACCGCTCGAAGATCTCGAAACGCAAGAACCCGACATCGCTCGAATACTACCGGCGGGCGGGCTTCCTGCCCGACGCGCTGCTGAACTTCCTCGGGCTCATGGGCTACTCGCTCGGTGGCGACCGCGAGAAGTTCTCCCTCGGCGAGATGATCGAGACCTTCGATCTCCAGCGCATCAGTCTCGGCGGCCCCATCTTCGACATGCAGAAACTCGAACACCTGAACGGGCTGTATCTGCGCGACAAGGGCCCAGACGCGCTCATCGACGTGTTGCGCGAGGAAGTGTTCTCGCGCGAGCGGCTGGCCGCCATCTTGCCCCTCGTGTTCGAACGCATGCGCCGGCTCGACGAATTCGTGCCGCTCAGCGACTTCTTCTTCGCGGGGGCGGTTCCCTACGACCCCGCCGTGCTGCTCGCGAAGGGCCTCGACAAGGCCGCGGCCTACGCTGCGGCGCGCGACCTCGGCGAGAAACTTGACGCGGTCGTCGACTGGAGCGAGGCCAACATCGAAGCCGTCATGCGCCAATACGCCGAAGCCAACAACTGGAAAGCCGGCAAGTTGTTCATGCTGGTGCGCGCCATCGTGACCGGCCGCACGGCCGCACCGCCGCTCTTCCAGACCATGGCGGTCGTCGGCAAGGCGATGTGCCAGTACCGCTTCCGGCAGGTGCTCGACGTGCTGCGGCCCTGAGCCCGGCCCGGGCCCCGGGTGACCCGCTGCGGTTCGCGCACACCGGAGGATCGCGCCACGCCCGGCGCCGACGCGTTGCTAGACAGGAGCCAATCCGGCAGAATCCGAAAGGAACCGCCGGAGAGCGGCAGGGGGAGGCGCACATGGCTGGGCAGTTGGGACGCGGGGTGCGGCGGGCGGTCGGGCGGTGGCTCCTGGGGCTCGTGGCTGCCGGGCTCTTCGGTTGTGGCGGTGGGGCCGGCGGCGGCGGCGGCCACGACGGGGGGGCCGACGTGGCCGTGCCCGACGTGCCCGACGCCGCACGCGGCGACAGCCACCAGCCGCTCGACGGCGCTGGCGAGCTGCCGGCGCCGCCCGACGGGCATGCGGCCCCCGACGATGGGGCGACGCGGCCCGATGAAACCCCGGCCGATCTCCCCCGCGGCGACGCGGCCGTTCCCGGCGATGCCGATGCCGCGGGCCCCGACACGCCCGATACCCCGCCTCCTCCCGACGTGCCGCCGGATGTGGCGGGCGGCGACGGCGATGGCGGCGGCGCGGCGCTCGCCTTCGGCGAAGCCTGCGAACACGATGCGCAATGCGCAAGTGGCCTGTGCCTGCCGTTCGGGGGGGGCTTCGCGTGTTCGGCGCCGTGCCTCGACGCGTGCCCCTCGCCGCTCTGGTTCTGTGCGGCGGCGACGGCGTCGGGCGGCGACTCGGGCTCCTTCTGCGTGCCGCTCGGCTTCGGACTGTGCCGGCCCTGCCGCGCCGACGCCGACTGCGGCAACGCTGCCTTCGACCTCGCCTACCGCTGCCTCGACTACGGCGATGACGGTTCCTTCTGCGGCCGGGCCTGCCTCACCGGCGCAAACGACTGCCCCACGGGCTACGTTTGCGCGGAAGGGGTCGACGGCGCGTACTGCCGCTTGCAAGCCGGGCAGTGTCCGTGCAGCCCGGATGCCATGGCCGCCGGAGCCACCACCGACTGCGCCCGCACGAACGCGTTTGGCTCCTGCGGCGGCGAGCGGGCCTGCTCCAGCACGGGTCTCACCGCCTGCACGGCCCCCGACCCCGCGGTCGAAGCGTGCGATCTCGTCGACAACGACTGCGACGGCTCCACCGATGAAGACACGGGCGACACCGACCTCGACGGCGACCCCGACTGCACCGACCCCGACGACGACAACGACACGGTGCTCGACGACGGCGACGGCAGCGGAGTGCTCGGCGACCTGCCGTGCTCGCCGCCGGAGCTGGCCGAGAATTGCGACGACAACTGCCCGCTCGTGCGCAACACCGACCAGGCCGACCTCGACGGCGACGGCCTCGGCAACCGCTGCGACGGCGACCGCGACAACGACGGGGTCCCGAACGAGGCCGACCCAGATGCCGACTACCCGTTTCTCTGCGGCGACAGCGACGACGACGCGTGCGACGACTGCGCCCTGCTCGGCGTCTCCGCGCCACTGTTCGACGGCGCTGACGAGGACAACGACGGCATCTGCGACTGGACCGACGACGACAACGACAACGACGGGGTGAGCGACGCCGTCGAGGCCAACTGCGGCAGCGACCCGCACAGTGCAACGAGCGTGCCCGCCGACCTCGACGGCGACGGGCAGTGCGACTTGCTCGACCCGGACGACGACGACGACGGGTGGTCCGACATCAACGAGTACAGTTGCGGCACGAGCCCGCGCAGCGCGCAGGATGTCCCTGCGGACCTCGACGACGACGGCACCTGCGACCGCCAGGATCCCGACGACGATGGCGACGGGGTGCGCGACGACGTCGACCCCGACACGCGCGACCCCCACGTCTGCGGCGACAGCGACGCCGACCTCTGCGACGACTGCGCGGTCGAGGGCCGCCTCGCCCCGGCGCACGACGGCCTCGACACCGACGGCGATGGGCGCTGCAACACGGGCGACGGCGACGATGACGGCGACGGGGCCAACGACCTGCGCGAACTGGCCTGCGGCAGCGATCCGCTGAACGCGCAGAGCGCGCCGCCCGACCGCGACGGCGACGGATTCTGCGACGGCCTCGACCCCGACGACGATGGCGACGGCTGGTCCGACAGCGATGAGTTGTCCTGCGGCTCCGACCCCATGAACACGGCCAGCATGCCGGTCGACGAAGACGACGACGGCATCTGCGACGTCCTCGACCAGGACGGCGACGGCGACGGCTGGGTCGATCAGCACGAGATCGCCTGCGGCAGCGACCCGAACGACGGTGGCAGCATCCCGGCCGACCTCGACGGCGACCACCTGTGCGACGTCATGGACCCCGACCCGGACGGCGACAACGTGCTCGACGACGGCAACAACAGCGGTACCACGGGCGATGCCCCGTGCGGCGGAGGCCAGTACCAGTACTGCGACGACAACTGCCCACGCACCGACAACCCAAACCAGGCCGACGGCGACGGCGACGGGCTGGGCGACCTGTGCGATGACGACCGCGACGGCGACGGCTGGGACGACGACGACGAGTTGCTGTGCGGGACTCTGCCCGCCGATCGCAACAGCGTCCCCGGCGACGTCGACGGCGACGGCACCTGCGACGTGCTCGACGACGACCGGGACGGCGACGGCATCCTCGACGACGGCGACGGCTCGGGGGACGTCTCCGACGCGCCGTGCAGCGGCGGCCAGTCGGTCGGCTGCGACGACAACTGCCTGAGCGTGGTGAATCCCGACCAGGCCGACCTCGACGGCGACCGCAGCGGCGACGCCTGCGACAGCGACGACGACGGCGACGGCTGGCTCGACGCCGACGAGGTCGCCTGCGGCAGCGATCCGCGGGTCGGCGCGAGCACGCCGCCCGACGCCGATGGCGACCGGCTGTGCAACGGCGTCGACTCCGATGCCGACAACGACGGCATCCGCGACGATGGCGACGAGAGCGGCACGCGTGGCGACGCGCCCTGCGACGACGGGGTGATGCTGCTCTGCGACGACAACTGCCCCCTCGTCATCAACCCGGCCCAGGGCGACCTCGACCGCGACACCCTCGGGGACGCCTGCGACCCCGACATCGACAACGACGGCAGCCTGAACGCGGCCGACTGCGCCCCGACCAACCCGGCGGTGTCGCCGACGGCCAGCGAGAGTTGCGATGGCGTCGACAACGATTGCGACAGCCAGACGGACGAAGGCAGCAGCATCTGCCCGGGGGGCCAACTGTGCCGTGGGGGCAGCTGCATCCTGCTGCCGGAGCCCGCGTGCCGGCTGGCCACCTTCCAGACCGGCGTCTACGCCTTCTGCGAGTTGGGCACCGCACTCGGCTGGGAGACGGCGCGTGGTCGTTGCCAGGCCTGGGGCGGCCAGCTGCTGTCCGTCACGAGCCAGGCCGAACAGGACTTCATTGCGGCGACGCTCACCGGCGGCGATGCCTACTGGCTGAGCGCCAACGACCGTGAGGACGAAGGCGACTGGCGCTGGGCCGACGGCAGCGCGGTCGACGACGGCTACGACCACTGGTGCTGGGGCCAGCCCTTCGGCGGCGACTGCGGTGCCGGCAACCGCGGCGACGACGGCTGTTGGGGCGCCTGCCCCTGCCAGTACGGCGGCTGTGGCCGGGGCTACGTCTGCGAGAAGTGACCCGGGCGCGCAGCGCGCGGCGACGACGCCCCCGCCCCCCCCCCACGAAACGGAATCACTCATGAAACTCAAGGACTTCGTGACCCTCGGCAACCTGCTGGCCGGCTTCGCGGCGGTCGTCATGCTCATCGAGGGCGAGTACGACTGGGCGTGCTACCTCATCTTCATCGGCTACGCGTTCGACGCCCTCGACGGCCCGGTGGCCCGCCTCACGAAACAGCACGACGAGTTTGGCGGCGTGTTCGACACGCTCTGTGACTTCGTCACGTCATCCATTGCTCCGAGCTTCATCATCTACTACGCGTTCACGCGTACGGCGGGCTGGCCGCCCGTGCTCGCCGCGGTCCTTGGGGCCCTGCCGATCACGTTTGGCACCATTCGACAGGCGCGCTATCAGCTCAAGGACATGAGCTATCCCTGCTACTGGCTCGGCCTGCCGCGCCCGGTCCTTACGATGTTCGTCATCGCGCTGCTGCGCTCGTCCATCTTCGAGTACGACTACCCTGCACCCTGGGGCCACGTCCTCTACAGCGTGGCGGCGCTGCTCATCGCGGGCGGCTCCGTGCTGCACCTGAGCCATTTCCCGTTCATCAATCACCATGGGCGGCGCTTTTCGGGGCTCGTGCGCTACTCGACGTGGTGGTTTTTCCTGAGTTCGGTCGCGGCCTGGGCGGTGGGTTACTTCTGGCTCGACGCTCCGTGGTTCCTGTTCGACATGCTCGCGTACAACTTCATCGCCTACGTGTTCATCTCGTGGACGCAAATCCCCCGCGACGACTGGCGGCGAATCCGACGCTTCGTGGCGACCGGCGAGAAGACGTTGCCGCTGTGCCATCGCGACGGCGAATGGCGCGCCGGCCGCATCGCGCCCATCCTCGACCCGCCCCACGACCCGGCGTAGCAGGGGTGGCGCCGGGCGTGCCCCGGCGGCCCTGCGTGCGAGACCGAATCAGTAGTTGTTCTTCTCCCACGAGAAAAGATACGGCCGCACGCCGTGGAAGTCGTCGGCCGTCTTGCCGCGGATCTCGACCAGGAAGTAGCCGCGCCGGTCGGGCACGGCGTTGGACACACTGCACACGGCATCGGCCGAACCGGCACCGGCACTCGTGCAGTACTCGACCGCCGGGTCGTCGCTGTTTGTGACCCGCAGATCGTAGTCTTCGCCAGCCGGGATGTTGGACACGCGCAGGTTGTAGCCCGTCCACTTGCCGAAAATGGGCAGGCGGAAGGTGTCGATGTCGCCGCTGCGGCCGATGTAGGCCGCGGCTGCGCCGACCATGCCGGCCAGAATGGGCGCGCGGACCGGCTGGTCGTTCGGTTCGAAGGCATCGTACTGACCGTTCTGTTGGAACGGATTGAGGAAGAACGAGTTGGCGCCGTACCATTCCATGGTGGCGCGGTTCCAACTGCCCTCCCCGAGCGTGTAGCAGGCCACGTACTGGTTGTCGGCGAAGAGGTATTCGGCCGACCCGTTGGCGTCGAGATCGGCCACGATGCCGTACCACAGGCCGGGACCGTGGGTCTGCACGGGCCAGCCGGGCTGGACCGCGCCGGCGAGGTTGCGCAGCGTGTTGGTCTCGAGGTACTCGAGCGCCCCGTCGCGGTTGAAGTCGCCGTAGAGCCGGCCGCTGTAGCCGCTGCTCCAGCCCCACGCGCCGTCGCGGTCGAGGTCGAGGGGCAGCCCGGCGTGGCCCTGGTCGACGACCGCGCCGTCGCGGTTGAACACCCAGCCCCCGTTCGGCGGGAACACGACCTCGGGGTACCCGTCGCCGTCCCAGTCGAGTGCCGCGGACAGCGACGTCCACCAGTAGCTTTGGCCCGTGGCAAAGCACGTGTCGGGATTGGCCGGGTCGAGTGGACAGTAGCGCACGAAGCTGTCGCTCGCCGCGGCGTAGCGCCAGGCGTAGATGCGCCCATCGGGGTAGTCGCCCTCGGCCGCGCTCTGGTAGCCCGAACCGGCAATGATTTCGGACACCCCGTCGCCATCGAAGTCGACGAGGGTGGGCGTGTAGAGCGAGCGGTCGGGGCCCGACGTGGCGAGCGTCAGTGTGTGCAGTTGGGCGCGGTACCACTTGCCGTTCGTGTCCCAGCCGCCCTCGTTGACGGCATACGCGGCGCCCCAGGTACCGGTGACGACATCGAGAATGCCGTCGCCCGTGACGTCGCCAACGGCCGGCGTGTTGTAGGGGTTGCTGGCCAGTTCGGCGCGCAGCCCGCTGTCGTCGAACACTTTGTTTTCACAAATGATGTCCCACTTGAAATCGGGCCGCGCGTCGAGCTGCGCGATGTTGACCCCGCGCGGCCAGGTGTAGCAGCCGGGGATGTTGAACAGCGTCTGACCCTGGTAGTCGAGCACGACGCCCTTGCAGCCGACGACCACTTCCTGGCGGGTGTCATTGTTGAGGTCGGCGAGGGCCAGTCCGCACTGCACGGCATCGGGACCGAGGTTGACGGGCCAGCTGCCCGGGCACGGCGTGGGGCAGCCGGAGTCGCGGTAGCCGTCGCAGTTGTTGTCCTTGTTGTCGCAACGTTCGAGGGCGAAGGGATACACCGTGCCGTCGGTGTCGTCGCAGTCCCAGTCGAGGACGCCGTCGCCGTTGACGTCGCGCGGCGCGGCGTAGCCGGCCGGCACGTTGCACTTGTAGCGCGGCGCCGAAGAGGTCAGCACGTAGCCGTCACCGTCGACGTCGGCGCGGCTCTCGATGAGCGCCAGCCCCTCATCGGCCCGGCCATCGCAGTTGTCGTCGAGGTCGTTGCAGACTTCC
>CAYRCM010000103.1:0-20438 GCA_964422715.1 uncultured Myxococcales bacterium | reverse complement strand
CTCTTCGCCGGTGCCGCCGCCGGCCCCGCCCTGACCGCCGAGGCCGCCGACCCCGCCGACGCCGCCGGCCCCGCCGTCGGCTCCGGCGCCGCCCTGGCCGCCCACGATGAGGTTCTGGCGGATGTCGGGCAGGCTCGTCGGCAGCGTGTCGAAGACGACGAAGAGGCCGAACGCCCCGCCGCCGCCCTGACCGGCCGTGCCGCCCGTGGCGCCGCAGCCGCCGGCCCCACCGCCGCCGCCCGTGCCGCCGAGGTTGTCGGTGCCGAACCCATGGGAATTGCACGACGTGTGCACGTAGGCGCCGGCCCCCGAGCCGCCGCCGCCGCCCCCGCTGCCCGGCGTTCCCGCCCCACCGGAGGTGGCCGTGGCGGGCACCCAGAGGGCGTTGACGACGCTGCCGAGGGTCGCGGAGCAGCCCGCCCCGGCCGTGCCGTGGCCGCCGCCCGGCCCCTCGCCGCCTTCGAGGCCCTCGACGTCGCCGTAGCGGTCGTAGCCTTCGCAGTTGAAGCGCTGATGGTAGACGTCCCAGCCGGCCGCCCCGCCGGTACCGCCACTCGTGGGCCCGCGACCCGCCGAACCGTTCTCGCTCGTGACCGGGGCGACGGTCACGCCGCCGACGTAGGCCGGGCAGATGCGGTTGCCGCCGGCCCCGCCGCTCGTGTCGACGCTGCCGCACTGCCGGCTGCCGCCGAGCCCGCCCGCCGAATGGTGCTGCGGCTGGCAGCCGTGGCCGACGACGCCGTAGGCCACGCCGAGGTCGAGGGCCGCTCGGCCGGCAGCGCCCGCTGCGCCGGCCGTGCCGTTCGTTCCGTCGGCGCCGCGCCCGCCCGGGCCCCCCCGGCCGGCCACGATGCGGTTGCTCGTGAGGCGCAGGCTCTGGTCGCAATCGCGCACGTAGACGGCATAGGACGAGGCGCCGAGCTGGTCCTGCGCGAAGCCGAAGACGCTCACCGCTTCGAGCACCGTGCTGCCCGCCGCGCCGCCGCGGATGGCGAGCGCATTGACCGCGCCGGGGCGGCCGGAAGTGGGCGCCGGTCCGAAGATGGCGACCTCGTAGAGTTGCGGGTTGCGCACCGCGAAGTCGGCGCGGTAGCCGCCGTAGACGCCGATGCCGGGGGCCAGCGTCACGGCCTCGGTGTAGACGCCCGAGGCCACGTAGACGTCGCGGCGTGAAAGCGCCTGGGCCGCCTGGATGCCGGCCTGGATGGTGGCCTTCGGGAAGCCGAACGTGCCGTCGTTGCCGTCGGAGCCGTCCTTCGCCACGAAGACGCCGTTTTCGACCTCGCCGTCGATGCCGTCGCAGTTTTCGTCGTTCCCATCGAGGTCGGGGTAGTCGACGGGTGCGGGGTTGCAGCACTCGCAGCCGTCGTTCGGATTGCCGTTGACGTCGAAGCAGGTGGGCGAACAGGTCGTGGCACACGCGGGCGGGTCGACCTCGGCATTGCAGTAGCCGTAGCCGCCCGGATACGCGATGCCCGTGCAGTCGTTGCCGCAGCCGCCGCAGGCCGTGTCGGTGCTGAACCGGCCGTCGGCGGCGACGAAGTCTTCGTCGGTGAGTCCGTCGCAGTCATCGTCGGTGAGATTGCAGCTCTCGGCGGGCAGCACGCAGTCCGACCAGCCCGCCGCGGTGCACAGCTGCACGCCGATGCACGCGTACAGGGGCGCGTCGCCGTCTGGATAGGGCACGCGACAGCCCTTCTCGATGGACAGGTTTTCGGCCGTGCACTGGCAGGCGTCGGTCTCGGGCAAACAGAACGTGCCCGCGCCGGTGAGTTCGCCACAGCGATAGCCGTCCGGGCAGTCGGCCGCGATGACGCACGGATTGACGCAGAAGTCGCCATCGGCGAGCGGCGCACACTCGGCACCCGGCACCAGGCACGTTTCGGCCGTGACGCACGGATCGCACAAGCCGAGATTGAGCGGCGCGCACTGCACCATGTCGAGTTGCACGTAGCCCGGCTCGCAGGCCGTGATGCGGCAACTCGGCGGCTCGGTTTCGGCATCGCACACCGATTCGGCGTGCGGCAGGGCGGCGGCGCAGGAATGGCCGCACGTGCCGCAGTGATCGGGATGCGCGTAGCGGCCGGCGACGAGGTAGCCCTCGTCGGTGCTGCCGTCGCAGTCGTTGTCGAGGAAGTCGCAACGCGTTTCGTTGGGCTCGTAGCCGAGGCCATACTGTTCGACCCCGGTGCACGCGAGCCAGCCGGCGGCCCCGCCGCAGGTCGTGCGCGAGCCGAAGCAGACCCCGCGCTGTTCGGCGCAGGGGTCGGGGACGAGGTCTTCGTCGGTGGAGCCGTCGCAGTCGTTGTCGCGCCCGTCGCAGGACGCCTCGGGGGCCTCGTAGTCGGGGCCGAAGTCGCCGGGCAGGCACGGCAGCCAGCCGCGGGGTCCACCGCAGACCTTCTCGGCAGCCAGGCACACCCCGCCCTGCTCGTCGCACGGCATGGCGGGGAGGTCTTCATCGGTGAAGCCGTCGCAGTCGTCGTCGACGCCGTTGCAGTCTTCACTGCCGGGCTCGGCGGCCACGGCGTTGCAGACCGTGGCGAGGCCGTCGGGCGTGCACTCGTGGAGGCCGTAGCGCAGGCAGGCCCCCACTCCGGCCGTACACGGGACCCGGAGTTCGGGGTAGGCGCCGTCGGTCGTGCCGTCGCAGTCGTTGTCGCGACCGTCGCAGAGATCGGGCGCAGCCGCCGGGCCGAGGCAGGTCCAGGCGGCCCCGCCACCGGGCTGCTGCGCGCAGGCCCAGACGCCGGGGCAGGCGCCAAATTCGTTCTCGACGGCGCAGCTGGCCGCATCGGGGTGAACGGCTTCGTCGATGAAGCCGTTGCAGTCGTCGTCGCGGCCGTTGCACGTTTCGGGCCCCGGGACGCCGGCATCGCACGCCGACCAACCCGGCGTGGCCGTGGGGTCGCAGGTTTGCAGGCCGGCACAGCTGCCATACTCGTTCGTCACCGTGCACGTGCGCAGGCTGCCCTGCTGGCCGGGCAGGCAGGTACACGAACGGGTCGGCGGCAGGCAGCGGCCGCCGATGCAAGCGAAATCGGCGACGCAGTCGCTGTCGGCGGCGCAGGCGCGGGTGCAGAAACTGCCCCGGTCGAGCGCCTCGCAGCGGGCCCCGGGCAGGCCCGCGCATTGCGCATCGTAGGTGCACGGCAAACAGTCGACCGCGGCGCTCTCCGAGATGCACACGCGCGGGTTGCTCGGCGGAATGACGAAACCTTCCTCGCACGCGAGCGGCGCGCAGAAGGCGCCCAGGGCGTCGGCGAGGCAGGCCGTCTCGCTCGCGTAGAGCACCGCCTCGGCGCAGGAACGGCCGCAAAGCCCGCAGTGATCGGGATGGACATAGAGGCCCGTCTCGGGGTCGCGGAAGTCTTCGTCGGTGCCGCCGTCGCAGTCGTTGTCGAGGCCGTCGCACACGTCGGCCGCCGGGGTGTCGGCGAGGCACTGGAAGCCGGCCCCGCCGGCGCACACCCAGCGCCCACCGCACGTGCCGAATTCATTGGTCGATTCACACGGTTCGGACGGGGAGACGACGTCCTCGTCGATGGCCAGGTCGCAGTCGTTGTCGGCGCCGTCGCACTGTTCGACGACGGGCTCGGGGGCGGAGCAGGCGGACCAGCCGCCGGCCGGGTCGCACACTTCCTCGCCGAAGCAGGCGCCGAACTCGGAACGCCGCACACAGGCGCGACGCAGGCCGTCGTTTTCGGGCATGCAGTCGCAGGCGCCGCTCGTCGGCAGGCACTGTTGCCCGCCCGCGGCAGTGGCAGTGCACGTGTAGCCCGCGGGGCAATCGGCGCCGTGCAGCGATTCGGGGCCGCAGTCGCGGCCGCAGAACCGGCCGGCAGCCAGTTCGAGGCAGGCGTCGCCGGGCACGGCGCAATTGGCGTCGTCGGCGCAGGCGAGGCAGAGACTGCTCGTGACGGGCAGACACGTCGTCGCATTGGCACGGTAGAAGCCGGCCTCGCAGCTCAGCACGACGCACTGCGGGGCGTCGCCCGAGGCGTCGCAGCCGGCCGTGGCGTGCGGGAAGCGCCCCGCACAGTCGGTGAGGCAGTCGCCGCAGTGGTGCAGATCGACATAGGCGCCGACGCCCGCCGCGCGGAAGTCTTCGTCGGTGGCGCCGTCGCAGTCGTTGTCGAGGCCGTCGCAGACCTCGACGCTCGGTTCCTGGGCGACCACACACTGCCAGCCGGCGCTGCCGCGGCACTGCCAATCGCCCGTGCAGCGGCCGTTCGGGTTCTCGACGAGACAGGCCTCGATGGGGGCGCTCGCCTCCTCGTCGACGACGCCGTCGCAATCGTTGTCGAGGCCGTCGCAGGCCTCGGCGGCCGGGATGCCCCCCGAGCAGGCGCTCCAGCCGAGGACGCCGTCGCACGTCTCGAATCCGGCGCAGGCCCCGAACGCGTTCTGGACGACGCAGGGGCGCTCCTCACCGGCGTTGGCCGGGGTGCAGTCGCACAACCCCGCCACGGGCACGCACTGCGCGCGCGTGTTCGCCGGGTCGGCCACGCTTGCGCGCGGCTCGCAGGCGAACCCCGCGGGGCAGTCGCCGTCGGTGAGACACGGGCGGCCGCAGCGCGGACCGCCCGCGTAGGCGAGACACTGGCCCGGGCCGCACTGGAGGTCGCTCGTACAGGGCTGGCAGAGGAAACTCTGCTGCCAGAAGCAAGCGAACGTGATGTCGGGCCAGCCCTCGGGCAAGGCCCGGCATTGCCAGCCGGGCGGGCATTCGTCGACGCAGGGGCGACTGCACGCCCGCCCGTCGTCGTAGGCCACACACAGCGCCGAATCGCAGTCGGCGGACGACTCGCACGCGGCCGCGAAGGCCCGCGGGGCGCCCGAGCCGGGGTAGACGAGGGGGTCCTTCGGGGCGTCGGCCTCGGGCGCGTCGCCAGCGTCAGCGCCGAGATCGGGCGGCGGCGGACCCACCTCGGGGATGTCGGGCGTGGCGTCGCCCGGCCCCGCGTCACCGGCGGGCAGCTCGGGGCCGCTCCCCGAGCCCCCCCCGGCGCCCGAACAGGCCGGCGCGCCACCCAGCAGAAACGCGAGAACGGCTGCAAACGCCAACGAACCGAGCGCGTCGAGGGCGCCGGCGGCCCGGTCCAGAACCGAATTGCGTGCGTGCACTGCGTTCATGGCTTCCCCCGCCGCGTCAGAAATTGACCGAGGTCGCGAGACCCGCGAGCCCGTCGCCGCCCGGCTGTCCGAGCGAGAAGCCCCCCTCGCCGCCCCGGCCGCCGGTGCCGAGGGCCCCGAACGCGTTGCCGGCGCGCCAGGCCTCGATGCTCTCGGCGGGCGCATTCGAGACGAAGAGGCCGATGGCCGGGCCGCCGCAGCCGCCGCCACCCCCCCCGCCGTCACCGCCTCGGCCGCCGCTGCCGCCCTTGCCGCCCTTGAAGGCGGGATAGACCATGAGCCGCGGGTCGCCCACGGGTTCCTCGCCGGTGCCGCCACCGGCCCCACCGAGCCCGCCCGTGCCACCGCCACCGCCCGTGCCGCCGTTGCCGCCGTTGCCCCCGGCCCCGCCGGCGCCGCCGCTGAATTCGTTGTCGCGGATGTCGGGCACCGTGAGCGGCGCGGCATCGAAGACGACGAAGATGCCGAACGCTCCGCCGCCGCCCGTCCCCGCCGTGCCGGCCGTGCCCGGACAGCCGCCCGCGCCGCCGCCGCCGCCCGAGCCCCCGAGGTTGTCCCAGCCGTAGCCCTTGGAGAAGCACGAGTCTTCGGAGTAGGCCCCGCCGCCCGAACCACCGCCGCCTCCGCCACCACCGGCCGCGCCCGAGCCGCCGCCGTTGCCCGCGGCCGGCACGAAAACCCCTGCCAGGACCGAACCGTCGCGGTCGGCGCAGCCGCCGCCCGAAAGCCCGCTCGCCCCGGCCGCCCCGTCGGTGCCGTTGCCCCCTTCGACCGGCCCGTAGGTGTTGTAGCCCTCGCACTGGAAGCGCTGGTGGTAGACGTCGCGGCCCGCGGCACCGCCGAGCGCCCCGCCGTTCTGGCCATTCGTGCCGTTCTCGGAGGCCACGGGCACGCCGGTGCTGTCGCCGTCGTAGGTCGGACACACGCGGTTGCCGCCGGCGCCGCCGGCGACGGCCACGGCGGCGCAGCTGCCCTGCCCGCCCGTCCCGCCGGCGCTGTGATGCACGGGCAGACACGCGTGCCCGCTCACCCCATAGGCCGCATAGAGGTCGAGAGCCGCGATGCCGGCCGACCCGGCGCCGCCGGCCGTGCCGTCGCCGCCGTCGCTGCCGCGGGCTCCGTCGCCGCCGCGGCCGCCGAAGATGCGGTTCTCGGACAGGCGCAACGTGGCGTCGCAGTTGCGCACGTACACGGCGTACGACGAGGCCCCCGGACGGGCCTCGGCGAGGCCGAAGATGCTGAACCCGGCGAGCACCGTCGAGCCGGCCGGGCCGCCGGCGATCTCGATGGCGTTGACCGTGCCCGGACGGTCGGCCGCGACGTCGCTCGGGAAGAGCGCCACTTCGTATGCGATGGGGTCGCGCCGCCGGAAGTCGCCGCGGTATCCGCCATAGAGCGCGATGCCCACGGGGAGCACGAGGCTTTCGGCGTAGATGCCCGTGGCCACGTACACGTCGCGCAGCCCCTCGTCGAGCGCCGCCTGGATGCCGGCCTCGATGGTCAGTTTGGGCCGGCCGTAGAAGCCGTCGTTTTCGTCGGAGCCGTCCTTCGCGACGAAGATGGCGTTGCTGCGTTCGCCGTCGATGCCGTCGCAGTCGGCATCGAGGCCCCCCTCGTCGGGGAAGTCGAACGCGGCCGGGTTGCAGCACTCGCAGCCGTCGGTCGGATTGGCGTTGACGTCGAAGCAGTTCGGACCGCAGGCCACCGAGCAGACGGGCGGATCGACGAGGGCGTTGCAGACCCCGACGCGCCCCTCGTAGAGCAGCAGGGTGCAATCGTTGCCGCACTGGCCGCAATGGCGGTCGGCCGTGTAGCGCCCCGCGACGTCGGTGAAGCCCTCGTCGACGAGGCCGTCGCAGTCGTCGTCGAGCAGATTGCAGGACTCGGCTTCGAGCACACAGCTCGACCAGCCGCTTTCGGTGCAGGTTTGGACGCCGAGACAGAAGTAGTCGGCCTCGCCCGTTTCCGGATAGGGGACTTCGCAACCGCGGCGCAACGAGGGGTTGCTGCCGTCGCAGAGGCAGCCGCCGGTAGCGGGCACGCAGTAGCTGCCGCCGTCGCGTTCGCTGCACGTGTAGCCGGGCGGGCAGTCGCGCGCCTCGGAACACGGATTGACGCAGAACTGGCCGTCGACGAGCGACGCGCAGGCCGCTCCGACGATGAGACAGTTGTCGACGGTGACGCACGGATCGCACAGCCCGAGCGACATGGGCACGCACTGCCGGTCGGAGATGGCCACAAAGGCCGGGTCGCACGTGTCGACGACGCAGCGCGGCGGGTCGGCCGCCACGTCGCAGCGGCTCGTCGCGTGCGGCAACGCGCCGACGCAGGAAATGCCGCAGGCGCCGCAGTGGAGCGGATGCCCGTAGCGCCCGTCGACGAGGAAGGCTTCATCGGTGAGTCCGTCGCAGTCGTTGTCCTGGTAGTCGCAGGTCGCCTCGTCGAGTTCGTAGGCGGTTCCGTAGTCGGACGCGGCGCACGGGAGCCAACCGAGGAGCCCGCCGCAGGTCTTGACGCGGCCCGCGCAGACCCCGGTCGCGAGGTCGCACGGGGTGGCCGGCAGCGTCTCGTCGGTGTCGCCGTCGCAGTCGTTGTCGCGCCCGTCGCAGGACGCCTCTTCGGCCTCGTAGAGCGGCCCGTATTCCGGGCCGACGCACGGCGGGTAGCCGGCCGTGCCGGCGCACAGGCTGCGTGCCCCGGCGCAGACGCCGGCCTGCAACGCGCAGTCGGCGCCGTACAGCTCCTCGTCGGTCTGGCTGTCGCAGTCGTCGTCGAGGCCGTTGCACGCTTCGGGCCCGCCCGTGCCGGGCACCGCGTCGCAGGTGACGCCGCTGCCGTCGGCGGTGCAGCGGGTGAAGCCGCGGCGCAGGCAGGCGCCCGCGCCGACCGCGCAGAGTTCGTAGAGCGCGAAGCCCTCGTCGGTGCTGCCGTTGCAGTCGTTGTCGACGTAGTCGCACGTTTCGAGTTCGGGCACGTGGCCGAGGCATGTCCAGCCGTCGGCGGGTCCGTCGCCCGTGCAACCCCAGACGCCGGGACATTCGCCGATGTCGGGCACGACGATGGTGCACAGCGCGGGCTCGTGGCTGAGTTCCTCGTCGATGAGGCCGTCGCAGTCGTCGTCGAGGCCGTTGCAGGTCTCGGGGCTCGGCACCGGGGCGTCGCAGTCGACCCAACCCACCGCAGGATCGCAGAGTTCGACGCCGACGCACGTGCCCTCGGAGCCGGTGACGAAGCAGGGCCGCGTCGTGCCGGCGTCGTCTGCCAGGCAGGCGCAGGAGCCGCTTTCGGGCAGACAGCGGCCGTCGGTGCAAACGAAGCCGGTGAGGCAGTCGCCTTCGACGGCGCACTCGCGGGTGCACTGGCCGCTGCCGTCGACGGAGGTGCAGGCGCCACCCGGCAGCCCCGTGCAGTGCTCGGCAACCGTACAGCGCTGGCAGTCGCTCGGGCCGCTCTCGGCGATGCAGATGCGCTCGTTCTGGGGGGGGATGGCGTAGCCCGGCTCGCAGGCGAGCGGCACGCAGTAGGCCCCGCTCGCGTCGCTGCGGCAGGTCGTCTCGGTGGCGAACAACACGGCGTCGGCGCAGCGATAGTTGCAGAGTCCGCAGTGGTCGGGGAGCCCGTAGAACCCCGTCTCGGGGTCGCGGAAGCCCTCGTCGGTCGTGCCGTCGCAGTTGTCGTCGCGGCCGTTGCAGACCTCGGGGCCGGCGACGGGCGCGGTACACCAATAGCGGGTCTCGCCGTCGGGCGCCGGGCCGCAAATCCAGTCGCCGGAGCAGCGGTGCACGACGCCGTCGACCGGGTCGGTCCACTCGGTGAGACAGGGCGCATCGGGCGGAGCGGCATCCTCGTCGAGCGTGCCGTCGCAGTCGTTGTCGAAGCCGTCGCAGAGGTCGACCGCCGGTTCGGGGGCGTCGCAGGCGGACCAGCCCCCGAACGTGGGGTCGCACGTGCTGAGACCCGTGCAGCGGCCCGCCTCGTTCACGCGCTCGCAGGGCCGGGTCCGCCCCGCCTGTTCGGCGCTGTAGCAGGTGCAGGAAGCCGTGGCCGGCGCGCACTGGAACACGCCGGACGAGACTTCGAGGCAGTCCATGCCCGCGGGGCAGGCGCTGCCATGGACCGACTCGGCCGAGCAGTCGCGCCCGCAAAACGAACCGTCGGCAAGGGCCAGGCAGCGGTCGCCCGGCACGACGCAGTTCGCGTCCTGCGCGCAGGGCGCACAGAGGCTGGACGACGCGGGCAGGCAGAGAACGGGGCTCGCCACGTAGTAGCCCGTTTCGCATTCGGCGACGACGCAGCGCGGCTCTGCGGCGCTCCCGTCGCACATCGCCGTGCCGTGCGGGAAGCGTCCCGTGCAGTCGTTGCCGCAGCCGCCGCAGTGTTCGAGGAGAACGTAGCGGCCGGTGTCGGGCTCGCGGAAGCCCTCGTCGACCGTGCCGTCGCAGTTGTTGTCCCGGTAGTCGCAGGTTTCGGCGCTGGGCAGGGGCGCCGTGCAAACGAAGCCGGCCGTGCCCTGGCACTGCCATTCGCCCGTGCAGCGCCCGAGTTCGTTGACCTGCTCGCACATCTCGGTCGGCGCGCTGAGTTCCTCGTCGGCCGGGCCGTCGCAGTCGTTGTCGCGCCCGTCGCAGTGTTCGGCTTCGGGGGCCGGCGCCGAACACGGCAGCCAGCCGACGCTGGCGTCGCAGATCTCGCTGCCCCAGCACTGGCCGAATTCGTTGGCGACCGAACAAGGCCGCACCGCGCCATCGTTCTCGCCGTTGCAGTCGCAGCGCCCGCTCGTCGGCACGCACTGGAGCGCACGGGTAGCCGGGGCCTCGACGCTCGTGGCCTCGACGCAGCCGAATCCGACGGGGCAGTCGTTTCCGGTTTCGCAGGGCCGGCCGCAGGCCTGCCCCTCGAGGAAAGCGAGACACAGCCCGCCCCCGCACTGGCCGTCGACGGTGCAAGGCTCGCAGAGCCGCCCCTGGCTCGGCACGCAGATGTAGCTGAAATCGGGCCGCGTGTTGCTGACGAGGCGGCATTCCCAGCCGTCGGGGCAGCCCGTCTCGCAGGTCATGGAGCACACGTAGCCGTTCGGGCCGGGAACGCACCAACCGCTGATGCAGTCGTCGTTTTCGGCACACGGCGCGGAGAACTCACGCCGGGGCACGTCGGGCGCATCGGGCGCGTCGTCGCGGACCTCGGGCGGCGGCAGAAATTCGGGCATGCCGAATTCGTCGCCGGCGGCATCACGCGCGTCGAGGCCGCGCGCGTCGGGGCCGAGCTCGCCACGCCCGCCGTCGGGTACGCCGGTGGTGTCGCCGCCACCACCACCGCCGCCACCACCGCCGCAGGCCGAAGCCGCCACGCAGAGCGCAACGGCGATGAGCGCGCAGAGGCCCCCGCGGCTGATACGGCTTCGCTCGGGGTCGCCCGAGCAACGTGGGCGGGACGCACCGCCGCCGCAAACAGAATGCGCCCGAATCGCCGAGGGGAGGATGTCGCCGGGATGCGTGTGCATGCGTGGCCTCTCAAGGAAGCAGAACCCGGGCGCAGGCCGCGGCCCCACCCGGGGCGGGAACTACCAGATGGCGCTCTCGACGCTCGTCGTGGCGAGCCCGTCCGTGGTCGCGCCGCCGACAAGGAAGATGTGGGCCGCGCCCAACGTGCTGCCCATGAACACCCGCGGTTGCTGCAGGCCCCAACCCTGGTTGTTCCAGTTGCGCAGGTCGGGCGGGTCGGGGCCACCGCCGCTGCAAGAGTAGCCGATGCCGCAGATCTGGGCGGAATGGACGCCCGTGGACGGCGCGCCACCCTGGCCGCCAAACACGAAAAGTTGGTTTGCAGCGGCCGCGTAGCCGTAGCCCGCGAAGCCGCCGCCGCCGAAGTTGTCGACGGCGCTGAAGGCGGTGAGTTCGCCCCCGGCCAGCACCCGGGCGGCATCGACGTCGGTGACGGTGTCGCCGCCCGCGGCCTCGAGCCCGCCGCCGACGTAGATCCAGGTGTCACCGGGCGTCACGCGGGCCGTGACCGTACGGTCGACGACGAAGGCCGCGACGTTCGTGCGCGCCGTGGCCAGCGTGGCGCCACCGCTCTGCCAGGCGGCAGCGGCAGGCGCCGCCGTGGCGACGTCGAGGGCCAGGTAGGCGTAGCTCGCGAGAGCCGTGCCGGCGGCGTCGCGGCCGGCGAGCGCGTACAGGTAGGCCCGGTCGGCGGCGCTGGGGTCGAACGCGAGGGCCAGGCCGTGCCCTTCACGGGGCACCGGCAGCGCGGGCAGCGGCTGGAAGACCCCGAGGTCGCCGACGTGCAGGGGCCGTTCGGCGGGGTCGGCCGGGACCCCGAGGTCGGCGTACTGTGGGGCGGTCGCCGGCACGACGTCGATGAGCGCTTCGTTGCCGGCCGGCAAGCCGGGCTCCGGGCTGCGGTAGATGCGGTAGCTCGCCGCACCGGGCACTGCGGACCAGTACAGCGTGGCCACGAGTGGTTCCGGCAGGCCCGGCGGCACGCGCACGGGCAGCGGGTCGCTCGGCAGCGTCTCGCCGCCCGGGTTGTCGGCGTGGTCGGGACCGAGCAGCGCCGACACCCGATAGTAGTAGATGCCCGGCGAGAGCCCGGCGGGGCCGAGTTCGAGGCTGAGGTCGACGATGTCGGGCGCGTCGGCCGGGTCGAGGATCTGCGCGCGCCAGACCGTGTCGCGCGCGGCCGCACCGTCGCGGCCGCCGACAACGAAGAGCGCGCGGCCGAGTGCGACGGCGCCCAGGAACGCGCGGGCCCCGGGCAGTTCGCGCGGCAAGACGCGGAATGGCGCCAGCTCGCCGAAACGGTCGACCGGTGCGGCCTCGATGCTGGCAAGGGCGCCCGCCGGGCTGCCGTTGTCGCCGCCGAGCACGTACAGGAACATGGCGGCGGGCGTGGCCTTGCCAAACACCGCTGCCGACGCCCGGCGCGCCACGACCGTGGCGGCCGGAGAAAGCACGCTCTCGGCGATGTTCTCGGCGGGGGTGGTGACGCCCAGGGCCGAGAACTCGCCGTAGCTCCCGTCGGGGTTGGTCACGCGGAACACGCAGACCGTACCGGCCGACAGTTGGTCGCCGGCGACGACCGTCTCGATGCGCGTGTCGTTCCACGTGGTGACGGGCAGCGCGTAGGAGGAGGCACCGCCCGCCGGGTCGCGGCATTCGAGCGACACGAGCGGCTCGGAGAAGCCCGTGCCATCGAGGCCGATGGCCTGGTCCGCGCTCGCGGGAATGGACCCCGGGGTAGCGCTCACGACGACCGGCGGTTCGTCCGCCGTGACGACGAAGCCCCCCGTGAGCACGCCGACTTCGCCGCCGGGATTGACGACGATGACGTCGTACGCGCTGGGGTCGAGGCCGGGCGGGACGAGGGCCGTGAGTTTGCGGCCGTCGATGAAGCCCACCGACGTGAGGGCCGCGGCCAGCGTTCCGGGCCCCGGGGCTTCGGGATTGAGATACACGCGCGGCAGGCTCACGAAGCCGGTCTGGCCCGCGGGCGGTGGGTCGAGCGCGAAGAGGGTGACCCCCGTGCGCCGCGCGGTCCAGCCAAAGGGCGGGTCGATGTGGTCGAGCGCGAGCACGAGCCGGTCGGTGACGAAGAGGGCTTCGTCGAGTTCGGCCGCACAGGTTTCCGCGTCTTCGATGCGCACGTCGAAGTCGCCCGGGTCGGCGCCGCCCGGGAACACGGCCTGCACGCGGTTGCCGTGGCCGGGGTCGTACGTGAAGGGCAGCGGCTCGAACGGCAGCGCGGTGCCGCTCGGCCGGGCCCCGACGAAGGCGACATTGCCCCCGTTGATGCCCGACACGAACAACGTGACTTGCACGTTGAGCGCGTTGTAGACGACCGGTGGGTCGACGAAGTAGACGCGGGGGTTCGGCAGCACCGTGATGGCAGCCGTGAGCGTGGCCTGGCAGTCGGCGCCGTTCGAGACCGTGATGTCGTAGGTGCCGGGCCGCAGGTCGTCGAAGTGCACGTCGAGCGCCTCGGCGCTCACGTAGCGCACGACGCTCGGCGCGGCCGAGCCGAAGCGCACCTCGGTGGTGGGCGCAAACCCCGTGCCTTGCAGCCGGAAGTCGGCCCCGCCCTCACAGACGCGCACGGGGCTGACCGATTCGAGCGTGGGCGGAGGCGCCACGGCGAAGAGCAACGCGGCGCTGCACGCCTGGGTGACCGGCAGCGTCACCCGCACCTCGTAGAGTCCCTCGGGCAGTGCGGCCGGCGTGGGCAGGCGCAGGGAGTCGCACTGCAACGCGTCGACGTAGAGCCCGTCGAGCGGCGTGCAGCCCGCGAAGTCGAAGGCGGCCACGGCCTCGCCGTCGAGCGTCACGAGGGGCGACACCCCCCCGACCACGACGAAGCCGCTGCCTTCGACGACCAGGCTGTCGGGCACGGCGTGGCGGCAGGCGATGGCGGGCCGGAGCCCGGCCAGCACGAAGTCGGCGCACCAGTCGTAGGCCACGCAGGTCATGAGGCAACCGTCGGTGTTGTCGAGGTTGCCGTCATCGCAGGCTTCGACCCCGGCGAAGACGAGCCCGTCGCCGCAGCGCGCCGGGACGCAGTCGGGCAGGCAGGCGTCGTTTGCGAAGGCATTGCCGTCGTCGCAGGCCTCGATTCCGGCGAAGACGAGCCCATCGCCGCAGCGCGCCGGCTCACAAGTCCGCGGGCACGCGTCGTCGTCGAAGGCGTTGCCGTCGTCGCACGTCTCGACGCCGGTCCGTACACGACCGTCGCCGCAGTGCGCGCGCTGGCAGGTGTTGAGGCAGGCATCGTCGTCGGCGGCGTTGCCGTCGTCGCACGCCTCGTCCGCCTGGACGATTCCGTCGCCGCACGTCGCCGGCCGGCAATCGTTCGCGCAGGCGTCGCCGTCGAGCGTGTTGCCGTCGTCGCAGCCCTCGACGCCGCGCCAGACCAGGCCGTCGCCGCAGCGCGCGGCCAGGCACGTGCCGAGGCAGCCGTCGCCGTCGTCGGCGTTGCCGTCGTCGCACGCCTCGCCGGCCTGCAGGACGCCGTCGCCGCAGCTCGGCAGCGTGCAATCGTTGCGACACGCGTCGTGGTCGTCGGCATTGCCGTCGTCGCAGGCCTCGACGCCGCGCCTCACGACCCCGTCGCCGCAACGCGCCGGCGCGCACGTGCTCAGGCAGGCGTCGCTGTCGTCGGCGTTGCCATCGTCGCAGGCTTCGACGCCGAGCCGCACGATGCCGTCGCCGCAGCGCGCGGCCACGCAGGCGGGCGTGCAGGCATCGCCGGCGGCGGCGTTGCCGTCGTCACAGCCCTCGCCCGCCTGCACGACGCCGTCACCGCACGTGGGCAGCGCACAGCGCGTGGTGCAGCCGTCCTGGTCGTCGGCGTTGCCGTCGTCGCAGGCCTCGTGCCCGCGGTGCACGATCCCGTCGCCGCAGAAGGCAGTCCGGCAGTCGCTCAGGCAGGCGTCGTGGTCGTCGGCGTTGCCGTCGTCGCACGCTTCGAGCCCGGTCTGCACGAACCCGTCGCCGCAGCGCGCCGGCAGACACGTGGTCAGGCAGGCGTCGCGGTTCGACAAGTTGCCGTCGTCGCAGCCCTCACCGGCATCGATGCGGCCGTCGCCGCAGCGCCGCAGCGCGCACCCGCCCGTGCAACCGTCGTCGTCGGCCGCGTTGCCGTCGTCGCAGGCTTCGACCCCCAGCTGCACGAACCCGTCGCCGCAGCGCGCCGGCGTGCAGGTGCCCGGGCAGGCGTCGTGGTCGTCGGCGTTGCCGTCGTCGCACACCTCGCCGGCCTGCAGAATCCCGTCACCGCAGCGGGCGGGGCGGCAGACGTTGCTGCACCCGTCGAAATCGACGGCGTTGCCGTCGTCGCAGACCTCGCCGGCCTGGAGGATGCCGTCGCCGCAGCGCGGCAGGGTGCAGGCGTTCGTACAACGGTCGTCGGCGACGGCGTTGCCGTCGTCGCAGGATTCGCTGGCTTCGACCTTGCCGTCGCCGCAGCGCGGGTCGGCGCCGTCGGCGCCACAGCCGACCCACAGCGCGGCGAGCGCCAGGCCGACCAAAAGCCGGACTGCCCTGGATGTCATGCCGTGCCTCGCGTACTCCCCGCGGGGCGGAGCGCGCCCGCGGCGCCGCCGGACCGCTGCGCCCCCTACCAGTCGTACTCGCACACGAACGCACGCGCTTCGTCGCAGCGGCGGTCGCCCCAGAGACCGTCGGCCGCGGCGACCGTCACGCAGTCGCCGGCCCCGGCGGGCTCACCGTCGGGTTCGCCCGTGGCCCAGTTCTCGAACGTGGGGGCGAGCACGGCGTCGGCCCCGATGGACCAGACGAAGGTGCCCTCGCTCCACTGGTCGGTGAGCCCGGTCCAGGCCTCGGCCGCAACCGTCGCCAGGAGCTCGGTCACAAAGGCGTTTTCTTCAGCGGCCCCGAGCTGCACGAGATGGGAACCCCAGACGCGGCAGGCCGCGGCCGCGCCCGTCCACGTGGCCGGCTCGACGAACACCATGTAGCAGTGGTCGCCGGACAGGCCCTGCGCGGCCCCGAGCAGGCACTCGCGCTCGCAACGGGCGCTGCACCAGTCCCCGGAGACGAGGTTGCCGTCGTCGCATTCCTCGGTGCCGCCCTGCACGAACCCGTCGCCACACGCTGCCAGCCGACACGTGGTCAGGCAGCCGTCGGTGTTGTCGCCGTTGCCGTCGTCGCACGCTTCGCGCCCGGCGAAGACGAACCCGTCGCCGCAGCGCGCCGGCTGGCAGGTGCTCGTGCAGGCGTCGTCGTCGGCCGTGTTGCCGTCGTCGCAGGCCTCGATGCCCTGGCGCACGAACCCGTCGCCGCAGGCCGCCAATTCGCAGGCGTTGAGGCAGCCGTCGCTGTTGTCGGCATTGCCGTCGTCGCACGCCTCGCCGCCCTGCACGTAGCCGTCGCCGCAGCCGGCCGCAAGACAGGTGGTGAGGCACTCGTCGACGTTCGAGAGGTTGCCGTCGTCGCACGCCTCACCGGCCTGCACGAGGCCGTCGCCGCAGGTCGGCAGCGCGCAGGCGGACGTGCAGCCGTCGGTGTCGTCGGCGTTGCCGTCGTCGCACGCTTCGAGGCCCACGCGCACGACGCCGTCGCCGCAAGCGGCGACCGTGCAGTCGATCAGGCAGGCGTCGCTGTCGTCGGCATTGCCGTCGTCGCACGCCTCGACCCCCGCCTGCCAGAAACCATCGCCGCAACGCGCCGCAACGCACGTCGAGAGACACCCGTCGCCGTTGTCGGCGTTGCCGTCGTCGCACGCCTCGCCCGGCTGGACGAAGCCGTCGCCGCAACGTGCGAGCGCGCAGCCGCTGGTGCAGGCGTCGTCGTCGGCGGCGTTGCCGTCGTCGCACGCCTCGATGCCCGCCTGCACGACCCCGTCGCCGCAGACCGCAAGCGTGCAGTCGTTGCGACACGCATCGGCGTCGTCGCCGTTGCCGTCGTCGCAGGCTTCGACGCCCGCCTGCACGACCCCGTCGCCGCAGGCCGCCGCCTGGCATGTGCCGAGGCAGGCATCGCCGTTGTCGCCGTTGCCGTCGTCGCAGGCTTCGACACCCGCCTGGACGATGCCGTCGCCGCAGCCGGCGCGCCCGCATGTCGTGAGGCAGGCGTCGGTGTCGTCGGCGTTGCCGTCGTCGCAGGCCTCGACGCCGCGCAGCAGGAAGCCGTCGCCGCAGCGCGCCTTCTCGCAGGTGCTCGGGCAGGCGTCGGTGTCGTCGGCGTTGCCGTCGTCGCAGACCTCTTCGGCCTGCAAGATGCCGTCGCCGCAGCGCGGCAGCCGACAGGTGTTGCTGCAGCCGTCGTAGTCGACCGCGTTGCCGTCGTCGCATTCCTCGGCGCCGGCGAGCACGAAGCCATCGCCACACCGGGCAATCGCGCACGTGCTCGGGCACCCGTCGGTATCGACGGCATTGCCGTCGTCGCAAGCCTCGGCGTCTTCGACCTTGCCGTCGCCGCAGGTGGCCTTCTTGTCGTCGCTGCCGCAGCCCGCGGCCGCGACGAGCCCCACGAACACCAGCGCCGCCCACAACCCGTTTGCCGTTCGTACGCTCATGTCGATGTCCCTCCGCCCCGGCCGAAGCCGGCTCATTCCGCGTCCCCGGGGGGCCTGTCGCTGCAACGGCCCGACGCCCGGGCCGGCGCCCCGCAGTTCCCGTAACCAATGTCGGCTGGAGCGAAGTGTACACCCGTGCGCGGCGGCAGGGCAAACCTGGCGCGGCCGGCTCCGGACGCGAGCCGGCAGGACGACCGCCCCCTACAACCAGAAGCGCAGCCCGAGATCGGCGGCAAGCGTCCAGGCTTCGAGGGAGCCGCGGGCGGGCTCCGCGGCGAGATCGCCGAGCCGGAACACCCGCACGGGCTCGGGGCCGAACACCCGAAAACCGACTTCCAGCGCCACGTTGGAATGGAAGCGCCAGCGGCCAAAGGGGCCGGCCGTGAAGAAGCCGTGGCCATCGCCCATGCGCTTGCGGTCGCTGCTGTAGAAGAACGGGGCCGCGAAGCCGCCGCCGGCCGTGACCCCGACCTCGATCCACGAGGCGACGCTTACCGCGAAGGCGACGTTGACGAACGCGCGGGTGACCGTGAGCCGCGTGTGCTCGGCGGCGTGGCCGCTCGCCGTCGGCGCGAGCGGGTAGTAGGCGAAGCGCCCGATGCTGAGCGAGGGCTGGAATTCGACGAAGAACGCGTGGCCGCGCAGATCGGCGTCGGGCTGCCAGCGGATGACGCCCTGGAGCAGGCCGAACGGGTTGAACACCGGGTCGGCCGCGGCGCGCGCCTCGAGGAAGCGCAGGTCGAGGCCGCCGCCGAGCATGAGCCCGAAGTAGACGCGCCGCCCCGTGACTTCGGGAGGCGGCACGACGATGCGGCCGTGGCAGATGGACACGAGCCCTTCGCGGTAGCTGCGGTCGCCCGTGTAGCGATAGCGCAGGCTGTCACCGCACAGCCCGCCCGGCAGCGTGATGCGGTGCGCGGTGTCGTCGAGCGTGAACTCGTGGCGCCGGCCGGTGGCGTCGCCGATTTCGAGGCGCCAGATGCGGTCGCCGAGCCGCTCCCGGCGGTCGCGGGGCAGCTCGCCGCGACCGGCGGCGCAACCGGGCGCCGACGTGTCGGGCCCCGTCATCTCGAGGCGCCCGACGCGGCCCGTGGCGGCGAAGTAGACGGGAAACTGCCGCATCTCGCGCGCCACGTAGCCCGTGAGCGTCTGGTTGGCGTGGTGCACGGTCTCCGTGAAGTGCTCGTCGCTGTTCGGCAAGGCGAAATCGACGGCCACGGGGAAGTCGAAACGCGCCGATTCGGCCACGCCGCTCTCGAAGCAGGCGTAGTGGCAGGCGGGCAGCGGGCCACTGGACGGTGCCGGCGCTTCGGCTGCGCTCGTGGACGGTGGCTCGTCCACGGGGGCGGGCGGGGCCGGGGCCGAATCGACCCAGTGTTGGCACGGGATGCCCGACTGCACGAGGCGCGCCGCGGGGCAATAGGGGGCCCCGGGGGCGAAGCGCAGCGGGTACTCGCACCGCGGCTGCCACGAGAAGGAAACGCCGCGCACCCGGCGTTCGAGCGGCGCCGGCGGGGTGTCGCTCGTCCAGCGGGCCTCGGCCTCGACGAGCGGGGCGGCATCGGCGAGCGCGCTCGCATCGGGGCCGGCCGCCGAACCCGCGGGCCCGGCGGCGGCGCGCTCGGTGACCCACAGGCGCAGGCTCTTCTCGCAGTCGGCCCGCTCGCGGGGCAGCCAGAGGAGCAACGGCTCGGCGAACGGCAGTTCGCAGCGTTCGGGCGGCGGCGCGGGCACGGTGGGCCGGCCCCAACTCGCCTCGGGTGGACAGCCGGCGTATTCGACGCCGACGAACAGGGCGCGGGCGCCCGTACGAACGGTGGGCGGCAGGTGGATCTCGCGGCGCACGCAGCGGGCGCGAACGGGCAGGCGCACCCGGCCGTCGAGGGCCGGGACCGAGGCCTCGTCGGCGTAGTCGCCGCCCGCCACCGAGGCGACGATGGTCTGGCCGCCGAACGAGCCGTCGGCGATGACGGTGGCGGCCGCGCCGTCGAGCAGCACGTGGCGCACGGGCAGATCGCGCTTGGTGCGCAGCGCCAGGGACACGACCAGGACGCGCTGGGGACCGCGGGTGGCCTGCGTGTTGCGGGCGCAGGTCAGCCAGTTGGAACCTTCCTCGGCGCTCGGAACGCGCAGCGCCGGGCGGCAGGTGTCGGCCGCGTCGGGGCCGCAGGGGCCGCCCTGCGGCTCCGTGCCCGAGCGGTTCATCGTGAGGAGCAGCAGCGCCTCGTGGAACACGGCGGCGACCTGCGGGTCGAGGCCGTCGCCCTGCATGCCGGCGGCGGCGCGCATGCGGCGGAGCAGGTCGGCCGGCTCGCCGAGCAAAACGCGCAGGTCGCGGCCGGTGGCGCCGCGGTCGGCCGCCGGGGCCGGCTGCAGCAGGGCGTCGGGCAGGGGCAGGCTGTCGCCCGCCCCGGCGCGGTGCAGCAGGCAGAGGTGGCTTGGCCGTTCGTCGACGTCGGACCCGATGTCGAGGGTCAAGACGGCCGTGGCTTCGGCGGGAGCGGCCACGGCCGGACGGACGGCCGCGAGCAGCGCCAGCCCCGCCGCGAACCCGAAAGCGCGTCGGGCAGGCATGGGCCAAGCGGCGGGGCCGCGGCGGCGGTGTGGCAGCCCGCGGGACGCGGACGGCATGCCGCCGGTGCGGGGGTGCGTCAGCGTTCGTCGCATGTGCGCAGCCAATCCCCGGGGCACCCGGGCTGACGCCGCGTGGGGCGGCAAATCCACGAAGCGCGCGGGACCCGCACGGGGCGGCCGGCCGGGTCGCGGTAGCAGGCGGGCGCGTCGCACGTGCGGAACTGCCCGTCGGGGCACTCGGCCGCAGGGCGCTCGGGGCGGCAGCTCCAGCCGGCGCCCGGCGCGGCCACCGGCTTGCCCGCGGGGCTGCGGTAGCAGAGCGGCGCTGTGCAGGCGAGCCACTGTCCGCCCGGGCATTCGGCCGCGGGTCCGGCGGGCTGGCAGGTCCAGCCGGCGGCGGCAGTGTCGACGAGCGTGCCATCGGGCGCGCGATAGCAGCGCGGCCGGGCGCGGGGCGTCAGCGTGCAGGCCGCGGCGGCGCAGCGCAGTTCGGCCGGACTGTCGTCGAGCTGGGCCGGGCTGACGACGTTGCCCCCACTCTCGGGCAAGCAGAGCCACGCCTGGTCGCCCGGCGTGGCGCTCTGCCAGGACGTGCGCCAGCCCGGGGCGCCGTCGGGGGCCGGCACGAAGACCCGCGTGTGCGCGGCCGGCAGCGGCTGCGGGCGTACGACGACCGGGCCGTTCGCGGCCTCGCAGCC
>CAYRCM010000102.1:1734-20472 GCA_964422715.1 uncultured Myxococcales bacterium | reverse complement strand
CGCCCGCCCGCCCGGCGCCGGGGGCAGCGGGCGGCGACCCCCGCCTCGCCGGCCCGACCGCCGCCGCTCCGCCGGGCCGTCCCGTCGACGTCGACCGCTACCTGTCGCTGGCCGACGTGCTCGCCGTCCTCGGCAATCGGCTCGTGCTGCGGCGCGGCGAACTCCAGGGCATCGCGCCATCGACTCGCTATGGGGGGGCGCAGTTCGAGCCCGCGCGCGGCAAGGACTTCGGGGTGTCGGTCCAGGTTTGGCTGCACGACACCATGCGCGACGCCCACACGCGGTTTCGCCAGATGGTGACGTCGTACCCGAACGCGGTCGAGTCCGACAACGTCACCCCCAAGACCTTCTTCGGCTACTGGGAAGACGTCTACTACCTGGCGTTTCTCGACCAGCGCAGCAAGACCGTGCTGGCCATCTCCTGTGGGCGGGCGACCTGCACGCCGCAGCAGCTCTTCAATCTCGCCGTCCGAGCACGCGATCGTCTCCAGAAAGAGGCACCCGCCACCCCGTAGCGGCGACCCGGTTCGGCGCGGCAACGGATTCGGTGCGCCGGGCACGGTTGACAGGCCCGGGACGGCTGGCATACATTGGCCGTCGCTTTTGAATTCGCAGGGTTTCTCTGCTTTCCCGGCCAATTCGAAGGCGGGGCTGCAAGGCAGCCTGAGCGGCAAGACGGGTGGGCGGAGGTTCTCGCCATGGTCGGCGCGCCGCCACCTTCCGTGTGAGGGACGCCGCAGAGCGGCTTGTCGGGGGAGGCTATGGAGGAGCGCATCGTCCTCGTTGTGGATCCGGACCCGGAAACCGCGCAGCTCGTCGGTCTTGCCCTACAGGACGCGCATGTGCGGGTGGTCGCCGACGCGTCACCCGACGAGGGCATCGCGCGGGCCGAGGCCGACCCGCCCGCCGCCATCGTGCTCAGCATCGACAACGAGGGGGGCTACTCTTTCGCCAACTGTCGTCGGCTGCGCCAGCACCCCAGGCTCGGACAGGTGCCGCTCATCCTCGTGTCGGCACACGCCGACCGCGAAACGCTCAACCAACACCGCCTGCTGCCCACGCACGCCGACGAGTACCTGACCAAACCGTTGGCGTTCGAAGACCTGAAGATCTCCTTGCAGCGGCTCGCCACGACGAGCCTCGACGAAGTGACGGTGCTCGACCTCGAAGAAGACGAGATCCTGACCATCGGCGACGGGGAAGAGCCCGCGCCGGGCGGCGCCGATGCCGAGCCGACGACCCCGCAGGCGCAGCTCGTCAAGTTGCAGGGCGAGATCCAGGCCGTGCGCAAGATGCACGCCCTCGCCCGCGACCAGCTGCAGCGCACCGAAGCCGAGTTGCAGCGGGTGCGCGAGAAGTCCGCCGAAACGCGCAAGGACCTCGAAAACCGGCTGATCGCCCGCGATGCCGAACTGGCGGGGTTGCGCGACGCGCAAGACCTGGAGTCGAAGAAAATCCGCGCCGAACGCGACCGCCTGCAGGACGACCTGGCCAAACTGCGCGAGAGCCTCAAGCGCAACCGGGCCGACCTTGACCGCCGCACCGACGAGATCCGCCTGCTCGAAGCGCGGCAGCGCGACGAACTCGAACGGCTGCGCGACAACCAGCGGCGTGAGTTGCAGGCCCTCCAAGAGCGCGCCGACGACCAGCGCAAAGACGCCGAGCGCGAGCGCGACGAACTCGCGAAGCAGCTCCAGCAAGTGCGCGACGAGCTCGCCACGCAAACGCGGGTCGCAGGCGAGAGCGCGGACGAGCGCGACCAACTGCTCACCGAGCTCGAACAAACCCTCTCCAAGCAGGAAGCCGGTGAGCGCAGCATCCAGACGCTCAGCGCGGACCTGGAGGCGCGTCAGGAACGCATCGCCGTACTCGAGCCGCTCGTGGCCCAGCTGCAGAGAAGCCTGGCCGACGTTCAGGTTACGGCCACGCGCCAGACGGAAGACCTCCAGAGCCTGGCCACCCGGCTCGACAACAACCTGCACGAACTCTCGGCGAAGGCCACGGAACTCGACGCGCTGCGGGGCGAGCATGCCCGGCTCGTCGAGGCCCGGGAAAACGAGCGCGTGCAGCTCGATGCCCGCACCGCCGACCTCGACGGGGCGCGCCTCGAACTCGAAGCGCTGCGGCTGGATCTCGACGAGCTGCGGCGCACCGCGGCCGAACGGGCCGAGCAGCTCCAGGTCGTGACCGAAGAGCGCCGACGGCTCGAACAGGCCCAACGCGAACTCAATGAACGCGCCGAGTTTCACGACCTCGAACTCGCCGAGGCGCGGCAGGAATGCGGCGAGCGCGACCAGCGCATCCAGGCGCTCGAAGCCGAGCGCGACGAGCTGCGCGGGCGGCTCGAACAGGAACGGGGCGCGCTCGAGACCGACTTGCAGGAGCTGCGGCAACGCGCCGCCAAAGACGCCGAGGCGCTCCAGGCGGCGCGCCAGGTGGTCGGCGGGCTCGAACACGAAGTGGCGCGGCTCCAGGCCGAATGTGACGGCATCGCGCGCGAGAAGGCCGAGCGCGATGCCGATGTCGAGCGGCTGCGCAGCCGCGTGAGCGAAGCCGAGCGTGGGCTGCTGGCCATCGAGCAGCAGCAGCAAGACGCCGAGAAGGCGGGCTCGCGGGCGTTCACCGAACTGCGCGAACTCCGCATGCGGCACAGCGTCACCGAGGGCGAGCTGCGCGACGCGCAGGCACAGGTCGAAAGCGAGCGGGCAGCGCATCGCCAGGCGCTTCTGCGGATCGCGGCCCTCGAACGGGAAGTCGACGCGCTGCGCGTCGAACTGAAAGATGCCCACGAGTTGCAGGAGGAGGCACTACGCCAGGCCGTCGACAGCCAGCTGGCCGTCGACCAGCGCGGGGGCGAGGTCGGCAAACTGCAACAACAGATTGCTGCGCTGCTGCAGCGCCAGGCACTCCTCGAGTCCCAACTGCAAAGCCGCGAGAGCGACGCCGCCGCCCTGCGCCAGCAGGGCGCCGAGATTGGCCGGCAGTTCGACGAGGCGCTCGTCGAGATGGAACGCCTCACGCGCGAACTCGAGCAGACCCAGGCGGCGCGCGACGCCCGCGCCAAAGAAGCCGAAGAACGGCTGGCGGACCTGCTGGCGTTGCAGCTGCAAGCCGAGGGCACCCAGGCTGCGCTCGAACACGCTCTCAACGACCTCGAACTGGCGCGCGCCCAGCGCGACGCGGCGCACGAGGACCTTGCCAGCGCGGCCGCCCGGCGCGCGGACATCGAACAGCGAATCGAGGCCACCCAGGCGCTGGTGGCCGAATACGAAGGCCGCGTGCAGCGCGCCGAGAAGGCGCTGGCCGAGATGGAGGAAGCCTGGACGCGGGCCGAAGACGAGCGCCAGCGCGAAGTCCGCGGCCACGAAGAAACCCAGAAGCGGCTCGCTGTCGAGACGCAGGCGTGCGAAACGCTGAGCGCGCAACTCGGCGAGTCCGTCCTGGCAGCCCGTGCACAGGAAGAAAGACTGCAGGCGCGCATCGACGAACTCGTCAAGGCGCAGGCCGACTTGGAACAGGCCTGGGGCCGTTCCGAAGACCAGGTGCAACAGCACCTGGCCCAGCAGAGCGAACTCAAGAACGAACTCGACGGCGAGCGGGCGGCGCACGGCGAGACGCGCACCGCCCTCGAAGCCGAGCGCACGGCCCATGGCGAGACGCGCGCCGCCCTCGAAGCCGAGTGCACGGCCCATGGCGAGACGCGCGCCGCCCTCGAAGCCGAGTGCACGGCCCATGGCGAGGCGCGCGCCGCCCTCGAAGCGGAGCGCACAGCCCACGGCGACACACAGGAGAATCGCGAGTTCGAACAGCTCGGCCGGCAAGAGGCCGAGTCGCTGCTCGAGCGCGAACGCCAGACCGTGGCCCGCCAGCAGGTCGAATTCGCCCGGCTCTCGGCCGTCCATGCCGCGGCTGCCGAGCGCGCGCTGCAACTCCAGGCCGGGCTGTCGGGGCTCTCCGAACTGTTCACCGGCGTCGGTGCGCAACTCGCCGTCGCCATGCACAAACACAACGACAACGCCGACCTGCTCGACGGCCTGACGTCCACGTTGCTGGCCAGCGTGCCGGCGGTTGCCGACCTCGCCGAGTCCGGCGCGCCTGCGCCCGCAGGGGCCGCGGATCGCGATCTCTCCGTTGGCGGGCCGGTCGCGCTCGAAGCCCTCAACGGGGCGGCGGCGGCGCCCGCCTCCGTCTCGGCGGCGCTCGCGACGGGCGAAGCGGCCGCGGCGGAGAGTGCCGACGCGCCGGCCGACGCGCCGGCCGCTCCGGCGCCCGGCGCCGACGACGAACCCGAGCCGTCCAGCGAAGAGCCGGCCACCGAGTCCGAGACGGAACCCCTCGGCGAGCCCGCTGTCGAGCCCATGTTCGCGTCCGCTGCCGAGCCGGCCACCGAGTCCGAGACGGAACCCCTCGGCGCGTCCGCTGCCGAGCCCGCCGCCGAGCCTGCCGATGCCGCCACGCCCAGCCCGGACGACGGCCAGCCGGCCGAGCCGCCTCGCGGCGCCCCCACCGGTCCGTCCGGCCACCCAGCGGGCGGTCGCCGTGGCCGGTCGCGCGGGCATCGGGCCGGCCGGTAGAGCCGGCGGCGCCCACCGCGGCCGGCCACAACGGCACCTCGTGCCCCCGGCGCCGGGAGGCGCTCGCGCTCTCTCGTGGGCAGAGTCACCCGGCGCGCCGCTCGGCGCCGCCGACGATCTTGGAAGCGTCTCGGGGAGGACGGTTGCGGGCTACTCTTTCTCTTTGGCGCGGGCGGCGACGACCTTCTCTTGAACCTGGGCCGGCACTTCTTCGTAGTGGCTCATGGACATGGTGAACGTGCCGCGTGCGCTCGTCATGGACGTGAGATCGGCTGCGTAGGTGAGGATTTCGGACATGGGCGCCTGGGCATTGATGACCACGTTGTGACCGCGGTGGTCGGTGCCGACGACGCGTCCACGCCGGCCGCTCAGGTTGCCCATGATGTCGCCCATGTGTTCGTCGGGCGCCACGATTTCCATGTTCATGATGGGCTCGAGCAGCGTCGGGCTGGCCTTGGCTGCGGCTTCTTTGAATGCGAGGGAGCCCGCGATCTTGAAGGCCATTTCGGAGCTGTCGACCGGATGGTACTTGCCGTCGGTGAGCCGCACCTTGAAGTAGCGCATGGGGTAGCCCGCGAGCACCCCCCGCACGGACGCTTCGACGATGCCCTTCTCGACCGCCGGAATGAAGTTGCGCGGAATGGAGCCGCCGAAGATGGCATCTTCGAATTCGAAGGCCGTGGCCTCGGTGCGCGGCAGCGGCTCCATGTCGATGTAGCACACGCCGAACTGGCCGCGGCCGCCGGTCTGTTTCTTGTGCTTGCCCTCGATGTTGGTGACCTTCTTCTTGACGGTTTCCTGGTAGGGCACCTTCGGTAGTTCGAGGTCGACTTCGACGCCGAACTTGCGTTTCATCTTGCCCACGGTGGCCATGATGTGCAGGTCGCCGTTGCCCGACAGGATGAACTCGGAGGCAACTTCGTCGCGCGTGAGTTCGAGCGAAACGTCTTCTTCCATCAGGCGTTGGATGGCGGTCGAGACCTTGTCTTCGTCGCCCTGCGAGTGCGGCTTGATGGCATAGGACATGCACGGCCGCGGAATACCGATGGGCTTGAACGTGATGGGGGCTTTCGGGTCGCAGAACGTGTGGCCGGTTTTCGTCTCTTTCAACTTGGCCACGCAGACGATGTCGCCTACCCCGGCGGAGCCGAGCGGTTCCTGTTTCTTGCCCTGCACGAAGTAGATCTGACCGTAGCGTTCGCGTTCGTCGATCGTGGCGTTGTAGAGTGTGCCGTCGCTTTCGACGCGCCCGCTGTAGATGCGGAAGATGGTGAGCCGTCCGGCGAAGGGGTCGACCACGGTCTTGAAGACGTACGCGCTGAACGGCGCGTTCGCGTCGGGCGCGCGTTCTTCGGGATCTTCGGAACGCGGCTTGGTGCCCTTGCGCGCCGGCCGATCGGTCGGAGCCGGGAACATGTTCGCCACGAGGTCCATGAGCAGATCGACGCCCATGTTGAGCGAGCCGGAGGCGCACAGCAACGGCAGAACGGAGCCGCTGGCGACCCCGCGCGCAAGCCCTTGGCGCAGCTGTTCGTCGCTCAGTTGCCCGGACGCGAGGTAGTCGTCGAGCAGCGATTCGTCGCTTTCGGCGACGCCTTCCATGAGGTTCGTGCGCAGTTCGGCGGCCCGGTCGGCCAGATCGGCCGGGATGGGGATCTCTTTCGGCGTGCCGGAACCGTCGCGCGGATACTCGAACGCCTTGAAACTGAGGAGATCGACGACGCCGCGGAAGCCGGCTTCGATGCCGATGGGCAGATGCAGCGGCACGACCGTGGGGTCGAGGTTCTCTTTGATGTCGTTGAGCGCCTGGTCGAAATTGGCCCGGTCGCGGTCGAGCTTGTTGATGAGAATGGCGCGCGGCAGCCCGTGCTCTTTGCACAGCGACCACACGCGTTCGGTGCCCACTTCGACCCCGTCGCAGGCACTGACGAGCACCACGGCCGCGTCGATGGCCGCCATGGCGCTGCGCGTGTCGGCGAAGAAGTTGTGGTCGCCGGGGGTGTCGACGATGTTGATTTTCTTGCCCTTCCACTCGATGCAGCCGAGGCCCACCTTCATGGTGGTGCGGCGTTCGACCTCTTCGGGATCGGTATCGAAGTTGGAATTGCGGTCGTCGACCTTGCACAGACGCGTGGTCACCTTCGCGTTGAACAGAAACGCCTCGGCAACCGAGGTCTTGCCGGCGCCGCCGTGCGCCAGAAGGCCGAAGTTGCGGATATCTTTAGGGTCATAGTGCTTCATGAGCGCTCCTTCACCCGGCTGCGGGCATCGCGCGCCCGAACCCCGGACGGCGAGCCCCGTGGGTGTATCGCAGCCGTTCGGCCGGTGTCAAGGGAATCGAATGGTCGCCGGGTCGCTCCGGCGCGGCCGAACCGCCCGAACCTGGAGGCATTCGAGGCCGCGCGGCGACCGAGGATGCCCCCGGCCGCAGGGACCCTGGGGGCGTCAGCCGCGGTTGCGCTCGTAGAGAATGCGCAAGCCGTCGAGCGTGAGGTGGGGCATGACCTCGTCGATGGTCTTGGCGTCTTCGGCGATGAGTGGCGCGAGCCCCCCGGTGGCGAGCACGCGCACCGGATAGTCGAGGCACGCGCGCAGGCGACCGACGAGCCCGTCGACGAGCGCTGCGTAGCCAAAGACGATGCCTGCCTGCATGCTGGCGATGGTGTTCTTGCCGATGACCTGCGCCGGCCGCACGATTTCGATGCGCGGCAGCTTCGACGTGCGGGCGAACAGCGCCTCGGCCGAGACCATGACCCCAGGACAGATGCAGCCGCCGAGGTATTCGCCCGCGCGGCTGATGACGTCGAAGGTCGTGGCCGTGCCGAAGTCGATGACGATGCAGCCCGTGTGCACGAGGTCGAAGGCCGCGACGGCGTTGACGATGCGGTCGGCTCCGACCTCGCGCGGCGAATCGTACAGGATGGGCATGCCCGTGCGAATGCCCGGGCCGACGACCAACGGGTGCACCGACAGGTAGCGCGTGCAGACGCCTTCGATGTCCTGCACGGCCTGGGGCACCACGCTCGACACGATGGCCGCCCGCACGTCGCCCGGGGCCCGCCCGCGCGTTTCGAGCAGCCGCAACAGGGTGATGCCGTACTCGTCGACCGTGCGGTCGCGGCGCGTCGTGATGCGCCAGTGGTCCTGCAACTGCGTGCCCTCGTACAGCCCGAGGACGGTATGGGAGTTTCCGACGTCGATGACGAGCAGCATTCAGCCCTACTCCGTGGCGTCGACCGAGGACACGTCGCCGGCAAGCACCGTGACCTGTTGACCGCGGTCGGTTTGCAGGGTGAGCCCGCCGTCCGGCGAGACTCCGAGCACCTGACCGAGCAGCCGGCCGGCCGGGGTGATCGCCTTGACCCGCGTGCCGACCCCCTTCCAGTAGCGGTTCCAGGGGCTCCAGGGAAACTCGCCGCGCTCGTGCGCCGTCATCCAATGGATGCGCAGCCGTTCGAGCAACAGGCCGAGCGCGCGCTCGCGTTCGACCGCCTGCCCTGTGCACATGCGCAGCGACGTGGCCTGGCCCTGGAGATAGGGCGGCCAGTCGCCGGGGGCCATGTTGACGTTGAGCCCCACGCCGAACACGACGGCGGTCCCGAGTCCCGGCTCGTCGGCATACTCGCAGAGAATGCCTGCGAGTTTGAGACCGCCGACCAAGAGGTCGTTCGGCCACTTGATCTCGACCCCGCGCACGCCCAAGAACGAGACCGCGTCGGCCGCGGCCAGGGCCGCGAGCAGCGGATAGAGCGTGGGGGCGAGCGGCGCCGGCCGCGGCGGCCGGATGCAGACCGAGACATAGAGGTTCAGGCCCGGGGGCGAGAACCAGCGGCGGTCGAGCCGCCCGCGCCCGGCCGTCTGGCGGTCGGCCAGCACCACGGTGGCCGAGGGTGCGCCGGCGCGGGCGAGTTCGAGCACCTCGTCGTTCGTGGACGCCACGGCGCCCCGGACATGAAACTGCCGGTAGAGCGGCGTCGTGCGACGCGCATCGCCCCCGACGCCGCGGAGTGCTTCGCGCAGCCGGCCGAGATCGAAACCGCTGCCAGCGGCCTCGCCGCCCTGGGGCTCAAGGGGGGCCATCGGGTTTCGTCTCCAGGGGCTGCGCGCCCGGGGCCGCCGCAGGCCCGGTGGCGACGAGGTCGAGCAGCATGGTCAGGTCGATGTTTCCCGCGCTGTGCGTCAGGGCGCCGACCGAGATGATATCGACGCCGGCCGCGGCCACCTCGGCAACATTGCCAAGCGTCACACCTCCCGACGCCTCGGTCAGCACCCGCCCGCGGCAGAGCGCCGTCGCCTGGCGGAGCGTCGCCGCGTTCATGTTGTCGAGCAGCAGTCCCTCGGCGCCGGCGGCCAGCGCTTCCTGCACCTCGGCGAGCGAGCGCACTTCGACGTGGACGCGCAGCGGAAAGGGGGCCTCGGCGCGGACGCGACGAAGGGCCGTCGTGATGGAGCCGGCCGCCGCGATGTGGTTTTCCTTGATGAGGATGCCGGCGTCGAGCCCGGTGCGATGGTTGACCCCACCGCCGATGCGCACGGCGTACTTATCGAACAGGCGCTGACCCGGGGCCGTCTTGCGCGTGTCGGCGATGCGCGCGCCCGTGCCCGCGACGGCCGCAACGAAGCGCCGCGTGCAGGTGGCGATGGCGCACATGCGTTGCAGCAGGTTGAGCGCCAGGCGTTCGCCGACGAGCAGCACGCGGGCCGGTCCACGGAGCCGCGCGAGGGTGGTGCCGGCCACGATGGCTTCCCCCTCGGCCACGAGCGGTACGACCGTGACCCCCGTGCCGACCCGCGCGAAGACCCGTTCGAGCACGGGCAGGCCGGCGACGATGCATGGCTCCCGGGTGTCGATGCGCGCCGTGGCGAGCGTTGTCGGGAGCACCGTGGCGAGTGTCGTGACGTCGCCGCGGCCGACGTCTTCGTCGAGGGCCAGGTCGATGAGCCGGGTGGCGAGCGGAGCGTCGAACGGCATGCGCATTTCCCCTGCGTGCGGGCAGCGACGCCCGAGTGGCCAAGCGGGGCCGCAACCGCCCGATGACATAGCAAGCACGCCCGCGAAAGTAAACGCCCGGCGCTGCCCGCGTGGGTGGGGAGGCGCGCCGCGGCAGGGCGCTTGACACGCTGCGAAGCCGGGGGCCACACTGCGAGAACGCCGTCCGGCACAGAGGCCGCCCGGCAGGTGGTTCGTCCGACACGGGGGCGCCGCTGCCCGGCCGACCCCCGAAGGAGTGGATGATGCGCAAGAATTTCGTGCTCGACACCAACGTGCTGCTGCACGACGCCAACGCGCTGCTCTCCTTCGAGGACAACTGCGTCAACATTCCCATCTACGTCATCGAGGAAATGGATAAATTCAAAAAGGATCTTTCGGAGCTCGGGCGCAACGCGCGTCAATTGAGCCGCCAACTCGACGCGTTCCGCCAGGAAGGGGCGCTCACCGAGGGCGTCGACCTGCCGAACGGCGGGCGGCTGCGCGTCCTGTTCTGCGAGCAGGGCCTGCCCGCGCGCTTCGCGGTCACGGCGAAGATGGATAGTTGGATCGTTGCCGCGGCCATGGAACTGCGCAATCGCGAGCCCGACGTGCCGTGCATCTTCGTGTCGAAGGACACGAACCTGCGCATTCGCGCCGACGCCATGGGGCTCGCCGCCGAGGACTACCGCCGCGAACGCGTCGAAATCAGCGAGTTGCACACGGGCTACGTCGAGCTCGCGCTCACGAGCGCCGACATCACGACACTCCGCGAACAGGGCGAACTCGTCGCGCCGCGCGTCACCGAGCCCGCGTTGCTGCCGAACGAGTACGTCATCGTGCGCGAGATTGGCGGGCCGGGCGGGGTGCTGGCGCGGCTCGACCCCGAGGCCAAGCGCCTGTGCTTCCTGCCGCCGCTCAAGGGCGCCGTCTGGGGCGTCACGGCGCGCAACAAGGAACAGATGTTCGCGCTCGACCTGCTGCTGCGCGACGACGTGCAGCTCGTGACCCTCGTCGGCAAGGCCGGCACCGGCAAGACGCTGCTGGCGCTCGCCGCCGGGCTGCAGAAAACCGCCGACGAACATGTGTACAAGCGGCTCCTCGTCTCGCGGCCGATCTTCCCGCTCGGGCGCGACCTCGGCTACCTGCCGGGCGACGTCGAACAGAAATTGAACCCCTGGATGCAGCCCATCCACGACAACCTCGAATTGCTCGTGTCACTGTCGCACAGCGGGGCGCGTCGCGAGACCCAGGCGCTGACAAGCCTCATGGACATGGGCATCATCCAGGTCGAGCCGCTTACCTACATCCGCGGCCGTTCCATCGCGCAGCAGTACCTCATCGTCGACGAGGCCCAGAACCTCACGCCACACGAGGTCAAGACCATCCTCACGCGCGCCGGCACCGGGACCAAGGTCGTGTTCACCGGCGACCCCTACCAGATCGACAATCCCTACGTCGACACGCAGAACAACGGTCTCACCTTTCTGGCCAACCGATTCAAAGACCAGCGCATCGCCGGCTCCATCACGCTCGTGCGCGGCGAGCGCTCCGAACTGGCCGAACTCGCGTCCAATCTTCTGTAACTAAAGGCTGTTTGGCGCGCACGGCGGCTGCCTGCGTTTCGGCCGACGGTGCGGGCCGCCCCGCCCGGCGCGCAGGAGCCCGAGCAGCAGGATGAGGAGCGGCGCCGGGCTGCCCGGGGCCGTGCCACAGCCGCCGCCTTGCCGTTGCCCCGGCTCCGGACCGGCGGCATCGGCGGGCTGCCACACGTCGCCGTCGGGGTAGCGACACCGGCCGGCCACGCAGGGGGCCTCGGCGGGGCAGGGGGTCTGCTGCCAGGCCGGGCAGCCGGTGGGCTCGGCCGGGACGCACGCCCGGGCCTCCTGCCCGTCGGCCAGACACTCGGCCGCGCCAAGCGTACACGCGGCGGCGCAGGGGGGCAGGCAACGGCCGGCAACGCAGGTCTCGCCGCTGACGCAGCCGAAGCGGACGAGCCGCCCGGCGTCGTCGCGGCGCCAGCCGACCCGGCCCGCGAGATCGCAGCCGGCGGAGGGCTCGGGGAGCGCGGGCGCGGGGGATGGCGGGCCGCAGGCCGCGAGGTCGAGGTCGGCCTGGTGGCAGGGTGCGGCGTCGCAGGCGGTGACTTCGAGTTCGCCCGCGCGGCAGCTCGCCGTGTCGGCGCCGAGGCACGTGGGCCGGGCGTCGGTGACGAGGGCCGCGCAGTCCTGCGCTGCGGCGCTGTCCGTCGCATCGTCGCAGCGCGCGGCGCCGCCCGGGGTGGCCGCGGCACAGGCCGTGGCGCACGGGGCCGACTCGAACTGGTCGGCCTGGCAGGCGCGGCGCTCGCTTGCGGCGCAACATGCCCCGGCGAGCACACCGGCGGGGCAGGGGAGTGGGCCCGGGCCCGCCGGACAGGGCTCGGAGCATTTGCCGCATGGGCAGAGCCAGCGCGGGCCGAAGCAGTCGGCGTGCGTGACGCAGGCCCCGTCGTAGCCGCCCGCAGTCCCCTGGCATTGGGTGCCGCAGCAGACCCCGTCCGACAGCCAGGGCTCGAACGTGCCCACGGGGATGGTGCGCGTGATGCAGTGGACCGAGCCGGAGAGCAGTGCCAGGCGGTCGCAACCGATCGGCACGCTCTGCCAGTCGGGCAGGGCCTGCTGCCAGACGGCCTCGGCCACCGCTTGGCGGTCGGGGTCCTCGCCGTACACGGGCCACAAGATGAGGCCGTTGAGCAGGGTGGCGTTGAGATACGTGAACGGCACGACCTGGCCGTCACCCGTCGTGCCCGGGTGCGGCATGGGCATGCGCAGCACCTCGAAGGGCGTGGCGTCGTCGGGGGCCACGCGGGCGGCCAGTCGTTCAGCGTTCTCGTCCATGCGGGCGGCGTTCGTCTCGTCTTCGTCGGGCTCGAACGTGGCCAAGATGGCGCGGCCCGGGGAGACGAGTTTGAAGAACATGTCCAAGTGCCCGGTGGCGTCGTTCGTGACGTCGTTCAGGATGACCAGCTCGTGGCAGCCCGCGTAGCGCGCGAAGTGGTCTTCGAGCACCTCCATGGGCTGGCCGGACGCCCACACCGTGCGATGCGAGATGTAGCAGGTGCCCAGCCCATCGGCCTGGAAGTTGCCGCCCTCGAAGCCGAATTTGCCGAGCCGGTACGTCGTGACGCCGAGTTCGCGGCCAAGCCGCGTCGTGAGCCCGTCGTCGCGGGCGCGCGCCTTGTAGTAGCGGAAGTCGAGAAACGCCACGCGTTCATCCGGGGCGACGAGCGGCAGGGGGGCGAAGTCGATGGTCCAGAGCGAATCGTTCGTGAAGCGGAAGAGCCGGAGCGGGCCGCCGGCCGACGTGTCGACGCCGCGCTCGGCGAGTGCCGCGACGAGGTGCTCGGCAGCCCGATGGGCGTGCACGATGACCCAGAGTTCGGCCACGTCGGCCGCCGGGACAAGGATGTCGAGCACCGTGCGGTCGAGGGCCGCGTTGTCGGTCAAATAGTCGGCGTAGACGAGCAGCAGGGCGCGCATGGGCTCCCACTCGCGCATCGCCCGGAAGCCGGCCACCGCCGGAGCCTCGGTTTCGGCATGGAGCGGGCGGTGGGCAAGGCGCCATTCCGCGCCCGAGTCGGCTTTGGCCGGGGCGGCCTCGTCCGGGAGTTCGTAGGCCGGCAGCGGCGCGTGGCCCGCCGAGCCCGCCGATACCGCCTCGGGCGGACCGGGGGCCCCGGCAACGAGACCCGCCGGCGCCGGCCGGGCGGGAGCACTTTCCCCGCTGCATGCGCCGAGGAGCACGAAGAGGCACAGGAGGCCGGGGGCTGCACAGCGCATGGAGACTCCGGTCCGCGGCGTGACTCGGGCCGCGCCGCGGGATTGTAGTCCCGCCGGCCACGCGCCCGCCAGCGCGTGGGCGCCGGGGCGCTTGGCGACCGCGCGCCCTAGTGCTACGATGCCGGAACGCTCGACAGGGCGAGCGCGGGGACAGGGCATGGAAACCGTTTACCAATCTCGCGACTTGATTCGTGAAGTCAGTGCGGGCGGCGGGCTCACCGGCTGCCTCGTGCGCCAGGTCGACCTCGCCAACCTCGACTTCGCCGGGCTCACGTTCGAGAACGTTTCGTTCAAGAGCGTCGGGCTCGTCGAGACCAATTTCACCGGCGCGCTGCTCGCCCACACGCACTTCAACGGCGCGTCCATGCGTGCGGCACGGCTGCTCGACGCCAGCCTCGATTCGTGCAAGGTGCTCAATTCCGAACTCATCGAGGCGGCGCTGCGCGGCAGCACGCTCGACCGCTGCAAGATCTACGACTCGCAGCTGTCGAACGCCGACTTCTCGCGGGCCCGGCTCGCCGGCTGCGAATTCGTCTCGGCCAACCTGTATGGGGCGCGGTTTGCCCGGGGCATCCTCGTGCGGTGCCTGTTCCAGGACCCCAAGATGGACAACGCGCTCCTGTCGAACGCCAGTTTCGAAAACGCCGTGCTCATCGATGTGAAGCTCCAGGGCGCCAACCTCTACGGCGCCAATTTCCGGGGGGCGCTGCTGCTGAAATGCGACTTGCGCGACTGCAATCTGCTGCACGCCAACTTCGAGGGCGTGCGGCACTTCGGCACGAGTTTCGCGCGCTCCGACATCCAGCCCGACCAGCGCTTCCACCTCGGCCGTACCGAGTAGGAGGACCGAGCCATGGCAGACTTGCGCCCGACCCGCACCGTCGACGAACTGCGCGCTTCGCTTCGCGGCTACTCGGCCGACGAACTGGGCGACATGCTCGCCACCGTGCTGAAAGAATACGTCGTCGAGACCCCGCGCCCGCTCAACGCCGACCTCGGCGGGTTCAAACCGCCGGCGCACCTCAGGCAGCTCTCCTTCTCGCAGCTCGTCGGTCTGCTCAAGGCGCACCTCGACCTGCCCGAACTCGAACTCTTCTCCATCGCCGACGACGAGGTGTTCGTGCGGCTCCAGGGGCGCGACTTCTCGCTCTCACGCCCGGCCGCCCCGTCGGCGCCCCCTCCCGCCGAGACACGCGCCGAATCTCCGCGTGAGGCTCCGGCGCCCGGGCCGGCCGCGGGTCCCGCCGGCGCGCCGGGCGACATGCGGCCCAAGCCTGCGGCCCCCGGCAAGGTCGAAATCTCCGACCGCTTCCGCACCCTCGAACTGGACTGACCGACTCCCGACGAGCGCGGTCGCTCGCCGCGAAGACTGCCCGGGATTCGGTCGAAGCCCCCTGCCGGGAGCGGCCGCAGCCGGGTGCAGTTTGCGGCGAACGGGTCAGGTGCGTTTGGGGTCGTCGTCTTCGTCGCGTTCGGCGGGATAGGAACGGCGTTCGCCCGGCGGGGTCGGCGCGTTGGGGTCGTAGCCGGAACGTTCGGCCCGTGGGCGCGGGGCGCCGCCGCCGTCGACGATGAGCGGCCGGCGCGTCGTGCGGCCGTAGCGGAACTGGATGGCGCGGCCGCGCTGCGGCTCGTCGAACACGGGCGCCGCCGAAATGGAGGTGGGCTCGTCGCGCCGCGGGGCAGGCTCGTCGTCGAAATCGGGCACGGGCGACTGCCGGGTGGGCTCGCCGGCGACCGGCGCGGCCTCGTCGCTTTCGTGCTCGGCCACCCGCACGGGCGTGAGCCGTTGCGTGGAGCGCAGCGGATCGGCCGACCGCCCGCGCGCGGACGGGGTAGCGGGGGGCCCTTCGGGTTCGGGTTCGGGTTCGCTCAGCTCGTGGCCCGGCCGTTGGCGGTTCGCGAACTCGCGCTCGTCAGCCTCGCGCTCGGGTTCGGCCGGCGGCGGCCGCACCCCAATGCGCATGCCGGGGCCGCGCGGCGCAAACGCCGGGGCCTCGCCCACGGGGGCTTCGCTGCGGGTGGGCGCAGGCTCGCGGCTGGGCGCGGGCTCGCGGCTGGGCGCGGGCGCCGGTCTGCCTCGTGCTTCGGAGACGCCGCCGCGTGGTACCGCCGCCGCCGGTTTGGCGGGGGGCTCGGAACCGTCTGCGCGGACCGGTTCGAGGCGCGCGGTGGCCGGTGGGCTGAACATGGGCCGGCGCGTCGGTGCGTCGTCGGTGCGGCGCGCCTCGGGGCGGCTCACCGGCGGCCGCGGCGGGGTGGCCGGTCGTTCGATGACCTTGTTGTCGATGACCGCCCCCGAGAACGACTGTTCGGCCGGCGGAATCTCTTTTCGCCGTGGCGGCGGCAGCGGCGGGGGCTGTAGCCCGGGCGGCGTCGGCCGACTGCGCGGCAGCGGGGGCGGTTCGGGGGTGGGCCGCGGCTGCGCGCCGGGCGTGCGCGGCGGGGCGGGCCGCGCCGACGGTACCGGCGGCGGTGTCGGCGGCGTCGCCTGGGCGCGCGCGGCGGCGGCGTCGCTGCCCCCATCGGGCTCGGCGGCCGCCGGAACCCCCTCGCGCGGGATCGGTGCCTCGGCCGCGGCCACGTCGTAGGGGAAGCGCACGGCCGGCACCGGTTCGCGCGGCGTGACGTGGTCGCGGCCCGGCAGCGCTGCGCCCGGGTCGGGGGCCGGCGCCTCGCGCGGTGCGTCGCGCAGCGGGCCGCGGCTGACGCGTTCTCCCGTCACGGCCACGAGGATGACCGTGATGTTGTCTTTGCCGCCGGCTTGGTTCGCGAGCCGCACGAGGTGCTGCGCGGCGCCATCGAGGTCGGCGCCGTGTTCGAGCAGCGTCTGCTGGATGGTCCAATCGTCGACGAGGTCGGACAGGCCGTCGGAACACGTGACGTACACGTCGCCGGGCTGCTTCGGCACGCACTGGACGGAGGGCTCGACGTAGTCTTTGAGGCCCACGGCCCGCACGATGACGTTGGTGCTCTGGAACGAGTCGACTTCTTCGGGTTTGATCTTGCCCGTGTCGAGGTAGTGGTTGAGCAGCGAGTGGTCGCGCGTGACCTGCGTGATGGCGCCCCCGCGCAGACGGTAGATGCGGCTGTCGCCGACGTGGCCGATGATGAGGTCGTCGCCGTCGCCGAGCGTGGCGCACACGGTGGTGCCCATGCCCTCGAGGCGGGAGTCCTTCATGGACTCGATGTAGACGCGTTCGTTTGCGAACTGGATGGCGTTCGAGAGCGCGCGCTCGGCGTGGCTCGCGAGGTTGGGCGTGCGAAACGGCAGTTCGAAGCCGGGCTGGCGCACGGTCTCGATGAGGAACCGGACCATGTGATCGACGGCGAGGCGGCTCGCGACCTGGCCGGACGCGTGTCCGCCCATGCCGTCGGCGAGGATGAACAGTTCCTCGTCCTCGAGGATGCAGTAGTAGTCCTCGTTTTTCTGCCGTTTGAGGCCCACATCGGTGGCCCCGGCGCTGCGCAGTTTGAAACCCATGGTCCCCTGTCGGAGCGGCCGACCCCCCGCGAGGATGCCGGACGCAGCCGCGCGCTGCTCCTATTGCACGATCACGCGCAGCGAATACTCGCTGCGGTCGCCTTCTTCGTGGCCGCGGACGCGGACGAAATAGCGACCCGGGCCGATCATCTGTTCGACGTTGATCTGTTCTTCGATGCCGGGCCGTTTGACGAATTCCTTGGTGATGGCCTTGCCGTAGCTGTTGAACACCTGCACGTCGGCGCCCGTGTCTTTGTTGGCGAACGAGACCTGCATGCGCAGCAGCCCGCCGTCTTGGACGAAGAAGCGCATCCAATCGGTGCGGTCGCCGTCGGGCCAGCTGAATTCGCCCTGCCAAGGGTCGCCGAGCGGCATGTCTTTGGCGATGTGCCGATCTTCGTCGCCCCCGGAGTCGCCATCGGGTTCGAGACTGCACGCGTACCCGATGAACGCCACGAGGCAACCTGCGGCCACGAGAGTGAAGCGATGCATGTTCGTCTCCGCCGGGTCGGCCACAACCCGCAAAACCTTCCACGAGCGCGGCACCCCTGTCAAGCCCGCCTGGCGCCGCGGCGATCGGCGGCCCCGGGCGTTCCGCGGCCCCGTCGCGGGGCGGGGTGCCGTCGGCCCCCCTGCCGTCAGCCCGCCGGCACCGCCGTCGCGCAGGGGTTGCCCTCGCACTCGGGCTTGTCCGCGCAGTCGGCGTCGCAGCAGTTGATGTCGCCGTCGAGATCCTCGTCGACGGCCCCGGCCTCGCCCGCGACGTTCGAGCCGAGGCACGCCTCGGGCCCGGCATCGGTTTCGTTCGGCACGGCGCAGCGCACCCGCAATTCGTAGGCTCCCTGCTGTGCCGGCAGCCGGCCGTCGACCACCACGTAGTACGGCTGGCCCGGGGTGGCGCGCACCCAGATCCAGTTGTCTTCGATGCTCATGCGCATGTCGGGGTCGCCGTTGCGCATGCAGGCCGTGGGTTCGCAGGCGCCTTTCAGCACGGCGAGTCGTGGGGCAAAGCCTTCCTGGATGGCCTGGAGCTGGAACCGCACGCCGAGCGGCTCCAGGGTCTGCAGCCGGTAGACGATGTCGGGCCCGTTGAAGGCCCACGGCTGGCCGTCGGCGCTGCACTGGTAGTCGTAGAGGCGATTCTCGGAGGTGGCCGTGGTGGTGCGCGGCAGCAGGATGGTCCAGCCGGCCCCGGCCGAGCAGAACCCGCCTTCGGGCTCCCAGGGGTTCGCGCAACTCGAACCCCAGCACAAGCCATTGAAATCACAGACTTGTTCTGTTCCACAGCCGCAGGCGCAGTTCAACGTTTCGGGATTGCACTGCCAGGAGCCCGGGCATTGCTGTTCGGTGCGTACGGTGCGCCCGCACGTGTCGACCTCGACCACGTCCTTGGGGCTGCACGCCTGGGAGCGGTTCGGCAGGCAGGCGCCGAGTCCCAAATCGCAGGTGGCGGCCGGCTCGGCCGGGCAGTCGGCGTCGGCCGCACACGGGTGCGCGCACCAGGTGGCGTCGGCAACGTCGTCGACCGCCGGGACTACCGTGTCGGGCCAGCGGATGCACAGGTCGTCGGCGCTCGCGCAGTCGGCCGGCGTCTCACACGGACCGCAGGTCAAGGACTTGCACGCGCCGTCGAGGCAAGTTTCGAACTCGGCGCATTGGCCGCAGTCGTTGCCACAGCCGTCGTCGCCGCATTCGCGGCCGGTACAGCTGCCGACGCAGGCGGGCTCGCACTGGCCGGCGGCCGTGCAGCTTTCGCCGTCGGCGCAGGTGCCGCAGCTGCCGCCGCAGCCGTCGTCGCCGCACGCCTTGCCCGCGCAGGCCGGCACACAGCCGCTGCACTGGCCGGCGGCCGTGCAGCTTTCGCCGTCGGCGCAGGTGCCGCAGCTGCCG
>CAYRCM010000102.1:0-1634 GCA_964422715.1 uncultured Myxococcales bacterium | reverse complement strand
CCGCAGCCATCGTCGCCGCATTCCTTGTCGGCGCAGGCGGGTGCGCACACGCTGCAGCGTCCGTCGATGCAGCGCTGGCCGCTCGCGGGGCAATCGTCGTCGGCGCTGCACTTCCATTGCCACGTCGGGTCGTTGAGGTTGAAGTCGACGGCGCAGTCGAACGCCGTGCCGGAAAGGGCCAAGAGCCCCGCCAGAGCGAGCCCTGTGTGCAGGCGGTTCATCAGAAGCTCCCCTCCAAGCCAACCGTCGCGCCGCCCAGCATGGGGGCGAGGTCGAAGCGAGCGGCCGGCTCGCTTGCCGCGGCGGCCTCGCGCTTCGGCACGAAGATGAGCACGATGCCCGTGACGAGCGCGGCTCCGCCCGCGCCGAGCAGCGCGATGCCCACGGTCTTCTCGAGATTGCCCGCGTTTTGCAGGTCGCGCGCCTCGGCGTAGGTGTAGCGCGGGTTGTCGCGTTTCTGCTCGTCGACGGCCTGGTGGTCGAGGTACCCCTTCACGAACACCCCGGTGCCGGCGGCGAGCAGCGCGCCGCCGGTGCCGACGAGAATCCAGTTCCACGGACTCAGACCGCGTTTGCCGCCCGGCGACGCCGTGACGCTGACGGTGTCGCCCGCGCCGTCGCCCGCCGGGGCGGGTACGTCGGCCGTGTGACCGGCGCCCTTGACGAGCGCCACGCGCAGGGTCGCTTCTCCGCCGCCGGGCACGACGATGTCTTCTTCGTGGTCGGTGTAGCCCGGCTTGAAGACGCGCACACGATGGTTGCCGGGCGGCAGATCGAGGGGGGCGAACGGGGCCACGCCGACCGACTGGCCATCGACCGTGGCCTCGGCGCCGGCCGTGGCGACCAGCAGGAGGAGCCGCCCCTTCGAGAGCAACTCTTCGAGAATGCGAATTTTCTCTTTGGTTCGGCCGGCGACCTCGGCGGGCGGGCCGGCCGCGAGACAGCGACGGAACGTTTCGAGGGCCGCTTCGCGGTCGCCGAGCTCTTCCTGTGCGCGGGCGACCATGAACAGCAGGCTCGGGTCGGCCTTGAGCGCGTAGGCCTGGCGGTAGGCTTCGAGTGCCCCGGCGTAGTCCTCGGCCTTGAACGCGGCCGTTGCCTCGGCGAGCACCGCCTTGAAGTTCTTCTTGCCGGCCGCGGTGGCCGGGCCCGCAGATGCCGCGCACAGGGCCGCGGCGAGAGCCAGGACGCTCAGGATTCGAGCGGGTCGACGCATCGCAGTTCCTCCATTCTCGCCCCAGGCGGCGCCCGGGGGCGCCGTCGCACCGCACGGTGCTACAGGATCTCGACTTCTCCGCCGCCGCTGCCGGGGCCGCGCCCGGCGGGCTTGAGGCGCACGTCGACGCGCGGCTCGATGGGCGGCACGAGCCGCACCCGCTGCGGGCGGAATCCCGGGCGCTTGAGCGTCAGCACCCGTTCGGCCGTGGGCGATTGTTCCAATTCGAGCGGGGTCTCGCCGAGCCGCTCGTTGCCATCGTAGACCACCGCGCCGGGGGGGGTGCTCGTGACGACCACGCGCACCGGCGGGGCCGCGGGTGCCGCGGCCCCGGCTGCGGCCGTTCCCGCGTCGGCACCGGCTGGCGGCGCGCCGGCGGGCGCCGGGCCCGCTGCCGCCGGCGTCGCGTCGGGGGGCG
>CAYRCM010000101.1:0-20542 GCA_964422715.1 uncultured Myxococcales bacterium | reverse complement strand
CTCGGGGCCGGTCGGCGCCGAAGGCGCACCGGGCGCCGGGCACGGCGGGCAGCGCGGAATGACACAGGCGGCGGGCGCGGCCGGTGGCTGCGGCGGGGCCGCCGTGGGGGTTTCAACCGGCGCATCGGACCACGCGCGCAGCCCGCCGGCGAGCCACACCGCCGGACAGTCGTTGAGTCGGAAGAGCAGCGCCGCCTGCGCCGCGAGCCCCTCGGCGCCCGTGGCGTCGTAGAACAGCACCTGCTCGGCGCCGGTGCAGAGTTCGCGGAAGCCGTCGAAGAGCCGGTCGGCGTCGAGGCGCATGGCGCCCGGCAGACCCCCGGAGCCGGCCAGGGCCCCCGTGCGCAGGTCGACGACCTTGAGCCCGGGCTTGTGGGCCTCGACGTCCTGGCGCAACGCCGGGACCGTGACGGCGAGCCGTTCGGCGCCGAGGCCGACCAGCAAATCCTGGCCGACGAAGCGGAAGCGGTCGCCTCCGGCGAGACGCGGCGCCGGAACGAGCAGCAGCAGAAGGGCCAGCGCGAGGAACACGAGACCCCCGAGCGCCTCGTGACGGTTCAAGAGCGGCTTGCGCATGCGCTCACTCTCCAACGGGCGGCTCGCCCTTGGTCAACTGATAGAAGAAGGCAACGGCCTGCCCCACGAACGACGCCGCGATGCCCGCAAACACGAGGGGACGCAAGATGCGGGCGAAGAACTCGCCCTGGATGGGCGGCCCGACGTGTTCGGGGTCGGGCGGGAAGCGCCGCCGCACGAGGTCGATTTGGGCAGGGTCGCCGAGGTAGTAGACGTTGGGGCCGATGCGGACCGCCTCGGTTTCCAGCCGTTCGGCGGGCCGCTCGTGCACGGCGCGACTGACGTCGGAGGCCGCATCTTCGAGGTCGCCGAAGATGCGCGCGCCGGCAATGCACGTCTGGACGCAGGCCGGTGGCCGCCCCGCATCGACGAGCGGCCGGCAGAAGTCGCACTTGTCGACCTTGGAGAGCGTCGGGTGGTGGTAGCGCGCACCGTACGGGCAGGCGTGCACGCAGTAGCCGCAGCCGATGCAGAGGTCGCGGTCGACGACGACCCGGCCCTGCTCGTCCTGGTGCGTGGCCCCCGTGGGGCAGGCCGGCACGCAGGTGGGCTCATCGCAGTGGTTGCACAGACCGACGTAGAAGGCCGAGGTTACCTCGGGGAAGCGCCCCTCGGTGCCCGCCGGCCGCACCCAATCGCGCGAGAAGCCCTCGGGAACCTGCCATTCGGTCTTGCAGGCCAGCACGCAGGCGCCGCAACCGACGCAGCGGTCGAGGTCGATGGCCATGGCGTAGCGCGGCATCTAGCATCCCTCCTGAGGCGCGGCCGGGCCTCGTCCGCCGGACGGAGCCGGATGCGGCCGCACGGGGCTGGCCGGCGTCGGTGCCGCGGCGGAACCGGGAGCCGCGCTCGGCCGGCGCACGGCGCGCCCGGCGGGGCGTTCGAGGAAGGTCTCGCCGAGCGTGACCGGAGGCAACGGAAGCAGCTCGCCGTTGCGCAGGATGCGGACGTAGTTGACGCGCAGGCCGCCCGCGCCGCAGACGGGATCGAGAACGGTGCGGGTTTGCAGCGCGTTGTCGGAGATGCCCTGGCCCTGGGCCGCCCGCAGAAGCGGCGAACGGTTGCCGAACCCGTGCACGACGTAGACGACGTCGGGCCGAATGCCCGGGGTCAGCGTGACGGGCGTCGGACCGACGCGCACGCCGTCCTGGTTTTCGAGGGACACGGGCTCGCCCTGGGCCAGCCCGAGCGCCGCACCCAGTTCGTCGTTGAGCCACAGAGAGCCGTGCGGGTCGTGTTCGCGCAGGAGCCGATTGTTGGCCGTGCGCGTGAACGAGTGGTACGGCGACCGGCCATAGACGAGACGGAGCATGCCGGGCGGGGCCTCGGCGGGCGGCTCCCACGGAGGCAAGGGCGGCAGGCCCCTTTCGGCGAGCGCCGTCGAGAAGAGCTCGATGCGCCCGGTGCGCGTGGCGAAGCGCATGGCCTCGCCGGGCTCGGGGAACGGCCGACCCGCGCCCACGTGGTAGCCCGTGCGCTGCAGCGTCTCGAAGGACAGCCCCACGGCGGAGAGCCGCCGCTCGAAGACCTCTTCAACGTGCGCACACGGGAAGCACTGAGGCAGATTGAGGCGCTCCAGCAGCGACTTCGCGATTTCGTAGGGGCCCCGCGTGTCGTAGAGCGGAGGCACGACGGGCTGACGCAGCGCGATGAACGGCGTCTGCGACGACGACGTCACACGCAACTCGTCGTAGCGTTCGAGATAGGTGGACTCGGGCAGGACGATGTCGGCCCACAGCACCGAGTCGGAGGGCAGCACGTCGACCGCCAACACGAAGTCCAGGGCCCGGAGCGCGGCCTCGGTGCGGCGCGGATTGGGCACGGAGTGGAGCACGTTCTGGCCGTAGAGGGTCCAGGCGCGAATGGGGCGATCGGGCCGCAGCGTGGCTTCGACGAGGGCTTGCGGCGGGACCCCTTCTTCCTGGAAGGGGAACGACCAGGCGGCCGTGGCCTCGGGATGCTCACCGGCCGTGGGCTGACAGGGGCAGTCGCCGAGCGGCATGCTCGTCGGCAGGAAGTAGCCGCCGGGCCGTCCCCAGGAGCCGAGCAGCGCCGCCAGGATGGCGATGGCACGCGAGCGCTGCACGTCGTTGCCGTACCAGGTCACGTGGCGGCCTGGATGGATGAGCACGGCGGGCTTCAATTCGCCCATGCGCCGCGCGATGCGCCGGATGGCCTCGGCCGGGATGCCCGTGATGGGGGCCGCCCATTCGGGGGTGAAGGGCTGCACGTGGGCCACGAGTTCGTCGTAGCCGAACGCGTTGGCTTGCAGGTAGGCCCGGTCGACGAGGCCCGCGGCGATGAGTTCGTGCATCCAGGCGAGGAGCAACGCCGTGTCGGTTCCCGGCTTGATGGGCAGCCAGAAACGCGCCTTGCCGGCAGCGACCGAGTGCCGGGGGTCGACGACGACGAGTTCGGCGCCGGCGGCCACGGCATCGGCGAACTGCGCCACGTGGCTCGTGTGCACGTTCTCACCGATGTGCGAGCCGATGAGCACGATGAGGCGGGCGTTCGCCATGTCGACGCGTTCGGGACTGCCTGGGTCGAGTCCGTAGGTCAGCCGGAAACCGATGTCGCGTGGCCCGCGGCAGGCGTAGAAACTCGAAACGGAGACTCCCGCCGAGCCGACGTGGCTCATGAGCGCCTTGAAGTAGCCGGCCGAGGCGCCGTGCGGGAAGAGGGCGATGGCGTCGGGGCCGTGTTCGCTCGCGATCTGCGCGAAGCGGTGCGCCACGACGTCGAGCGCCTCGTCCCACGAGATGCGCCGGAAGCGACCCTCGCCGCGGGCGCCAACGCGCTGCAGCGGGTACTTGAGCCGGTCGGGGTCGTAGAGCAGCCCGAGCCCGGCATTGCCGCGCGCGCAGATGCGGCCGCGCGTGAGCGGGTGGTCGGGGTTGCCCTCGATGCGCACGAGGCGGCCGTCTTTCACCTTGCCGAGAATGCCGCAGCGCCAGAAGCACATCTCGCAGAGCGAGGGCACCACGGCCACCCGCTCGCCCTGGAAGCGACCGAGACGGCGCTGGAGAGTTCGGTCGGGGCCGTCGGCCGCCTTCGCCGCGAGCGGGGCGGTGGCCGCGAGCCCACCCGCCAGGCCCGCCAGGCGCAGAAACCCGCGCCGCGAAATGCCCTTGGGACGTTCATCCATGGAGCCAGGCCTCCAACTCAGCCGCAACGGTCGTGAGGACCCGCGGATAGTAGGGCAGCCGCGCCGCGGCGTTCACGGCGTCCGTGAACGCCGGTAGCCACGCGGCGAGGTGCGCCCGGACGAAAGCGCGGGCGGCGTGGTCGTCGCCGCGGGCGAGCAGATGGGCGACGAAACCCAGTTCGGCAACCACGTGGTCGGTGCGCCCCGTGCCGTCGGCCGGCGGCGCGTAGGCGGCTGCGGCGTAGAGCGCATCGAGCGCGGGCAGCAGCGTCGGCGCGTCGCCGGGCCCGTAGCACGCCTCGTAGGGTGGAGCCGGCACGGCCGGCACCGCCGTGACGAAGAGCCGCGTGTACTCCTCCTGCAGCGCGGCCAGCCCGGGCGCGGGCGCCCATTCGGCATCGGCTGCGGCGAGCGCCCGTTCGAGCGCCCCGTCGGGGTACGCCAGGAGCCGCGCCGCAGCCCCGAAAAACGCGGCATCATCAAGCGGTTCGGGTGCCGCCACTCAGTCCTCCTGCTGCGGGCCGACGAAACGGCCCCAGCGCGATTCGGCCCAGTTCGCAAACGCGAAGAACCCGAGCGCGAACAGGACGATGACGAGCACGACCCAACCCGGGTGCACGCCGATCAGGCCCGGCAACGTGACCGTTCCGGCCGCCGTGGAGGTGGCGAAGTCGCCAAAGAGCGGCCCGAGGCCCGCGTACACGAACATGCCGCCGTAGATACCGACCAGGAACACGAGGGCATCGATCTTGCCGGTCGCGGCGCTGGCCACGGCCGTTCCTGGACAGAAACCGCCGACGAGGAAACCGACCCCAAACATCAGGCCACCGGCGAGCTGCGGCAGCCAATAGGTGGGCAGCACGGCGATCTGGGTCAGATCGAGGATGCCGAGGCGGTCGAGGAACAGCGTGCCGACCAGCGCCGTCAGGATGGCGGTGAACATGACGCGCGGCACGGCAAAATCGCGCAGGAAGAACACCGCCGACAGCTTGCGCGCGTTGCCGAACCCCGCCTGTTCGAGCATGAAGCCGAACAGGAACCCGATGACCAGCGAGAGGACCATATCGGCCCCTGGCGGCAGCGTGCCATTGGCGATGAGCGGCCCGTTCATGTCCACAACCTCCGCGCGAAGTAGGCGATGGCGTAGCCGCCGCCGAACACCGCGAACATGAAGACCCAGGCCCCCGGGGAAAGCAGCGACCCCTGCGAGAGGGCCAGCCCGGAGGTGCAGCCGCGCGACCAGCGGGTGGCGAAACCGACGATGACCCCGCCGGCGAGCGCGCTCGTGAGGCGCAGCGCGACGCTCACGCGCGGACCCCGGACCACCTCACGCTTGATGCGCCGCCCGATGAGCCCCGACACGAAGCCGCCGAGCGCCACGCCCACGATTTGGAACACCGTCCACGACCAGAGCGGCGATTCACTGGCCCCGGCCGGGTAGTAGCGGGCAAACTGGGCGTTGCTTTCCGTGGCCTGCGGCGCCAACCCGTGGGCGGTCGCGGCCGCAGCGCGTTCGAAGGCGTTGGACCCGCTGAGCCCGTGACCCGTGGCGTAGAACGACAGCAGCAGCACGAGGCCGAGCCCCACGCCTGCCAGATACGGGTTGAGATATGGACGCGGTGGTCGAGTCATGGACGAGGCTCCCGTCGGTCGTCGGCTTCTGCCCCGGGGGCGGGCTCGGCCTGGACGTCGCGGCCGGCGAATTGCGCTTCGGCGGCCTTCACCTCGCGCCACCACTTGCGGTGGTGCTCATAGGCGTAGAGTTCGGGAACTTTGCCGGAAAACATCGAGAAGAACGCCGGCCGCTCTTCGGGCAGGATGGCGGCCATGTACACGTGCACGATGAGGCCGGCCAGCACGCCGCCCACGGCCGCGAAGTGGAGCGGAATGGCCCAGCGGACGAGCCAGACCGGCCCCAAATGCAGCGCCATGATGAAGCCCGTGACCACGATGGCAACCGTCGACACCGCGATGACGGCCCCGTAGAGCTTTTGGCCCGCGTTGTAGACACCCTGTTCGGGCAACGGCACCGGGCGCCCGATGATGCGGAGGAACTTGTTCTTGAGCCACACGAGGTCGTCGCGGTCGAGAACGAGGTCGTGCCGCAGAAAACTCATGAGATAGTGGCGGAACCCGAAGATTCCGTAGACGAGCAGCACCGTGGTCCAGATCATACCGAGGCCGACGTGAAACCGCAGCATGGTGGCCCGGTCGCCGAACACGTTCTCGAAGAGGTGGCGCGCATGGCCCGGCGCGATGGCGTAGTCCGGGGACGAAAACAGCCCCGCCCCGGTGACCAACATGAGCAGCCACACGATGGCGTTGAACCAGTGCAGCCAAATGGCGGCCACGTCGTGCTTCTTGATGAGCGTGCGGCTCATGCGGAGCCGCTCTTCGGCCGATGGCCGCGCGCCGGAGGATGGGTCGCTCATTCGCGCTTCCAATGGGTGTTGACCGGCCCGCGGGGGTCGTGGACGGAACACCGCGCCACGCCAGGACCGCAGCCGCGAACCTACCTGACACGCGGAAGGCCGGCTGTCAATACAACCGCGCGGGGCGCGCGCGTCGGGGCGGGCGGGCGGGACTCCCGCGGCGCCGCCGGGAGGGCTTGACGGGACCCAGCGGAGCGTGTCGGATCTCGCGCCCGTGGGACCCGAGCAGAAACGTTGGATGGCGGCCCTTTTCACGACGGTCGGTGCACTCGTCACGCTCCTGGCCTGCCTGCTGCGCCCCAGCCTTCACGACCTTGCCCCGTTCCGCCTGGCCGACGGGCGCGTCGAGGGCTGCCTGCGCTGCCACGCCTTCTACGGTGTCCCGAGCGCGAGCCACGCGCAGGCGCTGCTCGGCTGCAGTGGCTGCCACCGAGGCAACCCCTGGGCGGCCGAGGCCGACGCCGCGCACACCGGCCTCGTGCGCAATCCGGCCGACTTGCGCCATGCGCCACGGCTGTGCGGGCGGGCCGGCTGCCACCCGGGCGAGGTCGCTCGCGTGCGCGATTCGCTGATGGCCACGAATCGCGGCATCACCGCGTCGCTGGCGCTGCGCTGGGGCGTCGCCGGCGACCCCGACGCGGGCGCGGCGACCGTGCCGGAGGTGCTGGCGCACGACCCGCCCCGACGGCCCCCGCACCTCGACTACTTCGCGAAGCTCTGCGGCGGCTGCCATCTGTGGCTCGTGAAAGGTTCGGCGCCCGCGCCCTTTGCAGAGCGCGGCGGCGGCTGCGTGGCCTGTCACGGGGTGCCGGGCGGCGCAGGGCGCCACAGCCGCTTCACGCTCGCCATCCCCGATGCCAACTGCAACCGCTGCCACGAGCGCAGCGGCCGCGTCGGGCTCGCGTACCGCGGAGTGGCCGAGTGCGGCGCCGACGCCGACCCACAGTTGTGCTCCCTCGGGCTCTCGGGTGGCCGGCGCGCTCGCCCGGCCCCGGCTGACGTACACGCCAAGGCGGGCATGGCATGCGTCGACTGCCACACGGCGAACGGCACGATGGGCCGCCTCGGCGCCCCGCCCGCGCTGCACGCCCGCGACCAGGTCGACATCTCGTGCAGCGACTGCCACGGCGACGGCCGCGGCGACGGCCAAGACAGGGGGCCGCAGTGGATCACGCTCGCCGACCCGAGCGAGCCCGCCGTACGCCGCGCCCGGCTGTTGCCCGCGCTCCCGCCGCTGCCGCTCGGGGCCCCGGTCGTGGCCACGGCCCGCGGGGGCAGCGTGCTCGAACACGTGCGCCCCTCGCCGCTGCCGCCGGGGGTCGTGGTGTTCGCCAAGTCGAGCGGCCGGGCCCTTCTTGCGCGCCCCGCCCTGCCCGCCCCGTACCACCGCGCGCCCGTGCACGCAGCGCTCGACTGCGCGACGTGCCACGCGCAGTGGGTTCACCGGTGCGACGGCTGCCACGTCGACCGCGAACCGGATGCCGGGCAGTACGATTGGCTGCAGGCGCGCCCGACGGCCGGGCGCTGGCGCGAAACCGCCGGAACGACGGCCATCGGGCCGCCAACGCTCGGCCGCGACGCGGCGGGTCGCATCGTGGCAAGCGTTCCGGGCATGCAGCTGCGGCTCGGCCGCAACGCGCGCGCGTCGGGCGGGTCGGGCGCCGCCCTCGCCGCCCCCGGCACCCTGCAAGTCACGTTCGCCCCGCTCGAACCCCATACGACGGCCCGCGCCGCGCGCCCGTGTGCCGAGTGTCACGGCAACCCGCTCGTCCTGGGGCTTGGCGCGGGACAGATCGCGCTCGCGCCGCGTCATGGCAGCGGCTACGCGTTCACGCCCGCCCTGCGAGCCGCGGGCCCGGTCGACCCGCAGGCTCTGCCCCCCGACGCCTGGACGACCCCGACGGGCCCCGTCGCGTTCGTGCCCGCGCGCAGGGGACACCGGCCGCTGCTGCCTGCCGAACTCGATCGCATCGTGGCCGCCACGGCCTGTCTGCCCTGCCACGACCGCCCAGACGACCCGCTCCTCATGGATTTTTTTGGGGCGTCGTTGCAGTATCTCGTGCGCCCCGAGCTGCCGTGCCGCACGGCCGCCGGCCCAGACCCCCCAGCCCGCATCGCGCCGCTGCGTCCCGTTTCCCCGTGACCGACCGGCGTCTGGTGCCGCGAAGAGGAGCCCACGCGCATGCCTTCGCTCGTTCTCGAAGCCCTGCAGTCCCGCGTTCTGTTGTTCGATGGTGCCATGGGCACGCAGCTCGACGAGCGCATCGCCGGCGGTGCCGTGCCGCGCCCCGAATGCCCCGAAACGTTGGTCCTGAGCCACCCGCAGGTCGTCGCCGACGTCCACCGCGCCTACTTCGACGCCGGCGCCGACATCGTCACGACCAACTCGTTTGGCGCCAACGCCCCGAAACTCGCGACCTACGGCCTGTCCGAACGCGCGGCCGAACTCAACCGTGCGGCCGCGCACGTCGCGCGCAGCGTCGCCGACGACCTGGCCCGGCCCGGCCGGCCGCGGTTCGTCGCCGGTTCCATGGGGCCGAGCGGGCTTTTCCCGGGGCTGCTGGCGCCCGGAGAGCCGCCGGTCGACCTCGGCCGGCTGCACGTGGCGTACGTCGAACAGGCGCGGGCACTCATCGCCGGCGGCGTCGACGTCCTGCTGATCGAGACCGAGCAGGACCTCGTCGAGGTGCGCACCGCCGCGGTGGCCGCGCGCCAGGCCATCACGGAGTCGGGCCGCGCGGTCGCCGTCTTCGCGCAGGTCACCTTCGACGAAAGCGGTCACATGCTCGTCGGGGCCGACGCGCTGGCCGCGCTCGTGGCGCTGCTCTCCATGCCCATCGACGGCCTCGGCCTCAACTGCTCTACCGGCCCCGGCCCCATGCTGCCCACGGTGCGCACGTTCGTCGAAGGCTCGCCGTTGCCCGTGTCGGTGCAGCCCAACGCGGGCCTGCCGCGCAACGTCGACGGCCGCGCCCAATACGACCTCGACCCGGCCGCCTTCGCCGACGGCGTCGCGGCCTTCGTCGACCTCGGTGCGGCGCTCGTGGGCGGCTGCTGCGGCACCACCCCCGAACACATCCGCGCGCTCGCACACCGCGTCGCCGGGCGGGTGCCCCGACCGCGCCGGGCCGCTCCGGCACCGCTCGTGTCGAGCGGCCTCAAGGCACTCTGCCTCGACCAGGAACCGCGGCCGCTGCTCGTCGGCGAACGGCTCAACACCCAGGGCAGCAAGGCCATGCGGCGCCTGATGCTCGAACAACGCTACGACGACGCCGTGACCGTCGCCCGCGACCAGACCGACCGGGGCGCCCACGTGCTCGACGTCTGCGTGGCACTCACCGAACGGGCCGACGAAGCCGCGCAAATGCTCGAAATCGTTCGCCGACTCAACACTGGCAGCGAAGCGCCGCTGATGATCGACTCGACCGATCCGGCCGTGGCCGCGGCGGCCCTCGCGCACGCCCCGGGGCGCTGCATCGTCAACTCCATCAACCTCGAACATGGCGGCGAACGGGCCGATCGCATGCTCGATGTCGTGCGCCGGCACGGGGCCGCGGTGGTGGCGCTCACCATCGACGACGAGGGCCTCGCGATAACGGCCGAACGCAAGCTCGCCGTCGCGGCGCGCATCGAGCAGAAAGCGCGCGAGCAGTTCGGCATCCCGCAGGATCGCCTCATTCTCGACTTCCTGACGCTGACCGTGGCCTCGGGCGAAGACCGCTACCGCCGCGCCGCCCTCGAAACGCTCGAAGCGGTGCGCGCGGTCCGGACGGTGCTGCCCGGCTGCCGCACCATTCTCGGCGTCAGCAACGTGTCTTACGGCCTCGACCGCCCCGCGCGGCGCATTCTGAACAGCATCTTCCTCTATCATGCCGTTCAGGCGGGGCTGCACCTCGCCATCGTCAACCCGGCCGAGATCGTTCCATACCCCAGTCTCTCGCCGACTCTGCGCCAGGCCGCCGAAGACGTCATCTTCGACCGCCGCCCCGACGCGCTCGCCGGCTTCATCGAGGCCGTGGCGGCTGAGACGGCCCCGCGCGCCTCGCGCCGGCCCGCCGACAGCGTGTCCGCCGAGCCGACCACGCCGGCCGAGCGGTTGCGCGCGGCCGTGCTTGAACACCGCGCCGATGGCGTCGAGCAGCTCGCCGAGGCCTGCCTTGGCGAGATGGACGCCCGCCAGGTGCTCGACGCCGTGCTGCTGCCCGCGATGCAAACCGTCGGCGACCGCTTCGGCGCGGGCGAACTCATCCTGCCGTTCGTCCTGCAGTCGGCCGAGGTCATGAAGCGCGCCACGGTGGTCGTCGAAGCCGCACTGCAAGACACCGCGGCGCCCCAACGCGGGCGCGTCGTGCTGGCCACGGTGTTTGGCGACGTGCACGACATCGGCAAGAACCTCGTCCGCACGATCCTCGCCAACAACGGCTACGCGGTGATCGATCTCGGGCGCCAGGTGCCCGTGCACGCCATCGTCGAGGCGGTCTTGCGCGAACGCGCCGATGCCGTCGGGCTCTCCGCCATGCTCGTGTCCACGTCGCAGCAGATGCCCCTCATCGTGCAGGCGCTGCACAAGGCCGGCCTGCAAGTGCCGGTGCTCATCGGCGGCGCCGCCGTGCGCGCCGAATTCGCCGAGCGCTGCGCGGTCGTCGACGAGCAGGGCACGCGCTACGGGGCGGCAGTGCGCTACGCCCGCGATGCCTTCGAGGGGCTGCGCATCCTGGCTGCCCTCGGCGGCCAGCCCGAGGCGCTCGCACCGGCGTCGGCCTCCGCAGCGCCACCCCCAGCCGGGGCTGCCACCCCGCGCCCTGCGGCGCCGAGCAGCCGCCCACCGAGTGCGCGCCGCCCGCCGAACCCGCCCGTGCCGCCGTTTTGGGGCGCGCGTGCGGTCAACGAGCTCCCGCTCGGCCCCGTGCTCGAACGCCTCTCGCGTCCGAGCCTGTTCCGCCAGCGTTGGGGACTCAAGGCCACCGATGCCCGCAGCGCCGCCGCACTCTTTGCCGATGTCGGCGAGCCCATCCTGCGCCGGCTGAGCGCCGAGGCGACGGCTGCCGGGCATTTCCAACTCCAGGTGGCCTACGGCTTCTTCCCCTGCGGCGGCGACGGCGACGAACTCGTGCTGTTCGACCCCGCGGCCCCCGCCAAGCCCGTTGCGCGCCTGGCCTTTGCTCCCGGGGCCCACCCGGGCGGCATCAGCAGTCCGGTGCCGCTCTACCTGCCGGCGGCGGGCCCGGTGCGCGACGTGGCTGCGTTGCAGGTGGTGACCGTGGGCCCGGGGGCGAGCCGCTGGGTCGAAGCGCTCGACCACCGCGGCGACGTCGCCGAGTCGTTCTACGTGCACGGTTTCGCGGTCGAACTGGCCGAGACGCTGGCCGCCTACTGGCACGATGAACTGAGACGCATGCTGGGCATCGCCCCGGGGGTGGGGCGGCGCTTGAGCCCGGGCTACCCGGTCTGGCCGCGGCTCGCCGACCAGGAAATCCTCTTCCGCCTGCTCGAGCCCGAACGCATCGGCGTGAGCCTCACGAGTGCCTGGCAGATGGTGCCCGAGCAGAGCACGTCGGCGATCGTCGTGCCCTACCGCTCCGTGCGGCAGGCGGCCGACCCGGCCGGCACGACCGCGCCGCGCTGAGTGGCTGCGCCGGCCCCGCTTCCGGCGGGACGCCGCGCGTCGGGGGCTCCCGGTGGAACCGCCGGACGAAGACATCGCCGAGACCGTTGCGCTGCCGCTCGACGGCACGCTCGACCTGCACACGTTCCGGCCGGCCGAAGTGGCCGCGCTGGTCGCCGACTACGTCGAGGCCTGCCAGGCGCACGGAGTGCTCGCGCTGCGCATCGTGCATGGCAAGGGACGCGGGCAGCTGCGGCGCACCGTGCACGCCGTGCTTGCGCGCCACCCGGCCGTGGCCCGTTTCGCGCTGGCCGGCACCGGAGCCGGTGAGTGGGGGGCGACCGTCGTCTCGCTGCACCCGCCGCCGGCGCCCGACCCCGGCCCGCCCCCGAAGAACCTACCCCGCGCCCCTTGACGCCCCGTGTCATAAAAACCGCGATGCCCGAACCGGGACAATCACCATTCGGTTTTGGCAATCGACGCGATTTCTGGCGCGTGCCGCGCTCCGCACAATACCCGAGATTGGCTGCGTCCCGAACGAGCCGTTCGGGCCTGCCGCGGGGAGCCATTCCTCATGTCGATGGGCGCGACTCGACGTTCCGTTGGACGGGGCCTTCCAGTGTGGCTGGCGGGTTCTGCGGGACGCGTCGGGGGTGTCCCTCGCATTCTGACTGCGCTTCGGAAGGAGGCGGGACATGCTTGAGGCTGGCCGTTATGCCTACCGGTTCGAACCCGGCGAATTCACACCCGAACAGTGGCAGCGCGTCGACGCGGTGATTGCCAACCACCGCAGCAAGCCCGGCGCGCTCATCCCGGTGCTCGAAGAGATCCAGAGCGTCACCGGATATCTGCCCGAACCCGTGCTCCGGCGCGTGGCCGCAGGTTTGGGGCTGCCGCTCGCCCAGGTGTTCGGCGTTGTCACCTTCTATTCCTTCTTCACCATGAAGCCGCGCGGCCGCCACCAGGTCCGCGTGTGTCTCGGTACGGCGTGCCACGTGCGCGGTGCCCAGCGCAACCTCGACGAAGTGCAGCAGCGGCTCCATGTCCGCCCGGGCGAATGCACGCCCGACCGCGAGTTCAGTCTCGAGGTCGTGCGCTGCCTCGGGGCCTGCGGGCTCGCCCCCGTCATGGTCGTCGACGAGGACACCCACCGGCAGGTCAAGACGGCGGAGCTCCCGAACATTTTGAAGAGTTACCGAAACGGGTCCGACGCGCCGAAGGAGTGAGCACGATGTCCGCAAAACGACTGACCAAGGACGACTTGCTGGCCATTCGCGAGAAAGTCGCCGCGGAGCGGGTACTTCGACCGGAGGGCAAGATTGCCCGAGTGACCGTGCACATGGGGACGTGCGGCCTCGCTTCGGGGGCCGGCAAGGTCCTCGATGCGCTCAACGCCGCGCTCGCCGAGACGGGGCGTGGCGACGTCGTCGTCACGACGTCCGGCTGCATCGGCTTCTGTAGCCAGGAACCGCTCGTGACGGTCGAACGCGCCGGCATGGACCCGGTCGTGTACCGCGAGGTGTCGCCCGACGCGATGCGCCTCATCTTCCACGAGCACGTGCTCGGGGGCAAAGCCCAGTCCGCCGACGCTCTCGCCCGTGGCCTGGCCGTCAACGAAACGCCGCTCGAACCGGCCAGCGGCGAGAACGCCATCCGGCGCATCCAGGACCTGCCGTACCTCGCACTCCAGAAATCGATCGTGCTGCGCAACCGCGGCATCATCGACCCGGAGAAGATCGAAGAGTTCATCTGGCGCGGGGGCTACGCCGCTGTGGCCAAGGCGCTCACGGAACTGAGCCCCACCGACATCGTGCAGCAGGTCAAGACCTCCGGGCTCCGCGGCCGTGGCGGCGGCGGCTTCCCGACGGGCCTCAAGTGGCAGTTCTGTGCCGCGTCCAAGAGCGACGTCAAGTACGTGCTGTGCAACGCCGACGAGGGTGACCCCGGGGCCTTCATGGACCGAAGCGTCATGGAAGGCGACCCGCACGCCGTGCTCGAAGGCATGATCGTGGCCGCCAAGGCCATCGGCGCGAATCAGGGCTACATCTACTGCCGCGCCGAATACCCGCTGGCCGTGCGCCGCCTCAACCTCGCCATCGCACAGGCCCGCGAACACGGATTGCTCGGCAAGAACATCCTCGGCACCGGCTTCGACTTCGACATCGAGGTCTATCAGGGCGCCGGCGCGTTCGTGTGCGGCGAAGAAACCGCGCTCATGGCCTCCATCGAGGGTCGGCGCGGCACGCCGCGGCCGCGGCCGCCGTTCCCGGCCGTGTCCGGGCTCTGGAAAAAGCCCACCATCCTCAACAACGTCGAGACCTACGCCAACATCGGACCCATCATCGTCAACGGCGGCGAGGCCTATGCCGCGATGGGCACCGAAGGGTCCAAGGGCACGAAGGTCTTCGCGCTGACCGGCAAGGTCAACAACGTCGGGCTCGTCGAAGTGCCCATGGGCATGAGCCTCGGCGACATCATCTTCGACATCGGCGGCGGCATTCCGAAAGACAAGGAATTCAAGGCCGTGCAGCTCGGCGGGCCGTCGGGCGGCTGCATCCCGGCCGAACACCTCAATACGCAGACCGACTACGAGGCCATCGCGAAGGTTGGGGCCATCATGGGCTCCGGCGGCATGATTGTCGTCGACGAAGACACGTGCATGGTCGACATGGCCCGGTTCTTCATGGACTTCTGCCAGGATGAGTCCTGCGGCAAGTGCACGCCGTGCCGCGTGGGCACGCGCCGCATGCTCGAAATCCTGGAACGCATCTGCCACGGCGAAGGCCAGGAAGGCGACATCGAACTGCTCGAAAGCCTGGCCAACACGGTGCGCGACTCGGCGCTCTGCGGCCTCGGCCAGACGGCGCCCAACCCGATCCTCAGCACCATCCGCTACTTCCGCGACGAGTACGTCGCCCACATCCGCGACAAGCGCTGCCCGGCGGTCGTGTGCAGCGCGCTCTTCAAGAGCCCCTGCCAGCACACGTGCCCCGTCGGCATGGACGTGCCGGCCTACGTCAGCCTCGTCGCGGCCCAGCGCTTCGACGACGCCCTGAGCGTCCTGCACGAAACCAACCCGCTGTCGGCGGTGTGCGGGCGCGTTTGCGGCCACAAGTGCCAGAGCAAGTGCCGTCGCGGCCAGCTCGACGAATCCGTGGCCATCATGCACCTCAAGCGCTTCGTCACCGACAATGCCAAACGCCCGCGCGTGAGCCCCATCCCGGTCACGCAGCCCGAGCGCGTGGCCATCGTCGGCGCGGGCCCCTCGGGTCTCACGGCGGCCTGGGAACTCAAGAAGCGCGGCTACGCGGTCACCCTCTTCGAGGCGCTGCCCAAGGCCGGCGGCATGCTGCGCTACGGCATTCCGGCCTATCGGCTGCCGCGCGAAGCGCTCGACCGCGACATCCAGGACATCCTCGACAGCGGCGTCGAGCTGCGCACCAACGTGCGGCTCGGCCGCGACATGACGCTCGAAGGGCTCAAGCGCGAATACGACATCGTCTACTTGGCCGTGGGCGCCCACAAGAGCCTGAAGCTCGGCATCGCCGGCGAAGACGCGAACGGCGTGGTCGGCGCGGTCGAGTTCCTGCGCCAGGTCAACGGCGGGGAGCGGGTGAAGGTGGGGCGCCGCGTAGCGGTCATCGGTGGTGGCAACTCCGCCATCGACGCCGCCCGCTCGGCGATTCGCGCCGGGGCCGAAGACGTCACCATCTACTATCGCCGCGAACGCAAAGACATGCCCGCCATGGCCGCCGAGATCGAGGCCGCGTTGCACGAGGGCATCAAACTCGAATGCCTCGTCGCCCCGCTGCGCGTCATCGTCGAGAACGGCCAGGCGAAACAGCTCGAACTCGGCCGCATGGCGCTCGGCAACTTCGACCGCAGCGCGCGCCGGCGCCCCTCCGTGCGTCCGGGCACCGAGTTCACCGTTGCCGTCGATACCATCGTGGCGGCCATCGGCCAGGCGGCCGAGCTCGACTTCGTCACGGCCGACTGCGGGGTCACCGCCAGTGCCTCGGGGCTCAAGGCCGACCGTCACGGCCGCACGGCGCGCGAGGGCGTGTGGGCGGGCGGCGACGCGGTCACGGGTCCGGCCATGGCCATCGACGCCATCCGCGCCGGGCGCGACGCCGCGCACGACATCGACACCCAACTGCGCGCTGCGCACGGCCAGCCGGCCTGGCAGGCGCCCGCGCGCAAGTTCACCATCCCGGAAGCGCCGAAGGAGCCGGGCGAGGGCGCCGTTCAGACCCCCATGCCCGAACTGCCCGTCGGGCAGCGCCGCGGCAGCTTCTCCGAGGTGGAACTGGGCTACAACGTGGATCTGGCGGTAGCCGAGGCTCGCCGCTGCCTGCGCTGCGACGCCGGCAAGTAGGCACGCGGAGCGCCTTTGGGAGAGGATCGCATCATGAAGCAGGTAACGGTCAAGATCGACAATCAGACCCTTTCGGTCCCCGAAGGGACGACCGTCCTCGAAGCAGCCCGCCAGGTCGGCATCCGCATTCCGACGCTGTGCGCCATGCCCGAAATCCACCACACGCCCGGCGCCTGCCGGGTGTGTGTCGTGGAAGTCGAGCGCAACCGCACCCTGGTGGCGTCCTGCGTGTTCCCCGTGGCTGACGGCATGGTCGTCAAGACCAACACCGAGCGCGTGCACCGCGCGCGCCGCGCGACGGTCGAGTTGCTGCTGTCCGACCATCCGGCCGACTGCAACATCTGCCAGAAGCACGGCAACTGCGAACTGCAGCAGGTGGCGGCCATCGTCGGTGCGCGCGACATCCGGGTGCCGCGCACCGATTTCTCGGGCTACCGGCTCGACACGTCGTCGCCGTCGCTCGTGCGCGACGCCAGCAAGTGCATCAACTGCACGCGCTGCGTCACGGCCTGCGAGGACATCCAGGGCGTGAGCCTGCTCACCCCCGAGGGGCGCGGTTTCCGCTCCAAGGTCGTGCCCGCCATGGGCGGCGACCTCATGGACGTGGCCTGCACCATGTGCGGCCAGTGCGCCATCGTGTGCCCCACGGCCGCCATCGTCGAACACGACGACACCGACAAGGTGCTCGCGGCGCTCAACGACCCCAAGAAGCACGTGGTGGTTCAGGAAGCGCCGGCCATCCGCGCCTCGCTCGGCGAGGAACTGGGGCTGCCGGTCGGCACGCTCGTCACGGGCAAGATGATCGCGGCGCTGCGTCGCCTCGGCTTCGCCAAGGTGTTCGACACCAACTTCACGGCCGACCTCACCATCATCGAGGAAGGCAACGAACTGCTGCACCGCGTGAAAGCGGGCGGCAAGCTCCCCATGATCACGTCGTGCTCGCCGGGCTGGATCAAGTTCATCGAGCACTTCTATCCCGAGTTGCTGCCGCACCTCAGCACCTGCAAGTCGCCCCAGCAGATGTTTGGCGCGCTTGCCAAGACCTACTACGCCGAGTTCGCCGGCATCGATCCGAAAGACGTCTACGTCGTGTCCATCATGCCGTGCACGGCCAAGAAATTCGAGGCCGCGCGCCCCGAGATGAACGCCTCCGGCTATCGCGACGTCGACGCCGTGCTCACCACCCGCGAACTCGGGCGGCTCATCCGCCAGGCCGGCATCGACTTCACCGCCCTGCCCGACGAAGAATTCGATGCGCCCATGGGCATGTACTCCGGGGCCGGCACCATCTTCGGCGCCACCGGCGGGGTCATGGAAGCCGCGCTGCGCACCGTGTACGCCGTCGTCACCGGCCACAACCTGCCGAGCCTCGACATCGGCGTCGTTCGCGGCCTCGAAGGCTGCAAGGAAGCGGCGGTCGAAGTCGGCGCGCTCGGCGAAGTCCGCGTGGCGGTCGCCCACGGCCTGCACAACGCGGCGCGTTTGCTTGACCGGGTGGTCTCGGGCCAGGCAAACTATCATTTCATTGAGATCATGGCGTGCCCGGGTGGGTGTGTCGGGGGTGGCGGCCAACCGCTGCCGGCCAGCAACGAAAAGCGCACGCTGCGCGCCGGCGCCCTGTATCGCGACGACAAGGACGTGCAGACCTTGCGGCAATCGCACGAGAACCCGGCCATCACGCAGCTCTACGAGACCTTCCTCAAGGAGCCGCTCGGGCACAAGTCGCACAAGTTGCTGCACACCCGTTACGTCGCCCGGGGCCTGTAGGCGGGCCCGCGTGACCACCTGACGAGGAGGAGGCACCGATGAAAAAGGGGCTGGTTCTCATCGTAGACGACGATCCCGACATTCGCGACACCCTGCGGATCGTCCTCGAAGGCAACGGTTACGAGGTCGCCGAAGCAGGCAACGGGCGCGAGGCCCTCACGGCACTCGAGGCCCGCCGCCCCGCCCTCATGATCCTGGACGTCATGATGTCCACCGATACCGAGGGCTTCGACCTGGCCTACAAACTGCGCAACAACCCCGACTACCAGGACCTGCCGATCGTCATGCTGACGAGTTTCCTCGGCAAGGTGGCCCAGGAAGGGCCCGACCAGTACCAGCACGTGCTGGGCGAAGACTGGCCGGTCAAGTGGCTCTTCGAGAAGCCCATCGAACCGAAGAAGCTGCTGGCCAAGATCGAGGCCATCCTGGGCGAATCCGAGGCCTAGCGCTTGGGCGGATTGGCGCCCTTGCGGAGCGCAGCAGACCCAGCGACTCTCGCCGACTTCCCGCGCGAACTGCGGCGCCGGCGCCGGGTCATCCTGAGTGTGCTGAGCCAACGGGTCCGGTGGTTCATCCGGTTGCGCTGGGCGGTGCCGCCGGTTCTCGCGGTTGCGACGCTCGCCGGTCATGCTGTCGGCCTGCGCCTCCCCGTGGTGCCGCTGCTGCTCATTGCCCTCTTCGTGCTGCTCTACAACGCGGGCTTCCAACTCTCGGCGCTCGGACGACGCGAATACGACGACGCCGACCCCGCGCCGCTGCATCGGTTCACCTACGGCCAGATGGCGCTCGACTACGGCGCCATGCTGGCCCTGATGCACTGGACCGGGGGGGCCGCGAGCCCGGTGCTGCCCTTCGCCATCCTCCACATCATCTTTGCGGCGATCCTGCTGCCGGCGCGCGCCGCCTACGCGATCGCGGGCGTGGTGGTCGTGGCGACCACGTCCCTCGGTGCCGCCGAACACCTCGGCTTCATCGACCACCACCCTGTCGCCCTCGGCTCCGAGGTCCTCGAACTGGCCCCCGGCGCGTTCCCCCTCGTGGTGGCGCTGGTCGGGTTCGCGGCGGCCATGGTCATCACGTCGTTCGCCACGACGTCCATCGTCGCCATCCTGCGCAAGCGCATCTACGCACTGGCCGACCTGTCCGAAACGGCCGGTCGGCGCACCGAGCGACTCTCCGCGCTGTACGCGATGACCCAGGCCATCGGCTCCGAGCGCAGCCTCGACAAAGTGCTCGGCCTCGTCACGGCCGAAGTCACGCAAGTCATGGGCGTGCAGGGTGCCTCGGTCAAACTGCTGAGCGATGACGGACAACGACTGCGGTATGCCGCGGTCCATGGACTGCCCGACGCGCTGCGCGACCGGGTCGTCGAACTCGCCCGCAGCCCGCTCAATCGCCGCATCATCGAGGGCGAGCCCTACGTCGACGGCCACTTCGATCTTGGGCACGCCTTTCAGTACGCCGAAGCGCTCGCCGAAGCCGGCGTCCGCTCCGTGGTCTTCGTGCCGCTCGTCGTCCAGGAACGCGTCATCGGCATCCTCGGCGCCTACTGCCGTCACGCCGACCGCTTCGACGACGAAGCCGTGCGCTACTTCCGCCTCGTCGCCGACCTCGTCGCCATCGCGGTCGACAACGCCCGCGCATACGAGGCCGTCGAACACGCCTCCCAGGAGCGCTCACGCTTCATGCGCCGGGTGGCCCACGATCTGCGGGCGCCGCTCGCCGCCATCGCGAGCATGCTCGATCTACTGCGCGGCGAATACCTCGGCACCGTCTCGCCGAAGCAGGGCGACTACCTCGGCCGCATCGATCGGCGCGCCCGGGCCATGCTGGCCATGGTCAACGAACTGCTCACGCTGGCCGCGAGCCGGCGCCTCGAACGCGGCCGGAAGAAAGAACCCATCGGGCTTGCCGAGCTCGCGGCTCGCATCGGCGGCATGTTTGCCGAAAACGCGCGCCAGAAAGGGGTGCAACTGCGCATCACGGTGGCCCCCGACTTGCCGCCGCTCATGGGCGAGCCGTCGCTCATCGAGGCGCTGTGCGAGAACTTGCTCTCGAACGCCGTCAAGTACACGCGGAGCGGCGGCGACGCCGAGATGCGCTGGAGCCGGCAGGCCGACGGGCTGCTGCAACTCACCGTGAGTGACACCGGCATCGGCATCCCGGAGGCCGAGCAAGCCCAGCTCTTCACCGAGTTCTTCCGCGCCAGCAATGCCCGTCAGGTCGACGAAATCGGCACCGGGCTCGGGCTGGCCATCGTCAAGGAGGTCGTCGACCGGCATGGCGGCCGCATCGCCGTCGTGAGCAAACCCAGTCAGGGCACCACGTTCACGGTCACGTTGCCGAGCGGGGCGCCGGCCGACCCCGCCGCGGCACCGAGGGGGTAGCCGGCGGGCGCCGTCCGCGCACACCGGTCGCGAGGACCGCGCGGGACGTCCTGCCGCCAAGCACGGCCACGCAGCAACCACTCGACGCGGTAGACATCGCCTGGCCGGCCAGGCAGCATAGCCGCCGGCGGCGCCGCACCGACGCGCGACCGCCGGGGGCGCTCATGCCACTCGCCAGCCGTCGCCAACTTCTCGCAGCGCTCTCCGGCGGGCTCGCCGCCGCGGGCGTTGTGGCCGCCGGCGGGCTGCTCGTTG
>CAYRCM010000100.1:0-20562 GCA_964422715.1 uncultured Myxococcales bacterium | reverse complement strand
GGGCGCCGCCCGGGCCGCCCGCGCGGGGGACGGCGACCTCCGAACCTGCGAAACGTCACGTGGCCTCCTGCCGGCCCGGCAAGCCGCCGCGGGGCCGCCCGAGCAGCGCCGGGCTGCTCGCGGGCAGCGTAGAGAGCCGGCCGCGGCCGGTCAAGCCGGCAATTCGCGAACGGGGCGGCCGGGACGTCGACCCGCGGCCCACCGTTTGCCAGGCGCCGGTCGCGCGGCTACCATCGCGCCATGATTGCGCCCGCCCCGCCCTCTGCTCGTCCGCTTCGTCCGCTGGCCGTGCTCGCCGTTGCCGGGCTCGGCACGCTGTTCTCGGCCATGTCCGGCTCCATGGTCAACCTCGCCTTGCCGACCCTGGGGCGCGACCTGCACATCTCGCTCGACGAGTCGCGCTGGATCGTGCAGTCGCTGCTCCTCGTCGTCGGCGTGCTGCTGCTGCCGTGCGGCCGGCTGAGCGACATTTTCGGCCATCGCCGCGTGTACCTCGCAGGGTTCGCGATTCTCGGCGGGGCCTCGCTCGGCTGCGGCCTGGCCAATGACTATCCGACGCTCGTCTTCTTCCGCTGCCTGCAGGGGGTTTCCGGTGCTCTGGCCATGGCCGCCGGGCCGGCTTTGCTGACGACGACATTTCCGGCGGCGCGCCGCGGCCGCGCGCTCGGGCTGCTCGCGACGGCCACCTACCTCGGGCTCACAGTTGGGCCCCCGCTCGGTGGCTGGGTCGTGTCGGTGACGAGCTGGCGGGCGGTATTTCTCCTCAATGTGCCCGTGTCCGTGCTGGTTTTTGCGGCCGGCCTGTGCTGTCTGCCGCGGCCCGCGCCCACCGCCAAGGCGGCAGCGCCCTTCGACTGGCGCGGCGCCACGCTGCTGGTGGCGGCGTTGCCGCTGCTCCTCGTGTTTCTGGCCGAGGGGACGCGCTGGGGCTCGGACACGGTCGCGACCTGGCTCGTCGGCGCCGGGGGCCTCGGCGGGCTCGCGGCCCTCCTCTTGGTCGAACGCCGCCGGGCCGCCCCCATCCTCGACTTGGGGCTTTTCCGCAGCCGCATGTTCAGCGGGGCCGCACTCAGCGCCGTCGCGAACTACACGGCGCTCTTCGGGGCGTTGCTGATGCTGCCGTTCTACCTCGAAGAAGGGCTCGGGCGCCGGCCCGAAGACTCGGGCCTGCTGCTCGCGGCCCAGCCCCTGGTGATGGCGCTCGTGGCCTCGCCGTCGGGCTGGCTGTCCGATCGCATCGGCAGCCGGGCGCTCGCGACCCTCGGCATGGCGATCGTGGCGGTCGGGCTCGGCGGGCTGGCGCTGCTCGGGGCCGCCGGCGAAGACATAAGCCTCGCGGCCTGGCTCGGAGTCGTCGGCTTCGGCACGGGCATCTTCGTGTCGCCGAATTCGTCGGCGCTCATGGGAGCCGCCCCGGCCACGAAGCAAGGAGCCGCCGGCGCCATCCTGGCCGAGGCCCGCGTGCTCGGGATGTTGCTCGGCACAGCGCTCGCTTCGACGGTGTTTCGCGCGGGCGGGGGGCTGACCGGCCGCCCGTGGCAACCTCAAGATTTTTCGGCCCTTTCGGTGACACTCTGGGTGGCGGCGGGGGCGGCGGCGCTGGGGGCGCTGGCGGCCAGCCTACGGGGGCAAGCGAGCCCTGCGAACGGGTCGGCCCCGGCCCGCGTTGCGGCAAGTGAGGAGCGGCCAGGCTCGGGGGCACTAGGCCCCTGACGTGGCCGCGCGCAGCGCGCGGAGGCGCCAGCGCAGGAGCAGCGCCGCCGCGAGCGACGTGGCGACGAAGAACGCGAAAAACGCCGAGTGCGGCCAGCGCTGCCAGAGACCTTCGAGCAACCCCGCGAGGTACATGCCGGCGGCCGTGGCCGCAAACCAGCCCCCCATCATGAGGCCGCGCATGCGCGCCGGGGCCACCCGCGAGCAGAACGAGAGCCCCATCGGACTGAGGCACAGCTCGGCGAGCGTGATGAGCACGTAGGTGCCGCCGAGCCAGCCGGGCGACACGCGCAGGTAGTCGCCGCCGAGCACGGCCGCGAGCGCCATGACGCCGAAGGCCGCGGCGGTGAGCAGCATGCCCCAGCCGATCTTGCCGGGGGTGCTCGGTTCGCGCCCGCGCCGCCGCAGAGCGGCCCAAACGGCCACGACCAGCGGCGTGAGCGTCACCACGAAGAAGGGGTTGAGGCTCGAATAGAGTTCGGCGGGCGCAACCCAGCCGAGGAGCGGCCCCGTGTTGTCGCGGGCCCAGAGGGTCAGCGTGAAACCGCCCTGGGCGAACGACATCCAGAACAGCACGACGATGCCGAAGATGGTGAGCAGCGCCTTGACGCGCTCGCCTTCTTCGGCGCGCGTCAGCGGGGTGGCGGGCTCGGCCGCGGCCCCGACCGGCCGGCCGACCTCGGCCGCGGCGTAGAGGCGGCGGAACGCGACGAGCAGGACCATGGCGACGCCCATGCCGACGGCCGCCATGGCGAAAGCCGCCGGCCAGCCCAGGGTGGCCCGCAGGCCGGCGGCGGCAAAGGGGGCGAAGAACGCGCCGGTGTTGATGCCCATATAGAAGATGTTGAAGCCGGCATCGCGGAGCGGGCTCTCCGGCGCGTACAAGTTGCCGACGAGCACCGAGATGTTGGGCTTGAACAGCCCGTTGCCGAGCACGAGCACAAGCAGCGCGAGGAAGAAGAGCGGCCGGCCGGCGACGCGCTCGGGCCCCGCGTATTCGGGCGCCGGTTCGGCGAATTCCTGGCCGGCGGCCTCGGGGTCGAGGGCCGCACGGAAGGCCTCGGCGCGCGCTTCCCAGGCCTTGCGGGCCGCGGCGTGTTCGGCCTCGGCGACGACGACGGCCGCTTCGCGGGCGGGTTCGTCGGCCACGGGGACCGCGAGCAGAGCATAGCCGGCGCCAAGCAGCACGGCCCCGGCGAGAATGGTGCGGCGGAAGCCGAGCCAACGGTCGGCCACGAAGCCGCCGAGCACCGGTGTCAGGTATACGCACGCGAGAAACGCGCCGTAGATGCTGCCTTTCGAGGCGAAATGAAAATGTTCGTCGAGATAGAGGGTGAAGATGGACAGCAGGGTGTAGAAGCCGAAGCGTTCCCACATCTCGGTGAAGAACAGCACGTAGAGCCCACGCGGATGTCGCTCCCGGTCGCCCATGACGCCTCCGGCTCGGTGTTGTGGCCGGCGCGCCCGTGCGCCCCCGGCGGGCGGCAGAATAGAAGAGGCGGCGCGGGCTTTCAAGCGGCGGGGGACGCGAGGCAGGGCGACATTCGGGGCGGCCGATCAGTCGTCGATGAGCCCGAACTCGTAGCGTTCGAGCCAGGCGGCCAGCCGGCTGGGGTCGTCGCCGGCACCCCAGAGGGGCCCGAGGTCGCGCGGGGAAAGCCGGGGCGCCACGCGCTCGAACAGCGCCACGCACAGCCGTTCGGGGTCGTGGCGGCAGCGGTAGGCGATGCCGTCGGGGGCGGCCGGGTGGTCGTGCAGGGCGCGCGACCAGCGTTGCGCGACGAGATAGTCGCCGTCGGCCAGCCGGTTGTCGGCGCCGAGTTGGGCGAGGCCCTGACCCGAGAGGTCGACGAGCTGCAGCGGCGGCGCCGCGTCGAAGACGACGAGGCCGCGCGCCATCAGGGCGGCTGCGTCGACGACGCGCAGGCCCGTGGCATGCCCGAGCGTCTCGATGAAGGCGGCGTCGGGTTCGAGGGCGGCGTAGAGCACACCGAATTCGCCGCCCGGCGCATCGAAGCGGAAGAGCGCGCCGCGACCGAAGTGGAGCGCCGGCAGCGCGCGCCGGTGGATGCGGAAGAATGGGCCGGCGCACGCGCGCAGGGGCAGCGGGCGGGCGGCGAGATCGCAAGGCGGCTCGGGATGCGGGTCGAGACGGTACACGGTCAGGCGGCCCCCTGCTCTCCTTCGGCCCGAGCGGCCCGCAGGACGGCGGCGAGATCGCCGTCGCGCAGCACGTCGAGCGGCCGGCGGCGGTTGAGAAACGCGTTGGGGGTCAGGAAAAAGGCGAGTTGGAGCCAGGGGGTGCAGGCGGCCAGGGCTTCGAGCACGGGCGCAATGTCGGCGCGGACCCCGCCCTCGTCGAACTGCCAGACAGGGTAGGCGTAGCCATGGCGGCCGAGCGAGACGGCCAGCAACGTCCCGGCCTTGCGCCGCTTGTCGACCGCCTGGCGCGAGAGCCGCAGCAGGTCGGCGGCCTCGGCGGCGGAGCAGGTGCCGCCCTCGGCGCTCAGCAGCGCCCGGCGGGCGGCCAGGCCGCGCAGCCGCGCCTTGGCGAGCGGGTCGGCGCGGCCGAGAATGGCGAGGACCGTGGACCCGCCGAGCGCGTGGAGCAGCACGGCGAAGTCGTTTTCGGCGCCGGCGGCGCGCACGAGCGCGTCGGGCTCCAGGTCTTCGGCCATGCGGGCAAGCGCGCGCATGCCGCGCGCGAGAAACACGGCCGTCAGCGGCCGGCCCGCGGCGCGCCGGACCAGCCGACTCGCCTCTTCGACGCTCGGGTGCGGCATGAGCCCTTCGCGTGCCATGGCCTTGCCTCCCCGGCCCACGGACGCCTCGCTGGCTCCGCTGGCCCGCTAGGCCGGCGACGTGCCGGCTGTTTACACTTTCAATGTAGTCGTGTTGACTGTAGGTTGTCAACCAAAGGGCGCGGCCGTGCGCCCGTGGTCGCTTGACCGCACGCGGGGCCTGCCCCAAACTCACGCCCGCTCGGCCCGGAGGGGGCCGCGAGGCGCTCTGCGGCGCCCGCGCCGAGCGTCCCGGCCCGCACGCCCGCGGGCCCCGCAACCGAGGGGAGGAGTGCCGTGAGCGTGCGTTCGGCGAGCGACCCGGTCGCCGCATTCAGCGCTGCCGAGCAGGCCGTGTTCGAGACCCTGCGGACGCCCGGCGCCATCCAGACGTTTCTCGACGGCATCCCGTACAGCACCGACAAGTGTTACCGCGCGCCGCGGACCGTGCTGCGCGACCGCAAGGCGCACTGCTTCGACGGCGCCGTGTTCGCGGCCGCCGCGCTCGAACGGCTCGGACAGGCACCCTGTCTGCTCGACATGCGTGCCTACCGCGACGACGACCACGTCATTGCGGTGTACCGCCGCGACGGGCACTTCGGCGCCGTGGCCAAGAGCAATTTCGTGGGGTTGCGCTCGCGCGAGCCGATCTATCGCAACCTGCGCGAGCTCGCCCTCTCCTACTTCGAGGTCTACTACAACATGGAGCGCGACAAGTCGCTGCGCGCCTACTCGCGGCTCGTCGACCTGCGCCGCTGCGGCGTCCCCGACTGGCGCACGGCCGACGCGGCCATGGACGTCATCGCGGCGCGGCTCGACCGCGCACGCCACGTCCCCCTGCTCACGGTCTCGCAGGAAGCGCAGCTCCTGCCCATCGACGAACGCACGTTTCAGGCGGGCCAGCTCGGCGCCGACGTGAACGGCATCTACTTCGCTGAGCCGCGAAGCCGCGGCTGAGGTACGGCGCGGCCCGGCCCACCGGCGCGGGCTGGCCCCACGATGACCGCGCGACCGCGGTCCAGCGCTTGCCCGGCCTCAGGGCGCATGGTATGTTTCGACATTGAGCCTTTTCGGGGCGTTTCCGAGGTCGACTCGCGGGAGTCGGGGGCGGCCGCGCCGCGCCATTCGGGACGCCGCCACACATACCGCGCCGCCGGGCGGTCCAGATGAGGGGGTAGCGCATGCCACCGCTGAACGTGATCAAACCCATCGGTTGGGCCAGGTTCATTTCGTACGGCATGAAGTTGCCGGTCGACTGGAAGCAGCCCGTGGGCGATCCCGACGCCAAGCAGTACATCGACGGCATCGGGCTCGAAAACATGATCGGCAATCCGCAGCACTTCTGGTTCACGCCGCACAATCCGCACGTCTATCACCAAGACTCGTGCAACGAAATCGGCAAAGAATTTCAGGATTTGCACGACAATATGCTCGACGCGGTGGCCTTTGCCCACAACCAGTGGCGCCTCCAGGCCAAGTTCCAGAATCTCAAAGTCATCACGATGTGCTGTCTCGGTCAGGCGGGGTGTCTGACCGGGCCCGATCTCGAATCGCCCATCAAGAACGCCCCCATGTGCGCCTCCTGGACGGGCAACAAGGCCGCCTACCGCGACGCCGTGGCGAAGGGGGTGGCCAAGGCCTACAAGGGTTGGCAGGACAACGTGATGGTCCCCATGCTGCCCTTCTGGCCGCCCCACGTGGCCTTCCCGGGGCCCATGGGGCCGCCCCTGCCGAACATCCCGATGCCGCTCATCGCCTGCGTGTCCAGCAAAGTCACCGACATCGTCATGCCGAACACCATGAAGGACGGCATGGTCGAAGCGCTGCCGAAGGGACTCAAGGACAAAGACCCCGACAAGCAGCACGTCACGCTGTTCGACTCCATCGCCACGGCGCTGGCGCTGGCCTTCTCCATCTGGCTCGTGAGCCAGCAGGTCATGAACATCATGGGCCAGGGGCCGGTGCCCACGTTCGCGCCGCCCATCGTGCCGTTGGGGCCGGTCATGAATGGCTCGAGCCTGCCCGGCGCCATGCACGTCGCCGCATAGGCAGCCCGCGCCGGCTGCCGCGTTCCGCCCCCGTTCCCCCGAGACATGTACCCGCTACGCGCCCGTCGGGCAGTTCGCCCGGCGCCGATCCCGTCGGCCGGACGACCGCGCCGGATGCGCACCGCGAGGCCGTTATGTAGGGGACGGGATCGGGAGACGGAGCGCCCAAGCGCGCGGGCTACGACTTCTTCTTCTTGGCCTTGGCCAGGGCTTCTTCGGCCTCGCGCGCCTTGATCTCGGCGAGGCGCTGGCGCAGCGCGGCCTTCTTGGCTGCGATTTCGAGACGTTTCTTGGCTTCTTCGTCGAGTTCGAGCGCCTTCTCGGCGGCCGACTTCTCGCGCATGGCGTCGGCCACCCAGCGGTCGTCGGCGAGCCGCTCGTGACCTTCGTCGGCGAAGTCGGAGACCTTGGCGCCCTGGAGCACGGGGGCCACGTCGTCGGGCAACCCGGTGCCGGCGAGCAACGCCTGCTGCCCGGGGGTGAGGACCGGGGCCGCGGGCTCGGCGGGCGACGGCGCGGCCTGCTCGGAGGAGATGAGCTGCTTCAACTGCGCGCCCGAGACCATGGGCGGCGGCATCTTGGCGCCCCGCACGCGCATGCGCACGTGGCCCGCCGCCGCGGCCTCGGCTTCGGCCTGCTGCGCCTTCTTCGCTTCGGCTTCGAGGGCGCGCAGGTCGATCTGTTGCGTGATGCCGTGGTGGCGGGCCTGGCGCTCGAGTTGTAGGCGATAGAGTTCCTTTTCGAGTTCGGCGAGCGTCGTTTCTTTCACGTCGACGTCGAACTTCTTGTAATTCTTGAGGTCATCGAGGTTGCCGAGCGGCAACTGACCGCGCCACAGCATGGTGACGCGTTCGCCTTCGCGGTCGATGACGAGCGTGTCGAGCCGCGCCTGGACGCCTTCGGGACCGTCGCCGCGGTCGAGCCACAGCACCGGGACGTGGCCCGGCAGTTTGAAGTGCGCTACCCCCTGCTTGTCGAGGTTGCGCAACACGACGGGTTCGTCGCCGCGCAGCTCGTCGAGTTGCTGGTCGGGCGGCGCCCCGTTGTAGTACTCGGGTTTCAGCACGTTCGGCTCGTAGTCGAGCAGGAATTCGAGCGCGGGGCGCTGCTTCGGGTCGTCGGGGTCGAGTTTGACGGCTTCTTCGTCGAGTTGCGCTTTGACCTTCTCGACGTCTTTCGGCAGGAAGCCGGCGTACCGCGTGCGGCCCCACCAGGCCTTGGACACCCAACCGAAACCGACCGGCTGGATGTCGGGGTCGAGGATCTTGGCCGGGTCGCGCGGCAGCAGTTCGGGCACAATCGGGTAGTTCGGGTCTTCGATGTTGGGCAGCAACAGGCCGTCGAGGCTTTCGGGGCAGTTGAGCAGCGCGAAGCCGCGCCCGACCGGATTGTAGGGGAAACCCACGAGCGGGTACTTGGGCTCCTCGACCGGAGGCGGGGCCGGCTGTTCGGCTTCGGCGGCGGCCTTGTCGGCCTTGGCTTCCCCGATCCAGCCGTCGTCGGCCTCGACCGTGCGTCCCGGCACGTACATGCGCGTGCCCTGGGCGTCGACCTCGATGCGCACGCCGGCGGCCATGGGGTCGGCGGGCGGGGCCGCGTCGACCGGGGGAGCGGGCCGGCTCGCGAGGTCGGCCTGCAACGTCTTGAGGTCGATCTGCTGGGTGGTGCCGCCGCGGTCGACGGCCTCGGGCGGCCGCGCCTGCTCTTCGGCCAGTTTGCGCGCGGCCTCCTCGGCGGCCAGACGGGCGGCCTCTTCGGCGGCTTGCAGTTTGTCGAGTTGCAGGATCTCGGTGCCCCCCGTGTGGAACGGTTCGCCCGCGGGAGCCGCGGGCGCGTCGGCCGGCGTCGGCGCGTCGGCCGGCCCCGCGGAGCCGGGCCGGGTGGGCGTGAAGTATTCGTCGATGTTCTTCTTCGGGGCGGCGCCGGCCGGAGCGCTCGCCGCGGCAGGCGCGGCAGCCGCTGCCTCGGCGTCGGCCGCCGGGGCCTCGGCAGCGTCGGGCGCATCGGGTTCTTCGGGCGGCGGCGGAGGCACGAGCGGCGACTTGCCGCCGTAGGCGTAGCTGTAGGTGAGCGGCAACTCGACGAGCGGTTCGGGTTCGGTCACGAGCGGCGGACTGTAGATGGTTTCTTTCTTGGTCTGCTTTTTCGGCGGCTGCCACACGGCCCGCCGGTTGCCGATGACCCGCAGGCGCTTCTGGAGCGGCCCCACTTCGACCGCCACGTCGAAACTGCGCTGGGGTTCGCCGCCGGGGGCGTAGGCTTTGCCCTGGATGACGACGTCGACCTTCTTCTTGTAGGCGACGAGTTCGCCGTCTTCGAGCAGGTTGCCCGTGAGCGGATCGGTGCCCGGCTCGTAGACGTCGTCGCCGTGCAGCGGCGGCTGTTCGTCGTAGCCTTCGAGGGTGCAGGCGCCGCGGAAGAGGTCCATCTTGTAGGTACGCTTGGCAATGAGAACGAGGACGTCGTTGCCTTCCTCATTCTTGCCGGGTACGCAGTCGATGACGAAGCGCTCTTTCTGCTTCACCGCTCACCTCCAACCAACGGGCGCCATCGTAGCCGGGGCGGCCGGGGCAGGCAAGCCTCGCGGCGGCGCCGCTCAGTCGTGCAGGCTGAGCCGATCGCGCCGGGCGTCGACGTGCGCGAGGATGAGCGGCACCGTGGAGCCGACGGGCAGCGGGTGGCGCGGGTGCACGGTGACGCGCAGCCCGAAGTCGACGAGGTCGACGACGTAGCGGTCGTCTTCTTGATGCAGGACGAGGGCCTGGACGGTGTCGGGACGGGCGGTCTGCAGGTGCTTGAGCGTCCAGTACCGGCGCGCTTCACGCTCGATGCGCGGGTAGATTTCGGAGGCCTCTTCGATGTCGGAGAACACGGCCAGGATCTCGGGCGCGCTGAGCGGCGGCACCCCGGTGCGCAGGTAGCCGAGCAGCTGCCGGTGCATGACCAGGTCCTGGAACCGACGCAGCGGAGACGTGACCTGGGTGTAGGCGTCGAGGCCCAGCATGGCGTGGCGGTCGGCCTGCGTCGACAGCCCGGCGCGCGGCACGTGGCGCAGGAACTGGTAGGCCGTGACGGGGTCGCAGACAACGCCCTTGATACGGTCGAACGGGGCATCGGGCGGATTCTGGGTGCGAAACACCGCGGGCAGGGCGTTGTCGCGGCAGTAGCGGCCTGCCGCACCGCACGTCAGAATCATGAGTTCGGAAACGAGCCTGCGGGCCGGCGCCGCCGTGCAGAGGCGCCGCAGCACGACCTGCCGCTCGGCCGTGACGTTCACGAGATGCTCGATGCGCTCGATCGTGACGCCACCGGCGTCGTGACGCGCCGCCCGCAACGCCTGCGCCGCTGCGTCAAGCCGCCGCAGCAGCCGCACGAGGGGGTCGGCGCAGTCGCCGCCGGCGAGCATCTGGTCGACGCGGTCGTAGCTGAGGTTGTGGTCGAGGCGCACGACGCACGGGTCGATCTGCAAGTCGAGGGGCCGATGCGCGGCGTCGAGCGTGATGGCGAAGTCGACGGCGAGTCGGTCGACGCCGGCCTGGAGGCTCGCGAGCCCTTCGGACACTTCGGGGGGCAGCATGGGGAAGCGGCCCTGCGGGTGGTAGAGCGTGGCCCCACGCCGCGCGCCCTCGGCCGCGATGAGCCCGTCGCGAGGCAGCAAGGCCTGGACGTCGGCAATGAACACGTGCAGGCGCAGGTCGCCGCCAGGGCCTTCCTCGATGGCGAACGCGTCGTCGATGTCGGTCGTGTAGGCGTCGTCGATGCTGACGGTCAGCAGTTCGCGCCAGTCTCGGCGCTCGCCGTACGGCGGGCAGCCCCGGCGCACGACATCGGCCGTTTCGGCCTGCACGGCGGGCGGGAACTCGCGGGACAGCCGATGGCGGCGCACGGGCAGATCTTCGTCCGGGTCGAACACGCCGAGCCGCACGAGGATTTCGACGGCAACGACGGGGAAGGCGCTCTGGCTGTGGGGCACGACCCGGGCCAACAGGTCCTCGGCGCGGCGCTGCAGCCGGAAGTCGGCCCCCAGCACCGCCAGGCCCTCGATGAGGGCGAGCGGCTCAGCGAGTTCGGCCTGCCGTTCGGGGGTAAGTCTCTCGTGCGCTTCGAGGGCCGCGGTCAACGCGGCCACGGCGGCCTCGAACGCGTCGCGTGACTTCCGCTGCTGTTCGGCCTGGCGCCGGTTCTCGGCGACGACCCGGAGCGCATTCGGCACGAAGCCCTCGCGCCGCTCGCGGAAGTAGACGCGGTCTTCGGCGAGTGCCAGGCGCAGCGCGTCGCGGTCGCCGGGGCTCGCCTTGCCAAACGCGAGTTCGGCCAGTCCTTCGAGCGTGTAGGCCGCTTCGGACTCGTCGACGAGCAGTTCCCAGAGGGTCGCGAGATCGACCGTGCGGGCCCGGCGGCGTACTTCGTCTTCGTAGGCCGCCAACGCCAGCGCGGCGGCCGGGTCGGCGTGTCCGGCCACGGCCACGGCCGCGTGGGTGCGCCAGACGACGCGGCTGGCTTTGAAGGGTGCCCGGGGGCCTTCGCGACCGAGCCCGATGAGGCGGGTGGGCTCGTCGGCGAGCACGAGGATGGGGCCGAGTCCGTCGGGGCGTTCGAGCCACACGACGTCGAAGTGCTTCATTCAGGGGCTCCAGGGACGTGCGGCCCGATGGCAGCGATGAGACGCGCCCGCAAGCGCGAGTGGCGCTGGACGGGCTGGTCGTTGTGCACGGCGAGGCGCAACGCACGGCGCGTGCCGACGAGGACGAGCAGGCGCCGCGCGCGGGTGACAGCGGTGTAGAGCAGGTTGCGCTGCAACATGAGGGCGTGCTGCGTGTGCAGCGGCACGATGACCGCGGGATACTCGCTGCCCTGCGACTTGTGGATGCTGATGGCGTAGGCCAACACGAGCTGGTCGAGTTCGGCGCGGGCGTAGGGCACGACGCGGTCGTCGAAACGCACGAGCACGTCGCCCCCGCGCTGCCCGGCGATGTCGCCGACATCGCCGTTGAACACGTCTTTTTCATAGTTGTTGCGCACCTGCATGACGCGGTCGCCGACGCGTAGGTCGCCCGCCTCGAGCGGCACCCCGTCGGGGTTGAGGGCCTGCTGCAGTTGCGCGTTGAGGTGCGTCGCGCCGACGAGCCCGCGGTACATGGGGGTGAGCACCTGCACGTCGCGTTGCGCCGAGAACCCAAAACGGCGCGGGATGGCCTTCGTCACGAGTTCGAGGATGACGCGCACGACGTCGGCCGGCTGCTCCTTCTCGACGAAGTAGCAGTCGGAAAGCTCGCCGCGCTCGGGCCACTCGGGCAACTGCCCCGCGTGGATGCGGTGGGCGTTGTCGACGATGGCGCTGCCTGCATCCTGGCGATAGATGCGTTCGAGGCGGACCACCGGCAGCACGCCGGACGCCACGAGATCGCGCAGCACCATGCCGGGCCCGACGGACGGCAACTGGTCGGCATCGCCCACCAGAATGAGGCGCGTCGCGGGGCCGAGGGCCGCCAGTAGGGCGCGAAAGAGCGGCAGATCGACCATGGACGCCTCGTCGAGCACGACGACGTCGTCGGGCAGAGGCTTCTCGCGGTTGTGCTCGAAACTGGCGTCGGCCGGGCGAAAGCCGAGCAGCCGGTGCAGGGTGCGGGCTTCGTGGCCGGCCGCTTCCTGGAGGCGGCGGGCCGCCCGGCCCGTCGGGGCCGCGAGCGCCGGCCGCAGGCCCAACGCGCGGAGCAGCGCCACGATGCCGCGCACGATGGTGGTCTTGCCCGTGCCGGGCCCGCCCGTCAGTACGAGCAGACGCTGGCGCAGCGCGGCCCGGAGCGCACTGCGTTGCTCGGGCGCGAGCGCGATGCCGAGGTTCCGCTCGACCTGCGGCAGGCGCGCCGCGGCACGGCTTTCGAGTTCGGCATCGGCCGGCCCGGCGAGCACGGCCAGGGCCTGCGCGCACTCGCATTCGGCGCGGTGGAGCCACGGCAGGTAGACGGCCGCCTCGGCCGCATGGGTCTCGACGATGAGGGCGCGCCGGCTCTGGAGCGCCGTGAGCGCCCGTTCGGGCAAGGCCGCGTCGACTTGCAGCAACGCCGTGGCCTCGCGGAGCAGCACGTCGCGCGGCAGGTAGACGTGGCCGGCTTGCACGGCGGCCTCGATCGCGTGGAACAGCCCGGCTTCGGCGCGCGGCAGGCTGTCGTGCGGCAGCCCGAGCGAACGCGCGACGCGGTCGGCCGACAGAAAGCCGATGCCGCGAATGTCGACGGCCAGCCGATAGGGGTCGTTGCGCACGACGTCGGCGGCGCGGTCGGCGTACGTCTCGAGGATCTTGTTCGCGAAGAGCGAGGAAATGCCGTGGCTGTGCAGAAAGATGAGCACGTCGCGCAACTGGCGGTTCTTGGCGTAGCCGGCGACGATGGCGGCGGCGCGCTTCTTGCCGATGCCCGGCACCTCGCGCAGCCTGCGGGGCTCCTCTTCCATGACTTTGAGTAGTTGCGGTCCGAAGTGGGCCACCAGGCGGTGCGCCAGGGCGGGGCCGACCCCCTCGACGAAGCTGGACGAGAGGTAGCGTTCGAGACCCTGAGCCGTGGCGGGCACGATGGGCAGGTAGTTCGTGAAGCGGAACTGGCGCCCGTAGCGTTCGTTCGTGACCCACTCGCCGGTGAGGCGCAGCGGCTGGCCGGGGCTCACCCCAACGAGCTCGCCGACGATGGGCACGGGCCGAGCGCGCTCGGCGACGCGCAGGTCGGCCACGACGAAGTGGCCGGTTGCACTTTCGAAACGAATGCGTTCGAGCGTTCCTTCGAGGACCTCGGGCAAGCGGCGCTCCTCGCTCACGGGTTCCCCGTATGCCACAGGCGTCGGGACGGGGCAAGGCGGTGGCTGCTGCGCGGGGCCGGGCGGGCCGCCGCGCCGCGCAGGCGGCCGGACGTCAGACGAGCACCGGATGGATGCCGAGCCAGAAAACGGCATAGAAGACGTGCGTGTACGCCGCCACCGTGTAGCCCCGCGCGAGATACAGGATGCCGAAGAACGTGCCCGCCACGAGGAGGGTCGCGAAACGCGCGAGCACCGACCACTCGGGCGACGGCGCCTGGATGCCGAAGGTCAAGACCAGCGCATAGACCAAGGTGGCGAACGCGAGCGCGATGGGCAGCGCCACGAGGCGGCGCAGCTGCGCCCGGCGGTGCAGCAGCCACACGAGCACTTCGAGGGCCACCCAGCGGAAGAACGTCTCTTCGTTGGTCGCTTCGCCGAGCGCCGAGGCCAGCGCGAACCAGCGGTTGTCGGGCGGCGGGAAGAGCGGCTCGAGGTCGAAGGCGTGCAGCGCGGCGGTCACGGCGGCGACGGCGAGGGCCCCGTAGACGAGGCTTTCGAAGACGAGCGGCACGAAGTAGCGCGCTTCGAACCGGTGCTTGCGCTGCAGCACGAGCACGAGCACGAGGAAAACGAGCGCCAGGCCCGCCTGGATGAGCGCATAGGCCGTTTCGCCAACGACGGAGATCTGGAAGGAGATGAACGCGTCGCGGGCGTCGGGCTCGATGCCGCCCAGCACACAGGCGTAGTACGCGAGGGCCAGCGGGAAGCCCATGAGGAAGCCCGTGAAGGCGCCGCGCGTGTGGCGGTGGTAGCGACTGAGGCGCTGGCGCAGCGTGGGGGGCGGGGCGGCCGCGGGGGCCGGGGCGGGTTGTGCGCCGGCCGCACCGGCCCCCGGGGGCGCGGCGGGCTCGGCCGGGGGCTGCGGTTCGTGGGGCGGCGTGCGCATGGTTTCCGGTGCGACGACGCGGGCGGCGGGGGACGTCGCGCGAGCGCCGCCCGGCCGGATCTCGCGCTACAGCAGCACCTGGGTCTGGATGGTGACGACGCGCGAGGCGTCCTCGAAGTCGAGACCGGCGCCCTTGATGAGCCCGAAGTCGAGTTTCACGTTGGCGTTGTGTTCCTTGAACCACCAGTTGAAGCCGGCGTGGATGCCGAGCAGTTGCGCCTTGAACTCATCGGCGTTGTTGGGCCGCCACCAGTCGAGGGCGAGCAGCGGCTCGAAGGGTCCGAAGGCATAGCCGATGTCGAAGAGCAGGCCCTGACCCTTGTCGGGGTTGTCGTCGTGGCCGTAGTAGACGTAGGCCGCCTGCCCCGAGAGCCGGTCTTGTTTGCCAAACGGGATGTCGAAGAAGACATCGGCGCCGAACGCGTAGTAGGTGTTGCGGTCGTTGAAGGCGTCGGGCTGCGTGTCGAACGCGAAGCCGAAACTCAGCACCTTCTTCTTGCCGAAGTAGGTGCCGCCGAGGAAGAAGGCGTCTTCGGCATCGAAGGCGTTGTAGGCGATGCGACCCGAGAAACGCGGCACGTCGTCGAAGTCGTTGACGCCGCCGACGCCGTTCGTGACGGCCAGGTGGTAGCTCAGTTTCTTGTCGAAGACAAGCCCGCGAAACTCGACGCCGTTGTCGCGCCAGACCTTGTGCGAGCCGGCGGGGTACTTGATGAGGGCCGCGTGGTAGTCGAGGGTGTGCAGCGACGTGGCGCCTTGGCGCGACTGGTGGATGAACGGGATGAGCAGCATGCCGACGTCGACCTTGAAGGCCTCGTGGAAGTCGAGGGTGACGTAGGCGTCCTGGATGAAGATCTCGTTCGTACCGTCGCCGATGGCCCAGTTGCCGCCCCGGCCCCAGTTGGGCTGGTCGGTTTCGAGGAAGAAGCTGACCCACTTCGAGACCTGTCCGCCGAGCATGATGCGCGTACGCCGCATGTAGAAGTCGGTCGCGAGATCGGTCTGGGACGTCGGGTTGTTGTCGAAAACGATCCACGGTTGCAGCAACGCCCGGATGTCGACGAAGTAGTCGGGGCTGGCTTCGAGCTTGATGGCTTTGGCCGGCCCGCCCGTGAACAACACGAGCGCGGCGGCGACCCCGCCCATGAACGCAAAAAGACGCTGTTTGGACCCCTTCATTCCCCTTTTCCTTTCCTGACCTGTGGCCGTGGTGCGCGATGCAAGGCCGTCGCGGCGGGGCCAAACCATAGCGCAGGTCCGACCCGTGTCAACGGGATTCTTGGGCCCCAAATCGTTGACAGGCAGCGCCAAATCCGCTTTCTGTGGCCGCGCGGCGGCGCCGCCCCAGAAGGCGGGGGCGCGCTCCGGTGCGCCGCTTGTGAAACGCTATGCCGAGGAGGCCTCCCGGTGACTTCGCGCCGCAACCGACGGGCTCTCGCTGCCATTGGCGGTCTGTCCGCGGCCCTCATGGCGCTGCAGTTGGCGCTGATGCGGCTGTTCGCCATCGAATCCTACGCGTCGTTCGGCGCCATGGTCATCAGCATGGCCATGCTGGGCTTCGCCGTGAGCGGCACGCTGCTGGCCGTTCTGCGCAACCGCTGGGTGGCGCGGCCGGGACCGTGGCTCGACGCGGCGAGCGTGGCCTTCCTCGTGGCGCTGCCGGCCTGTTGGCTCATCGGGCACGCCATCCCGTTCGTCCCGCCGCAGGTGCTGCAAAGCCCCGAGCAGGGCACCTACGTGGTGTTCTATTACCTGGCGGCTTTCCTGCCGTTTTTCTCCGGCTCGCTCGTCGTCGGGCTGCTGCTCGTGAGCGAGACGGCGGCGGTGGCGCGGCTCTACGCCGCCGACCTCGTGGGCGCGGCCGGCGGAGCGCTGCTGACCCTCGGGGCGCTGTTCGTGCTGCCGCCCGCGTGGCTGCCGTTCTACACGCTGGTCCTGGCGGCGCTTGGGGTCGCGCCCCTCGTCGTGCGCCGCGGCCGCGTCGTCATCGTGGCCGGGCTCGCGGCGGGCGCCGGCCTGGTGCTGCTCGCCACCCAGTACGAACTCAACATATCGGAGTACAAGGGCATTCAATACGCGCTGGCCTCAGCCGAAGTGACCGGGGCACGGGTCGTGGCCGGCACCCAGGGGCCGCTCGGCATGGTGCAGATTGTCGAGAGCAGCGCCGAACGCTCGGCCCCCGGTCTCTCCGACATGGCCCCCGAGGACGCCGTGCCGCCGGTCGATGCGGGCCTGTACGTCGACGGCGAACGCGCGGGCAGTGTCTCGCTCGACCGGCCGCGGGAAGCGCTGCGCTTCTTCGACTACTCGCTGACGGCCCTGCCCTACGGGCTCGTGCCGGCGCCGCGCGTGCTCATCATCGGGCTCGGGGGCGGCACACCGGTGCGCGAGGCGCTCTACCACGGCGCGCGGGCGGTGGTGGCGGCCGACATCGACGCGCGGCGCGTGGCGCTGCTGCGCTCGGCCTACCGCCAGGCCATGGGCGGGCTGCTCGACCGGCCGGAGGTCGACGTGCGCATCGCCGACGGACGCGCCGTCGCCGCCACGTCCGAAGGCGCCTTCGACCTCGTGATGGTGCCGTACCTCGAAGGCTCGGCGCTGTCGTTTGCGGGCTCGTCGACGCAGGGCGAGAACTACCTCTACACGGTCGAGGCGCTCGCGGCCGACCTGCGGGCCCTCACCCCCCGCGGGGTCTTCGCCGTGGCGCTGCGGCTCAGCGAACCGCCGCGGCCCGGCCCACGCCTCATCGTGTCGCTCGCGGCCGCCGTGCGCACGGCCTGGCCCGAGGTGGGGCAGCCCGGCGCGCATTTTCTGTTCCTGCGCAGCACGTTCCACGGCCTGGCGCTCGTCTCGCGCACGCCGTGGAGCGCGGCGCAGCAGGCCCACATCCGCCAGTTTGCGGCCGAGCGCGGCTTCGACCTCTCGTACCTGAGCGGGCTCAGCGATGCCGAAACCAACGTGTACACGCAGATCCCGCGCGAAGTGTTCCGCGAGGCCGCCGTCGTGGCCTTCGAGGCGCCCGAGCGGCTGGCGGCCTGGCTTGCCGCCTACCCGTTCGACCTCACGCCGACCACCGACGACCGGCCGTTCTTCCAGGCGTTTCTGAAACTGGCGACCGTCCCGTGGCTCAAGGAAAACGCGCCCGAGCCCGAGCGCTGGTACGCCGCCGTGCCGTTCGACCTCTGGTGGCAGCCGCTCCAGTGGATCACGCTCGCGCAGGCCTTCTGCCTCGGGCTGCTGGTCGTGCTCATCCCGCTCGTCGCGCGCCGTCGCGGCGTGCGCGCCGCGCCGGGCAAGGCCAAGACCGTGCTGTATTTTTCGGCCCTCGGGCTCGGCTTCATGGTGGCCGAGATGGTGCTCATCCAGAAGCTGACGTTGTTTCTGGCGAGCCCCATGGTGGCGGCGGCGCTGGTATTGGCCGCGCTGCTCGTGGCATCGGGGGTCGGCAGCTTCGTGAGCGGCCGCTTCGCAGCCCGGCCGCGCCGCGCGGTGCGGCTGGCGGCGCTCATCGTCGCCGGGCTGCTCGGGCTGTACGCGGGCGCACTCGACCCGGTGCTCGCCGCCCTGCTGCCGGCGCCCACCCTGGTCCGGGCGGGCATCGCGTTTGCGTTCGTGGGGTTGCCGGCCTTCTTCCTCGGCATGTTCTTCCCGCTCGGGTTGACGGCGCTGCACGGCGACGAGGCGCGGCGCGCGCTCGTGCCCTGGGCCTGGGCCGTCAACGGAGCGGTGGCCGTCATGGCCGTCGTGGCCGCGTCGGCGCTCGCCACCGTCGTGGGCTTCCGCTGGCTGCTGCTGGGGGTGGCCGCGCTGTACCTCGGGGCGGGGCTGGTCTTTCCAGTGGCGAACGGGCAGGCGGCGGCGCAGGCCGCAGCGCCGCCGGCCGAGGCCGCTACTCCCCGATGATCTTCACGAGCACGCGCTTTTTCCGCCGGCCGTCGAACTCGCCGTAGAAAATCTGTTCCCAGGGGCCGAAATCGAGCCGCCCCGCCGTCACCGCCACGACCACCTCGCGGCCCATGAGCTGGCGTTTCAGGTGCGCGTCGCCGTTGTCTTCGCCCGTGCGGTTGTGGCGATAGCGCGCGGGGTCGTGGGGTGCGAGCCCTTCGAGCCAGTCTTTGTAGTCGCCGTGCAGGCCCGGCTCGTCGTCGTTGATGAACACGCTCGCCGTGATGTGCATGGCGTTGACGAGGCACAGCCCCTCGCGGATGCCGCTTTCCTGGAGGGCCTCGATCACTTGCGCGGTGATGTTGACGAATTCGACCCGCGCGGGGATGTGGAAGGTGAGTTCCTTGCGATAGGAACGCATCGCTTTTCTCCTGCCGGCAGTCACGGGACCTGCCAACGGTCGTCGAAGTACCCCCCGCGCCGCACCTGCCGGGGCCGCAGCAGGCGGCCGCCCACGTCCTTGCGGATGCCCCCGTCGAACACGACGTAGTCGGGCAACCACTGGGGCAGGTGACGGGTGAAGAGCGTGCCGCGCCAAGTCGTGCCGGCGAGCACGATGACGTAGCGGGCGGGATTTTCCGGGTTCGGATACACGAAAGCAAGACCCACGTCGGGTCCCTCGAAGCGTTCGCCGCCGAACACGAGCGCCCCCTCCAAGAACTGCACCGGCAGGCGGTCGACGAGGCGCGCGAGCACGCGGTTGCTGCGGGGGTTGCCGTAGAGCACGAGGTGGCGGTCGCGCACGTCGGCGGGCGTCACGTCGTTGTCGGCCTTGACCGGGAAGCGCAGGTCGATCTGGTCGAGGAAGCCGTAGCGGGCGTCTTCGAGCGCCCGGCGCCGCGTCACGTCGGTCTGCAGCGGGTCGGCGGTGCCGTACACGAACACGTGCGGGTCGTAGCGGAAGTCGTCGAACGGCCCCGAGAGGCGCGGGCGTTTGACCCCGGGGCGCGCGGTCGGCGCCGCGCTCGGCCGCCAGAGGCCGTCCGGGGCGCGCACGAAATGGACGACGGTCGGACGCGCCGGAAACGGGAACGGCGGCCCGCCGTCGAGGCGCACGTTGAGCGGGGCGCCGGCCTCCGGCAGGGGGGCGGCGGCGAGCCGCAGCGTGAGGGCCGCGACGTTGCGCGTCGTGACGCGCACGTCGTAGGGGGCGGCCCGCGGGTCGGACGGTGCCCCGGGGGCCACGACCCGCCCGCGCACTTCGGCGGGCAGCCGCACGTCGCGCAAGCCGTCGATGCGCAGCCAGTAGGCCGAGCGCACGCGCGGCGAGGGGCTCACGAAGACGACCTCGGCCGGCCGCTCGGGCTTCTGCGCCTTGGCCAGCGCCCGCGCCAGTCGGCCGTCGCCGTAGGCCTCGTGGTAGGTGTCGTGGCCGGCGCGGTGCAGGTCGAAACGCACGGGGTAGCCGAGGCGCCGGTAGGCGTCGACGAGCCCCTGGAGCTGCTCGGGGTTGTCGCGGGTGCCGTGCACGGCGTGCAGCGGCAACGCGCGGCCGTTTGGCGCGAGGAGCGTGTCGTCGGCGCGGTCGAGCAACGGCGGCTCGAAGGCGTAGAGCGGGTGGCGCCGCGTGACGTCGGCGTAGAGTCGCACGCTCGCGTAGCCGGCGACCGGGGCCAGCATGGAGAAGCGGTCGGGATGACGCAGCCCGAGGTGCACCGTGCCGAGACCGCCGAGCGAGTGCCCCGTGAGCGCGATGCGCCGCGGATCGACGGCGTAGGCCGCGCTGACGGCTCGGATGACGGCGAAGACGTCGTCCTGGCCGAAGTAGCGCGAGCCCGTCTGGCCGTAGCCGCCCGGGACCGCAATGAGCGCCGGCGGTTCGGGCGGCGGCTCGGGCGGGGGTGCCGCGGCCCGGCGCCGCGCCCGGCGCGGGCCAAAGCCGCCGAGCGTCTCCTTGAGGGCCTTTTCGAGCGACGCGCGCTGCCCGTGCAGCGCCACGATGAGCGGCCAGCCGGCACCCGCGGGGCGGGGCCGATAGGCCGCCGGGACGTGCACGAGATAGGGGTGGTAGCGCCCGTCGAAGCGGCTGCGGTGGTACTTGCGCAGCGTGCCCGTGCGGCCCCCAAACGGGTCGGCGCCGCGCTGGACCGCCGGCAGGAGCGCGTACGCCTCGCCGACGAGCCGGGCGACCTCACCGTCGGCGAGGCCGGCGGCGAGGCGCTCGTCGGCCGTGGCGAGCAGCCCGGCCAGCGTGTCCCGCACGTGGGGCGGCCCGACGGACGCCGGCCCGGCGGCGGGGGGCCCGAGCGCCGCCGCGACGGCCGCGTGCTCCCGCTGCACGGCCGCGGGCAGCGCATAGGGCCACGTCCACGTGGCAAGCGGGGTGCCCGCGGGTGTC